>JBFHWX010000013.1:0-33508 GCA_041599275.1 Desulfobulbales bacterium | reverse complement strand
CGCCGCATACATCCTTTTTGCCGTCCTGCTCTTCTGGTGTTTTGTACCGACACCGGCCCGGGCCATGACCCGCACCCTGCAGCACGAACCGGCCCTGGTGCTGGCCGCCTTCGGCACCACCACCAAGGCCCGGGCCACCTACGATTTTTTTGAAAAACAGCTGCGCCGCGAGCTGCCGGAAGAAATGAAAAAACTTCGGATCGAATGGGCCTTCACCTCGGAGATCGTGCGCGAACGGGCCAACCGCACATTCCAGCAAGCGGGCAGTCCAGAGCGGCTGCGCAGCCTGGCCCAGGTGCTGGCCGACCTCGAGGCCGAGGGTTTCCGGCGTATCGTGCTCCAACCCCTGCACATCTTCCCGGGGCAGGAATACGACGAACTGCTGCGGGCGCTGGCGGCCTTCGAACAACTCGGTCTGCGCATCGAAACCGGCCACCCCCTGCTCCACACCTGGGACCAGGTGTTCGAGGCCATCGAGGCGGTGTCAGCGGACTTCCTGCCCGCCACCGAAGGCTGCACGGTGCTTGCCGCCCACGGTACCCCGGAGACGGCCAACCCCGCCACCTCCACCTACCTTGGCCTCGCCCGGCATCTCGAGCACGAGTACCCGCAGGTCGTCCTGGGCGGCGTCGACGGTGTGCTCACCCGCAGCCGCACCCTGGCCGAGGCGACAAACTGCAAAGTCAAAAAAGTCCGGATCGTGCCCTTCATGTACGTGGCTGGCGATCACGTGATGCACGATATCATGGGCAACGAGCCGGATGACGAAGGGGTGCCCTCCTGGGCCCTGGAACTGCGGCAGGCGGGATTCACGGTGGAATCGGTCACCACTTCATACCAGGGCCAGGAGCTTTTCAAGGGCCTGGGCTTCAACCCGGAGGTTAACGAAATCTTCATCAAGCAGATCGCAGCCAACCTCAAGCGGCTGGGGACCAACTGATGCGCTTCGACCGCGGAACATGGCGGCGCATCCACCGCTGGTGCGGTTTACTGGTGGCGGCCTTTCTGGTCTTCTACGCCCTCACCGGCCTGCTGCTCAACCACCGCCAGTCTTTCGGCTATTTCACCAAGACGAGCCGGGAGGTCGCCGCCATGGAGCCGCTTGCCACCGACGGTCTGCAGGAACTGCTCGACATGTGCAAAAAACGGATCGGCCGCCAGGACGACCCGAAGGTGATCCGCATTCCTGACCGCGACACCATCGAGTTCCTCTACGGCTCCCACGGCAAGACCACCTACCGGCTGCAGCCGGCTACCGGCCGCATCGAGAAGAGCGAGAAAGAACCGGTGGAGCCCTTCGACTTCCTGAACGGCCTGCACAAGGCGAGCGGCGTGACGGATTTCTGGCTCTTCTTCACCGACATTCTCTCCATCCTCGTCCTGCTCCTCACCGCAAGCGGCCTGGTGGTGCAGCGCTACACCAAACGGGACATCCTGCTCCTGGCCGGCTCGGTGTTTTTTCTGTTTCTCGCCATGGGGGTGGCCTGATGGCAGCGGCTCCCGGACGATTCCCCTACCCGCTGCTCATCGGGCTGCTGGCCGCGGCCACGCTCGCGGCTATAGTGGCGGCGGCCACCGCCGGCCATGTGGAGATCGGGCCCGGCGAGGTGGCGCGGATTCTCCTTGCCCGGCTGCAGGGCCTGGCGGTGCCCGATACCGGCAGCGCGCCCCTGCACGGCTTCGTGGTGCTCGACGTGCGGCTGCCACGGGTCCTGGCCGCACTCCTGGTGGGTGCAGGCCTCGGCCTGGCCGGGGTGGTCTTCCAGGGGATCCTGCTCAACCCGCTGGCCGATCCCTACACCCTGGGGATCTCGTCGGGGGCCGCCTTCGGCGCCTCGCTCGCTCTCCTTCTCGGTCTTGCCGGCACCGTGGTACCGGTGCCGCTCTTCGCCTTCGCCGGCGCCCTTCTCACCCTGCTCGTGGTGCTGCGGCTGGCCACGGTGGGCGGCCAGTTGGGCCGCGAATCGCTCATCCTCTCCGGGGTGATCGTCGGCGCCATCCTCGCCGCCGGGGTCAGTTTCATGAAGTACCTGGCCGACGAGCAGGTGTCGGTGATCATCTTCTGGCTCATGGGCAGTTTCGCCTCCCGCAGCTGGCAGCACATCGCGCTGCTCGCGGTGGCGCTCCTTGTCGTGCTGCCGGTGGTCCTCTACCACGGCCGGGATCTCAACGTGCTCGCCCTCGGCAACCGGGACGCCGCCGCCCTCGGGGTGGAAACCGGCACCGTGCGCCGCCGGCTGCTGGTCGCTGCCTCGCTGCTGGCCGCGGTCTGCGTCTCGGTGTCCGGCATCATCGGCTTCATCGGCCTCATCGTGCCGCACCTGATGCGCTTCCTGGTGGGGCCGGACAACCGGCGGCTGCTCACGGCGGCCGCCCTCGGCGGCGGGCTCCTGCTGCTGGCCGCCGACACCGCAAGCCGCACCCTGCTGCCCAATGAAATCCCGGTGGGGGTGCTCACCGCGCTGCTGGGCGGCCCCTTCTTCTGCATGCTCTTCCGCAAACGGTACGGGGGGCGGCATGGCTGAACAGAATCTCTTCCAACTGGAAGGCGTCTCCTTCCGTTACGGCGAGCGGCCGGCGCTTGAGGATTTTTCCGCAAGCCTGATGGAGGGGCGCTTCTACGGCGTGGTCGGCCCCAACGGCAGCGGCAAGTCGACCCTTCTCGACCTGCTCCTCGGGGTGCGGCTACCGGCGCGAGGCGCGATCAGCTATCGGGGCCAGGAGCTTGGAGGCTACGGCCGAAAATTCCTGGCCCGGGAACTGGCCCTGGTGCCCCAGGATTTCCGGATCGATTTCGGTTTCACCGTGGAGGAAGTGGTGCTCATGGGCCGCCACCCGTATCTGCCCCGCTTCGGCGCGCCCACGGCCGTTGACCTCGATATCGTCCACCGGGCCATGATTGATCTCGATATCCTGCACCTTGCCGAGCGTTCGGTGACCGGACTTTCGGGCGGCGAAAAACAGCGGGTGGTAGCGGCCCGGGCCCTGGCTCAGGAACCCACGGTGCTGCTGCTCGACGAGGCCACCTCGAGCCTCGACATTCTGCATACCCTGCGGATCCTCGACACCGTGGCCGGCCTGGTGCAGGCTAAAAAAATCACCGCAATCGGCGTCTTCCACAACCTCGATCTGGCCGGCGGCTACTGCGACGAACTGTTTTTTTTGAAACAGGGCCGCCTGGCCGCCGCCGGCCCCACCGCCGAGGTGCTGACGCCTTCGACCATCGGGACGGTGTTCGGGGTCGACTGCCGGGTGAGCCACGACCCGTTCAGCCGCTCGCCCCGGGTTTCCTACCGTTACGGTAGAGTAACCACCCAAGAAACGAACGAGGGACACACAACATGAAATTGCTTTTTCACATATTCTTTCTGATCGCACTCTGTTCCGCCCTTTTTATCGGGCAAGCCGCCGCAGGTCCGGCCACGGTGACCGACGACGACGGCACCCCGATCACGGTGGAGGCGCCGTTTCGCCGCATCATCTCCCTCTACCCGGCCCATACGGAAAATCTTTTTGCTCTCGGCCTCGACGCCGAGGTGATCGGCGTCGGCACCGGCGATGACTTCCCGCAACAGGTAAAGGCAAAAGATAAAAAAAGATTCAGCTACCGGGAGGATGCCGAAAAATTGCTCGCCGCCCGGCCGGATCTCGTCCTGGTGCGGCCGATGATCTCCCGGGCCTACCCCGAACTCATCGACCAGCTGCGGCGGGCCGGCATCGCCGTGGTCTCCCTGCAGCCCCAGACCGTGACCGGCATGTTCGGCTACTGGCAGACCCTGGGCCTGCTCACCGGCCGCGCCAGGGAGGCCCGGACCATGCGCGCCGCCTTTGACCGGGAGCTCGGGGCGATCCGCGACCTGGTTAAACAAATTCCGGAAACGGACAAAAAAAACGTCTACTTCGAAGCGATCCACGCCAAGATGAAGACTTTTGCCCCCGGTTCCATGGCCCTCTTCGTGCTGGCGGAAGCGGGCGGCGTCAACGTGGCCGCCGACGCCGAACAGGTGCGCTCCACATCAATCGCCGCCTACGGCAAGGAAAAGATCCTCGCCCGGGGTGAGGCCATCGACGTCTTTCTGGCCCAGACCGGCCGCATGAACCCGGTGCAGGTGGAGGATATCGCAGGCGAACCCGGTTTCGGCGCCATCCGGGCGGTGCGGGAAAAGAACATCTTCCTGGTCGACGAGGAGCTCGTCTCCCGGCCGACGCCGCGGCTGCTGGACGGCATCCAGGTGGTGGGCCGTATTCTGTACCCGGAGTTTTTCGGTGGCAAGGGAGCCGGAGTCGGGACCGACGGGTCGGACAATGCCGGACAGGTCGGAACCAGGAACTGAAGCCATGGGAAGCTCCTCCTTTCTGATCGCCGGCACCCGCAGCGGCTGCGGCAAGACCACCGTCACCCTGGGACTGATGGCGGCACTCCAGGCCCGGGGTGAAACCGTGCTGCCCTTCAAGTGCGGGCCGGACTTCATCGATCCGAGCCTGCACCGGCTGGTGACCGGCCGCATCTCCCGCAACCTCGATCCCTGGATGTGCGGCGCCGACTGGCTGCGACGCAGCTTTTTTTTCCGGCCTGCCCCGGTACGGGTAGTGGAGGGGGTGATGGGGCTCTTCGACGGCGGCCGGGCGGCGAGCAGCGAAATTGCAAAAATCCTCGGCCTGCCGGTGCTCCTGGTCCTCGATGTCGGCTCGGCGGCGGAGAGCGTGGCCGCGGTGCTGAAGGGCTTTGAAACCTTCGACCCGGAACTGGCGCCGAAGGCGGTGCTCCTGAACCGGGTGGGCAGCAGCCGTCATCTGGAATTGGTCTCCGACGCCATTCGCCGCTTTTGCCGCACCGAGATCATCGGCCACCTGGACCGCGACCTCGACTTTTCGGTGCCCGGCCGCCACCTGGGCCTGATGACCGGCGAGGAGGAGCCGCTGTCGGCGGCACAGATCGAGCGCTTGGCCGCGACCGTGGCCCGCACCGTCGATCTCGACCGGCTGCTGGCCCTCACCCGATGCAACACGCCCCCCGCCTCCAGGGAACCGGACATGCCCGCCACACCGAGGAGACAAGGGAAGCCGAACGCCAAAAAAATGGCTCAAAAAACGCGGATCGGAGTGGGGCGCGACCGGGCCTTTTCCTTCTGTTACGAGGACAACCTCGATCTGCTGCGGGCGGCCGGGGCCGAGCTCGTGTTCTTCAGCCCGGTGGCCGACCGCCGGCTGCCCGATGGGCTCGACGGCATCTACCTGCCCGGCGGCTACCCCGAGCTTTACGCCGAGGAGCTGGCGGCCAATGGCGAGATGCGGCGGGCGATCGGCGACTGGTGCCGTTCGGGCCGCCTGCTCTACGCCGAGTGCGGCGGCCTGCTCTACCTCGGTGAGAGCCTGGCCACCGCCGAGGGCAAAACGTATCCCATGGCCGGCGTCTTCCCGGGCCGCGGCCAGCTCCAGAAAAAACGGGCCGCCCTCGGCTACCGCGAGGTACGGCTGCGGCAAAACTGCCCCCTGGGCCCGGCCGGTACCGTGCTGCGCGGCCACGAGTTCCACTATTCCACCCTGGAGGGCATGGCCGGCGTCGAGCCGATCTACGAAATCGAAGGGGGCGGCTGCACCGGTTTCCGCCGGCTCGCCACCTTCGCAAGCTACGTCCACCTCCACTTCGCGTCCAACCCGGCCAGCGCCAGCGCCCTGGTCGAGGCCTGCAGGAGCAGATCATGAGCATCCCATTGCGTCCCATCGCCCCGGCCGACATCGAGCCCGAAAGCTTCCGGATCATCGAGGCGGAGCTGGGGCCCCACTCCTTCGATCCGGCCACCTTCGCCGTGGTCCGGCGGGTGATCCACGCCACCGGCGATTTCTCCTTTGCCGAGACTTTGCGTTTCCACCCCCGGGCCATCGCGACGGGGATTGCCGCCATCCGGGCCGGCCGCGACATCCTGGTCGAGGTCGGCATGGCCGAGGCGGGTGTTTCCAAACACCTGCTGCAGCGCTTCGGCGGCCATGTGCGCTGCCACCTGGCCGAGCCGCTGGTTATCGAGAAAGCGAAAAAAGACAACCGCACCCGCTCCGAGGCGGCGATCCAGTTGGGGCTCGACAGCCGGGTGGGGATCGTGGCGGTGGGCAACGCCCCCACCGCTCTGGTCCAGGCCATGGCCCTGGCCGACGAGGGACGCGGCCCGGACCTGGTGGTCGGGGTGCCGGTGGGGTTTGTGAACGCCGCCGAGTCGAAGCTGCTCCTCGAAGAAAAACAATACCCCTATATCACCAACCGCGGCAGGAAGGGCGGCACGCCGGCGGCGGTGGCCATCGTCAACGCCCTCATCCGGCTGGCGGCGGAGGCGTGATGGCGAAGCGCCTGCGAAGCGGCTACACCACCGGCGCCTGCGCGGCGGCGGCGGCCAAGGCAGCCACCCTGTTCTCGCTCACCGGCCGCTGCCCGGCCGAGGTGGAGATTCCCTTTCCCGACGGCAGCCGGCACCGCTTTGCTGTGTTGCGGAGCGAGCAGCGTTGTTGCGGGGGAGAAAAAAAATACTTCGCCTCGATCCAGAAGGACGCCGGCGACGATCCGGACGTCACCAACGGCGCCGAGATCGGCGCCGAGATCCGCCCCGGGCAACCGGAAAACATGACTGCCTGTGTCGCGCTCGAGGCGGGGTCTTTTTTCCTCTGCCGGGGCGAAGGCGTCGGCGTCGTGACCAAGCCGGGCCTGCCGGTGGCGGTGGGTGAGCCGGCGGTGAACCCGGTGCCGCGGCAAATGATCGCGGCGGCCATGGCCGAGGCCAAGGCCGAGAGCGGCGGCAGCGGCTACGGGCCGCTCACGGTTACGGTGTCGGTGACGAACGGCCTGGAGCTCGCGAAAAAAACGCTGAACGGCCGGCTCGGCATCGTGGGCGGCCTCTCCATCCTCGGCACCACCGGCATCGTGCGGCCGGTGTCGGCCGAGGCCTGGACCGCCACCATCGACACGGCGCTCTCGGTGGCCCGGGCCGCCGGCTGCGACCAGGTGGTGCTGGCCACCGGCCGCACCTCGGAAAAGGGCGCCCAGACCCTGCTTCACCTGCCCGAGGAGGCCTTCGTGATGATGGGCGACTATTTGCAGTTTGCCCTCAGTGCGGCGGCGGCCCGCGGTTTCCGGCACATTCACCTGGCCGGCATGTGGGCCAAACTGGTGAAGGCTGCCTTGGAGATTCCCCAGACCCACGTGCGGCACGGGGCCCTGGAAACCGGCCAGGCGGTCTCGCTGCTCGCCGGCCTGGGGGCCGGAGAGGAACTGCTGGCCGAGCTGGCCGGGGCCAACACCGCCCGCCACATCCACGAAATCCTCCAGCGGAGCGGCGAACAGGAACTCATCCGGGCGGTCTGTTGCCGGGCCCGGGACTATGCCGAAAAGGTGAGCGGCCTGCCGGTCACCGTGTACCTCGTCAACAGCGGCGCCCAGGTGGAGAAGCATGTCTGAGATAGTACTGATCGGCGTCGGCGAAGAGGGGCTGGGCGACAAGGAAAGGACCATCCTGGCCGGCTGCGGCCTGGTGGTCGCCTCGAGCCGGCACCGGCCGCTGGTCGAAAAATTTGCCGCCAACCTCCTGCCCATCGCCCCCCTGGCCGCGGCTCTCGACAGCATCGAGGCCGGACTCGGCGGCGGCCAGCGGGTGGGGGTGCTGGCCTCCGGCGACCCGCTCTTCTATGGCATCGGCCGCACCCTGATCAGCCGCTTCGGCAGGGAAAAAATTTCCGTGCTGCCGGCCCTGTCGGCAATGCAGCTGGCCTGCGCCCGGCTTTGCATGCCCTGGGACGACGCCCGCATCCTGAGTCTGCACGGCAGGAGCGACCACAACCTGGCAGGCCGGGTACTGGCGCAGCCCAGGACAATCCTCTTCACCGACCAGCGCTTGCCGCCCCAGGAGCTGGCCGCGAAACTTGGCTCCTACCTGGGGCTCGTGGGCGCCGGCGAGCTTGGCCGGAAGATCAAGATCCACGTGGCCGAGAACCTGGGACGCCCAGACGAGCGGTTGACCTCGGGCGACCTCGAGACCATCGCCGCAGGACACTTCGGCGACCTCAATATGGTGGTGGTGGAGACACCGGCCCCGCCGATTGACGGCTGCCGCTTCGGTCTGACCGAACCGGAAATCCGCCACAGCCGGGGCCTGATCACCAAGGACGAGGTGCGGGCCGTGACCCTGCACCGCCTGCGGCTGCCCGCCGAGGGCGTGCTCTGGGACGTGGGCGGTGGCTCCGGCTCGGTATCGGTGGAGGCGGCCCGACTGGCGCCCGGGCTTGCCGTGTTCTGCATCGAGCAGAAGGCGGAGGAGCTCGTAAATATCCGCCACAACATCGTGAGGCAACGCGCTTTCAACATCACGCCGGTGGCGGGCCGGGCGCCGGAAGCCCTCGCCGTTCTGCCCGCTCCGGACCGGGTGTTCGTGGGCGGCAGCTCCGGCGCCCTTGCCGATATCATCAGTCATACCGCCGGACGTTTACACAAAAACGGCCGGATCGTGGTCAACTGCGTGACCGAAAAGACCGGGTCCGAGGCACCCCGGCTGCTCGCCGACCACGGTTTGCGCGTGGAGTGCAGCGAGATCCGGGTCAGCCGCCGGACATTCAGTGCAAACAAGACCCAGCGGAAGGAATACAACCCGATCACCATCGTTACCGGCGCCAAGAGGTGGCCGGAGGACCGCTCTGACCCGTCTGACCCGTCTGACATGTCGGACTAACCGGCCCAGAGGCATTTCCTCGGGTCTTTCTCTCAACCCCAAAGCAGTGCGGAAAAAATGAACGGTACCCTCTACATCATCGGCGTCGGCCCCGGCGATCCGGAGCTCATGACCCTGAAAGCGGCACGGCTGCTCGAAGCCTGCCCGGTATGGCTTGCCCCCTCGTCGCGGGAGGCAGGCGCCTCGACGGCGCTGGATATCGCCGCCGGCAGCGTTGAAAAAAACGGCCGGGAAATCCTCGTTCACCATTTCCCGATGAAGAAGATCCACATGGGCCAGCCGGTGGACCCGGAGGTGGCGCAAGCCTGGCGGGCCGCGGCCGGGCTGGTGGCGGAGCGGCTGCGGACCGGCCAAAACGTCGCTTTCCCCACTCTGGGTGATCCGGCCATCTACTCCACCGGCTTCTACCTGTGCGAAACGCTCTTTGACATCGCCCCGGAACTTGCCGTCCAGATCGTGCCCGGGGTCTCCTCCATAGGCGCCTCGGCAGCCGCCGTGGGCCTGCCCCTCTGCCTGGGCGACGACCGGCTGGTGGTGGTGCCGGCCACCTTCGAAAACGGCGCCCTGCGGGAGACGCTCCTTCATTTCGACACCGTGGTGCTGATGAAGGTGCACCGGGTGCTGGACCGGATCATCGCTCTGCTCACCGAGCTCGATCTCCTCGACCGGGCAGTGCTCATCGAGCAGTCGAGCGGCCGCGAAGAGCGGATCCACCGGGATCTCGCCGCCCTTGCCGGCCGCGAGCCCCATTATTTTTCCACCCTGATCGTGAGGAAGAACTGATGGCGCCGCGTACCGACAATCCGATTTTTTTCGTGGGCGCCGGGCCCGGCGACCCGGAGCTGATTACGGTCAAAGGCCGGCGCCTGCTGGACGAAGCCGAGCTCGTGATCTACACCGGCAGCCTGGTACCGCAGGCGGTGGTGGCGGGGCTTGCGGCCGAGGTCCACGATTCGGCGGGGCTCACCCTCGACGCGGTCATCGCTCTGATGACCGCGGCCTGGCGCCAGGGCCGGAAGGTGGTGCGGCTGCACACCGGGGACCCGGCGATATACGGCGCCATCGGTGAGCAGATGAGCCGGCTCACCTTGGAAAAAATACCCTTCCGGGTAGTGCCCGGGGTGAGCTCGGCCACCGCCGCGGCCGCCGCCCTACCGGCGGAACTCACCCTGCCCGAGGTCTCGCAGACCGTGATCATCACCCGGCGCGGCGGCCGCACCCCGGTGCCAGACAGAGAAAATCTGCCGGAGCTCGCCGCCCACGGGGCAACCATGCTCATTCTCCTGAGCATTGCCATGATCGACGAGGTGGTGGCCGAACTCGCCGCCGGCGGCTACCCGACCGACACCCCGGTGGCGGTGGTGGAGAAGGCGAGCTGGCCGGAGGAAAAAGTCGTCCGCGGCCGCCTCGACACTATTGCGCAACAAGTTCGCGGGGAAGGAATCACCAAGACGGCGCTCATCGTGGTCGGCCGGGTGCTGGCGGCGGGCCCGCCGCCCGTTTCCTCCAAGCTCTACGACCCGGCCTTCAGCCACGGCTGCCGGCGGGGCAGGGACGAAGAATGAAAATCGCTCTCCTCGCCATCACCGAAGGCGGCAAGAGACTGGCCCGGCAGCTTGCCGCAGGGCTGCCCGGGGCGGTACCCGTGCCGGACGAGGGCCCGATTGGCGTTCGCCTCGCCCGCCACTGGCGCGACTTCGACGGCTTTGTCTGCATCATGGCCGCAGGCATCGTGGTGCGGGCCGTGGCGCCGCTCCTCGAGGATAAGCGGTACGACCCCTGCGTGGTGGTGGTGGACGAGGCCGGGCGGTATGCGGTGAGCCTGCTTTCCGGCCACCTGGGCGGCGGCAACGAATTGGCCCGGCAGGTGGCGGCGCGCACCGGCGGCAGCCCGGTGATCACCACCGCCTCCGATGTGCTGGGCCTGCCCGCCCTCGACCTCTGGGCCCGGGACCTCGGCCTGCAGGTGGACGACCCAAAAACAATGACCGAGGCCAGCAGCCTCCTGGTGAGCCACGGCCGGCTGCGGGTCTACACGGAAGCGGGGCTTGGCCCCCTGCCCACAGGTCTTGAGCCGACGGCTGCAGCCGGAGAGGCCGAGCTGGTGGTTTCGGACCGCAGCGGCTGGCCCGCCGGCACCCTTGTTTTCAGGCCACCCACCCTGGTGGTCGGGGTCGGCTGCCGACGGGGAGTGCAGTCGTCCGACCTCGAGGCGGCGTTTGGAGAGCTGCTCGAGGAGGCGGGGCTTGCCCGGCTCTCGGTGCGGGGGCTTGCCTCCATCGACCTCAAAGCCGACGAGGCCGGACTTCTGGCCTTTGCCACGGAAAACCGCTGGCCCCTTCTTTTGTATACGAAAGACCAACTGAACCAGGTCCCCGGCGTTATGGCATCCGCCGCCGCCCGCAAGGCCACCGGCGCCCGGGCCGTGGCCGAGCCGGCGGCGCTGCTTGCCGCCGGCACCGATACCCTGCTCGTGGAGAAACGAAAATGGAAAAATCTGACTCTCGCCCTGGCCCGGGCACGCTCTTTGTGGTCGGCACCGGCCCCGGCGGCCTCGACCACCTGACCCCGGCCGCCCGCAAGGCCCTGGCCGCCGCCGACATCATTGTCGGCTACCGTACTTACCTCGAGCTCATCCCGGAACTTCTCGAGGGCAAAGAGGTCCTGTCCTCGGAGATGATGAAGGAGGTGGAGCGCTGCGGCCGCGCCTTGGAGCTCGCCGTTGCCGGCCGCACCGTGGCCCTGGTTTCCGGCGGCGACCCCGGCATCTACGCCATGGCAGGTCTCGTCTTCGAGATGGCCCGCGAACGGCAACTCGCCGTGCCCATCGAGGTGGTGCCCGGTATCGCGGCGCTGAACAGCTGCGCCGCCCGGCTCGGGGCGCCGCTCATGCACGACTTTGCGGCCATCTCCCTTTCCGACCTGCTCACCCCCTGGCCACTCATCGAGAAACGGCTGCAGGCCGCAGCCGCCGCCGACTTCGTGGTGGTGCTCTATAACCCGAAGTCGAAACGCCGCACCGACCAGATCGCCCGCGCCCGCGATATCCTGCTTGCCGAGCGCGGGCCGCAGACGCCGGTGGGCATCGTCACCAACGGCAGCCGGGCGAACGAATCCGTGGTGCTTGCCACCCTGGGCGACTTCCTCGACCGCGAGATCACCATGCAGTCGACGGTCATCATCGGCAACTCCAAGACCTTCCTGTGGCAGGAGCGGATGGTAACGCCCCGGGGCTACGCCGGCAAATATGAACTCTGAACGGGAAGGAAGACGGGGAAAAGCGAACCCCCTTTTGCTTGACAAGCCAGGAGACTAATTGTAACCAGACAGTATCATTTACTTTTAGGCACGCCCGACGAACCGTCCCGCGGCTAACTCCAGAATCTGGGAGCCCCCTTCATGGCCAAGTTCGGAAAGATCCTCGGCATCCTCACCCTGTGCGTGGTTGTTGCCGTTGCCGGCCTCACCCTCTTCATCAAAAAAACAGTCACCGACCAGCGCATCCGCGAGCTGGTGCTGCCCCAGGCCGAAAAGGCCCTGGGCCGCGAAGTGGCCATCGGCGCCATTTCGGTGAGCCTTTTCTCCGGGGTGACGGTAAACGACCTCTCGGTGAAGGAGGCCGATGGCCATACCGACTTTGTGAGCGCCCGCTCCTTTGTGCTGCGCTACGACCTGGCGCCGCTGCTCAAAAAAGAGCTGGTGGTGCGGGAAATCCGCCTCGAGCAGCCCACCGTGCGCATCGTGCGGGGTTTGGACGGAAAATTCAACTTCCAGAGCCTTGCCCTGCTGGCCGAACGGCAGACGCCCCCAGGCACCGCGCCAAAACCGGCCAGCACCAGCGGCGAACTGCCCCTGTCGCTCACCATCGACAAGGTGCGACTCGTTGGCGCCCGGGTATCCGTACGCGACGAACGCGGCGAGTTGCCGGCGGTGGACGCCGAGGCAGACTCGCTGACGACCCTGGCGGTGGCCCAGGACGGCTCCCTTTCGTACAGAGGGGAGAGCTCCTTCAAGGGCAATGCCGTGCATGGCGGGCTCGAGCCCGAGATGACGGGCCGGGCCGACTTCGACGGCCAGCGGCTCGGCTTTGCCATCGACCTGGCGGTGGACAGCGAGAAACTCCATCTGGCAGGCGAAGTCCAAAATTACCTCAAAGAACCGGACCTCGGTCTCGACCTCAGCAGCCCCTCCCTCGACATCGACCGCTGGCAGGCCCTGGCCGCCCAACTGCCGGCCGCTGACAAAGAGAAGCAGGAAAGCCGCCAGCAGAAACAAAAGCTCCCCATCGCCGAAAAACTGCCCCCTCATTTCCGGGCCCACGGACAGGTGCGGCTCGACCAGGCGACCTGGCGCGGCCTCAAACTGCAGGATCTCAACCTGGGCTACACCTTGGAAAAAGGCGTGCTCACCGCGAGCGACTTCGCAGCCCGTGGCTACGACGGCCGCCTGGGGGGCAAGAGCAGCATCGATCTCAACCGGCCGGAGCCGGCCTTGTCCGGCACCCTGTCCCTCGACTCCATGGAGGCTGGTCTCCTTGCCGATGCCCTGGCTGGCAAGAAAACCGATTTCCTCACCGGCGGTTTAAGAAGCGACGTCACCTTCGCCGGCAACGGCAGCGACTGGCCGGCTTTGAAAAAAACACTCACCGCCGACGGCACTCTGGCGCTCGCCAACGGCACCCTGCGCAACAACGCCGTGGGCTCGTCCCTTGCCGCCCTCATCGGCCTGCCGGAACTGAACAACCTCCGGTATTACGGCATAGCGGCCCAATTCAAGGTTGCCCCCGGCGCCAAGGTGACGCTCCACGCCGGGCTCGACGGCGAAATGGTAAAGGCCGACAGCACCGGCACCGCCGACCTCGACGGCAACCTCAATCTGCCGGTCACCCTGCGGTTTCCGCCCGCCGCTTCCCAACGTCTGACCGACAAGACAAGCCTCGCCCGGGCGCTCACCAATGAGCAGGGCGAGACCGTCGTCCACCTGAAGCTTGAGGGGACCGTGCAGGATCCCAAGGCCCGGCTCGACCAGTCCATGCTGCAGGACGCGGTCAAACAGAAAACGATCGAGAAACTAGGTGAACTTCTCGGCGGTTCGAAAAAAGAGGAGCCGCAGGCGCCGAACCCGCCCCAGAACCCGGCAAATTTATTGAAAGGCCTTTTCGGCAGATAACCCACCAGGAAACAACGGGAATGAACCAGAACACTTCACAGCCGTCAGCCAACGGCAGGGTTTTGTCCCGGTTCCTGGCTCTCTGGCAGGGTTTTCTGGACCGGGTCTGGCTGCAACCCGACGACTCCGGGCCGTTTTACTGGCGGCTGCTGCGCCCCTTCCTACGGGTGGTGCTCATCGTTGGCCGGGAATTCCAGCAGGACCGCATCCCGCTGCGGGCCAGTGCCCTCACCTTCACCGTGGTCTTCTCCATGGTGCCGCTGCTGGCTCTCTCCACCGCGGTGCTCAAGGGCCTGGGCGCCGACGGCATGATGCGGCAGGCCGCCTACCGGTATATCGACAGCCTGGAGAGCGGTACCGGCTCTCCCCAGCAGGCTGAAGGAGTTGTGAGGCCGGATCCCGAAAGCCTGGAAGCTGCCCCGCCGCCCATCGATGCAAGCCGCCAGGACGGGGACATCCCCTTGGACAGCAGCCTCACCGAGCACCTGCGTTCGGCGGTGGACAAGATCTTTTCCTATGTCGACCAGGTAAACTTCGCCCGGCTCGGCGCCTTTGGCCTCATCGGCGTGCTGCTCACCGCCATTTCCGTGCTGGCCACCATCGAGCAGGCGATGAACGCCATCTGGAAGGTGCCCAGCAACCGGCCCTTCGGCCGCAAGCTCATCGACTACCTGGCCCTCATGGTGCTGTTGCCGCTGGCCGTGCTGGTCGGCCTCACCGGCGCCACCACCCTGCAAAGCCCTGCCCTGGAAGGCTATTTCCAGCTCATCCTGCCAGCGGCCTGGGCGCGCCACCTGCTGCTCAATGCCGTGCCGGTCACCGGCATCGTGCTCACCTTCATGCTGCTCTACCGCTTTCTGCCCAATACCCAGGTCCGCATCCTGCCCGCCCTGGCCAGCGCCCTGGTGGGAGGCGCCGGCTGGCTGGCCGTGCAACTGCTCTACGTCAAGGCCCAGATCGGCGTGGCCCGTTACAACGCGATCTATGGCTCGTTTGCCACCCTGCCGCTGCTGCTTCTCTGGATCCATTTCGCCTGGACCGTCTTTCTGGTGGGCGCGGAAGTCACCTACGCCGCGCAATCCTGGCGCGGCTACATCTGGCCCCGCAGGCCCCTCACGCCGCTGGCCAGGCTGACCCTTACCTTTGACATCGTCGCCCTGGTCTTTGAAAATTTCCGGCACCGGCAGGCCACCGACCGGTCCGAGCGGGCCCGCCAGCTCGGCCAACCCGACGCCCTGATAAGCGACATCTTGGATGAACTGACCAAAGCTGGTATCCTCCATGTACTGCAGGACCAGCCCGAGGGCTATGCACCGGCCGCCCCCGAGGAGGAGATCCAGGCCGAGGAGCTCGTCTCTCTGGTATTTGGCGACACGGTACCGGACCTGCCAGCCGGCCCCCTGGCCTTACGGGTCCTGACCGGCGCCCGGCTGGCGGTGGAAGGCTGCCGCTTTCCCCAACTGCTCGAGGACAATGGCTGT
The DNA here is from genome assembly GCA_041599275.1 of Desulfobulbales bacterium. Classification (GTDB taxonomy): domain Bacteria; phylum Desulfobacterota; class Desulfobulbia; order Desulfobulbales; family BM004; genus JBFHWX01. The sequence continues at coordinate 18,150 of JBFHWX010000013.1, read as the reverse complement.
GGAGGCGAGGCACCGAACAGACACGCCGCCTCCGGAAGTGAAGTGGACGAGACCGGGCAGCCAGTGCCGCTTTCAGAACAAGCCGAGGAGAAATAAATGGACGAACTCAACGGCATCGTTGACATTGTCGCCCGCACCATGGGTGTTGCCTGGGCCAGCGGCATCAACCTCTATGCCACCATCCTGGTGCTGGGCATCCTGGGCTCCACCGGCAACATCGTGCTGCCGCCGGCCCTCGAGATCCTCACCGACCCCCTGGTGCTGCTGGCCGCCGGAATCATGTACTTCGTCGAATTCATCGCCGACAAGACCCCCGGGGTCGACACCGGCTGGGACTCGGTGCATACCTTCATCCGGGTACCGGCAGGCGCCCTTCTTGCCGCCGGCGCCGTGGGCGAGGTGGAGCCCGCCGTCTCCCTGGCCGCCGCCCTGGTGGGTGGAGGTCTCGCCGCCGCCACCCATACCGGCAAGGCGGGCAGCCGGGTGCTCATCAACACCTCGCCCGAGCCGTTCAGCAACTGGATCGCCTCGGTGGGGGAAGACATCGCGGTGGTCGGCGGGCTGTGGGCCGCACTCCACTACCCGGTGCTCTTCCTCGTCTTCCTGGTCCTCTTCATCGGCCTCATGATCTGGCTGCTTCCAAAAATCTGGCAGGCCGTGAAGAAAGTTTTCTCCTTCATCGGCCGGCTGTTCAGGCCCGAACAGCAACCGCCGGTCGCGCCGCCCGACCAGCCGCCACCCCTGGAATGATTTGGCACCGGCAGCCAGGAATTCATTCCAAACCTGGCTGCCGATGAAACTGTTCCCGAAGCCATCCGTTTAGCAGGCCCAACCCCTTCTTTCTGCGGCAAAAAGCAAAAGTCGCTGGCATCCCTGGCGTTGATATTTTTTCTCAAAGCCGCATGCGGCCTTATCTTTCGGCCTTGACAAGATTCCATAACTTTAATAACAGTAGGTTTACCACGCTCTTATATTCTTAAGGCATGATCTTTTCGGTACCAACGCGTACAACCCTTATTTTCCCCCAAAGCAGCACTAATCAACAGTAGAGAGGAGACCAGGACATGAAAATCCGCACACTATTACTCACCATGCTGTTCGCCTGGGTCGGCTTCATGCTCACAAGCTGCGCCCCCATCCAAAGCAGCACCCCACCCGCCGCCTGCACCGCAACGGACCTCAACAACAAAGGTTACACCCAGAAGGTCGACAATTTCCTCGTCCTGCTGGACGCCTCGTCCACCATGTCGGACGCGCTCACCGCCGACACGGCGAGAGTCGGACATAACAAACTGGCCTATGCCAAACAGTTGCTGCTGTGCATGAACGACACCATTCCCAATATCTCCGTCAACGGCGCTCTCCGGGTCTTCGGCCCGCTGAAGGGCGACGCCGGTCTCGTTCTGCCCATGGGCCCGTACGCTAAGGACAGCTTCAAGAACGCCGTGCTCGGCGTTACCAAGACCGGCGGCGTCACCCCCATGGGCAACGCCATCGCCATGGCAGCCGCCGACCTCGAGAACACCACCGGCCAGACCGCCGTCATCATCATCTCCGACGGTCTGAACAACGGCAAGCTCGATCCGGTGGCCGCCACCGAGGCCCTCAAGGCCCAGTACGGCTCCAGGGTCTGCATCTACACGGTGGCCGTGGGCGACGGCGGCGGAGTTGACGCCGCCCTCATGCAGAAGATCGCCGCCGCCGGCCAGTGCGGTTCCGCCACCACCTACCAGGCCCTGGCCAGCGCCGACGGCATGGCCAACTTCGTGATCGACGTCTTCCTCAACACCGACGGCGACGACGACGGCGACGGCGTGCCCAACTCCCGCGACAAGTGCCCCAACACCCCGAAGGGCGCTCCGGTCGACAAGGACGGCTGCCCCCTCGACAGTGACGGCGACGGCGTGTACGACTACCTCGACCAGTGCCCGAATACCCCGAAGGGCGTGGTGGTTGACTACAAGGGCTGCCCCATCGCCAAGGAGAAGGTCTCCGTCGATCTCTACATCGAGTTCGATTTCGACAAGGCCACCATCAAGCCGCAGTACCATAACGACATCAAGACCGTTGCCGATTTCATGAACAAGTATCCCTCCACCGTGGCCAATCTCGAGGGCCATACCTGCAACATCGGCACCGACGCTTACAACCAGAAGCTCTCCGAGCGCCGGGTGAACGCCGTTCGCAGCTACCTGATGGAGAAGTTCGGCATCGCTCCCTCGCGGATCACCGCCACCGGTTACGGTGAGTCCCGGCCCATCGCCAGCAACGACACCGAGGAAGGCCGCAAGAAGAACCGCCGGGTGACCAGCAACATCTTCACCGAGACGGCCAAGTAAGCAATACTCTACTCGCCTGATCCGAAAAACGGGTTGCAGCCCCATGGGTTGCAACCCGTTTTTTTTTAAGGGTGCCGAGATACGTCCGATCTGCCGGGGCGTGACGGGATCTCTGGGGCTCGACATACCTCTAATGATGCTTCCGTTTCCTCGATGCCAGCACTTCCCGGAATCTTTCCCGCAGGCTCGCTTCGCCGCGGATTGGAGTTTTTGCTCGGTTGCCTTCAAACCGGTACGCTTGATTTTGCACGTCCATCTTTTAGAACTCTGCCGCTGACACAAAAAACGGCGCCCCGGAATGCCAGGAAAGGCATAACCGGGGCGCCGTTTTTTGTGTGTCAGAAGATTGAGGATTTTCTCTCTTACCCGCCGGTTATTCTTCGACGGAAATCCCTTTGGCTTTGAGATCCTTTAAGACCGCGGCAATCTGTTCGCGGTTGCAATCGTCGATTTCATAGATGTTCTTCATGCCGTCCATAAAATGGACAACCATGAGCCCGTCCTTGTCCACCGTGGCCAACCGGATATGATCCTTGTCAAGCCATGGTTTGAGTTCCGCCATGAATTCGTTGAGGCTGCAGCTTTTCATAGGCACCTCCTGTTGTGCGAAGGGATAGGCGTAAAGAAGCGTTTCAGGCTCCTGTCATGGATGGTTTCCGCGAGGGGCCGCGAGGGCGCCCACAATTCCCGGTCGCGGTGAACCGTACAGCACACTCGGAAGATACCACCGGGCCTTGGAAAGGGTCAAGGACTTCGCGGCCGGAGCGGTTTCGTCAACTGTATTCCCTGGTCTTGAGGAAGGTGATGTCGGGCCACTGCTCCATGGTGCGGTTGAGGCGCCACTCGCCGGAGGCGAGATAGGTGAGCTGGCCCTCGGCGTCTTCGGCCAGGGAGCTCATGTGCTTTTTCTTGAACTCCTCGAGCTTGGCCCGGTCGTCGCACTGCACCCAGCGGGCGGTGCCGTAATCCACCGGCTCGTAGACCACCTCGGCGCCATACTCGTTCTTCAAACGCTCCAGGGTCACCTCGAACTGCAGCACGCCCACGGCGCCCAGGATGAACTCGCTGCCCATCAGCGGCCGAAAGGCCTGCACCGCGCCCTCTTCGGCGAGCTGGACGAGCCCCTTGTGGAGCTGCTTGACCTTGAGGGGATTTTTCAGAAGCACCCGGCGAAAATGTTCCGGCGCGAAGTTGGGCACCCCGGTGAACTTGAGCTCTTCCTTTTCGGAGAAGGTGTCGCCGATCTTGATCGTACCGTGGTTGTAGATGCCGATGATGTCGCCGGGGTAGGCGACCTCGACGTTCTTGCGGTCCTGGGCCATGAAAATGGTGGCGTTGGCAAAAGTCACGTCCTTGCCGATCCGGTGGTGGCGCACCTTCATGCCGCGGCTGAAGGTGCCGGAGCAGACCCGCAGAAAGGCGATGCGGTCGCGGTGGGCCGGGTCCATGTTGGCCTGCACCTTGAACGTGAAGCCGGAAAACTGCTCCTCATCCGGGGTAACCTCCCGCGTCAGGGTGGGCCTGGGGCCAGGCGGTGGGGCAAGTTCGACGAATGCCTCGAGCAGCTCCTTGACCCCAAAATTGTTGACCGCCGAGCCGAAGAACACCGGGGTCTGGTTGGCCCGCAGGAAATGGTCGAGGTCGAAGGGGTTGGCCGCTCCCTCGAGAAGCTCGATGTCCGCCCGCAGGTCATCGGCCTGTTTGCCAAGATGGGTGTCGAGCAACGGGTCGTCGAGCCCCCGGATCACCAGCCGGTCCTGTTCGCGGCGTTCCTGTCCGGGGGTGAAGAGATGAAGCTCGCGGCGGTAGAGGTTGTACACCCCCTTGAAGCGCTTGCCCATGCCGATGGGCCAGGAGAGCGGCGTGCATTCGATCTGCAGCTTGTCCTCGATATCGGCCAGCACGTCGAGGGGCTCGAGCCCCTCGCGGTCGAGCTTGTTGATAAAAGTGATCACCGGCGTGTTGCGCATCCGGCAGACCTCCATGAGCTTGGTGGTCTGGGCCTCGACGCCCTTGGCGCAGTCGATCACCATGAGAGCGGAATCCACGGCGGTGAGCACCCGGTAGGTGTCCTCGGAGAAGTCCTGGTGGCCCGGGGTGTCCAGAAGGTTTATCTCGAACCCGTTGTAGCCGAATTTCATGACCGAGGAAGTCACCGAGATGCCACGCTCCTTCTCGATCTCCATCCAGTCGCTGGTGGCGTGGCGGGCCGCCTTGCGGGCCTTCACCGCGCCGGCCATCTGGATGGCGCCGCCGTAGAGCAGCAGCTTTTCGGTGAGCGTGGTCTTGCCCGCGTCGGGGTGGCTGATGATGCCGAAGGTCCTGCGTTTCTGGATCTCCTCTCGGAGTTTCTTGCTCACGTTCTGCTCCTTAGTTACTACTCGAAAAAAAGAAACCTCCCGGCCCGACATGCCCGGCGGGGAGGAAGGGAAAACATCGTGTGGTCTGCGCGCCGGACCAAATGTTCGCAACAAAGAGGAACACTGCCCGGAACAGCACATTTTAACCGGTTCTGCAAGGAAAACCAACTCTATCTTCCCATGCCTCCGCCGGCCCGCAACTCCTCATCACTTTCTGGCGGAGCCTTTCCCTTTGCAGGCTTCGGTCAATTCCTGTACCCTTGCCCTTCCCGCTTCGAAGAGGTCCCCCCCCCCGCGAGATCCCTGACCCGATAAGCTGACGGACAGATCAGAAAAAAAACCGTGCACCCTCTTTCAAAAAAAATCCTGGCCTGGTTCGCCGACCATGGCCGTGACCTGCCCTGGCGCCGCACCTACAGCCCCTACCACGTCTGGATCTCGGAGATCATGCTGCAGCAGACCCAAATGGACCGGGCGGTGGCCTATTTCGAACGCTGGGTCGAACAGTTCCCCGACGTTCTCTCGTTGGCTGCCGCGGATCAGGACGAAATTCTCAAACAGTGGGAAGGGCTTGGCTATTACTCCCGGGCCCGCAACCTGCACCGCGCCGCCATCCTCCTGGCGCAGCAGCACGGCGGCCAACTCCCCGCCCACCGCCACCATCTCCTCGCCTTGCCGGGCATAGGCCCCTACACCGCAGGCGCCATTCTGAGCATCGCCTTCGACCAGCCGGAGCCTGTCATCGACGCCAACGTCGAACGGCTCTTCGCCCGGCTTTTCGACATCGCCGAACCGGTGCGGGCGGCGGCCACCAAGAAAAAAATCCTTCGTCTGGCCGAAGAAATGCTGGCCGCCTGCAGCCCCCGGCTCTTCAACCAGGCACTCATGGAACTGGGTGCTCTGGTCTGCACGCCCCGGTCGCCAGGCTGCCCTGCCTGCCCGGTTGCCTCCCACTGCAGAGCGCGAAAGCTCGACACCGTGCAGCAACGCCCGGTGCTGCCGCCGAAAAAGGAGCCGCTCGTCATCGAGATGGCCACCGGCATCGTCCGCCGCAACGGGCTGCTGCTCATCCAGAAAAGGCCGGCCACCGGGGTCTGGGCCAATCTCTGGGAGTTTCCGGGAGGACGCCTCGAACCGGGGGAATCCCCCGAAGAGGCGGTGGTGCGGGAATACCAGGAGGAAACGGAGCTCACGGTGGTGGTGGACGAAAAAATCACCACCACCCGGCACAGCTTCATGCACTACCGGGTCATACTTCACTGTTTCTTCTGCCGAAGCAAGGACTGCCGCTCCCCCAGGCTGCACGCCGCCCAGGAAAACCGCTGGGTGAGGCCGGAAGAGTTGGGAAACTACGCCTTCCCGGCGGGGCACCGGAAACTGATCGATTATCTGGAACGCAACAAACTCCTCTGACCCAGTGCCGTGGCAGACAACTCCGGAGAGGCGGAAGCGCTGGGGATCAGAGAAACGACTTTTCCGGTGGCCGCCGTTCCGGCACATGGGGCCGGGGGCCGGACTCCTCGTTCCAGGCCCTGGAGACGTAGAGACCGCAGTAGCAGGAGCCGAACTCCTCCACATCGGCGGCCCGGTAATGGCAGGGGCAGATGATGTCCTCGTCGAGTTGCCTTTCGCCAGCGGCAAGCCGGCAGGGGCAGGCCATGTAGCCGTATCGCCGGCGGTTGGTCAGCAGGCCGGCCAGCAGTTCATCGACCAGATTCCGGTCCCTGTTGAAGAAAAATCCCTTCGGCTCCTGGAGTCGCCGCAGGGATTCGTAGAGTTCTCCTGTTTCCATCACAACGCCTCCAGAGCCGCCCGGATCTCGTCTTCCCGAAAGCCGATTACCACCCGTTCGCCGATGACGATGGTGGGGAAGGAGCAGCGCGGGTTGAGGCTCTTCACGTCCTCGAGCACCGCCCACCGCTCCTCGGCGTCGAGCAGATCGACATCGGTGAAGTCGTAAACCACCGTGCAGTCGTCGAGGAATCGCTTGGTCGACTTGCAGTGGCTGCAGGTACTGAGAGAATAGAGTTTCACTTTGTTCTCTGCCATTTAGCAATCTCCCTTCCGTTTTGGGCCGTTCTGCTGCAAAAGGACCCGGCCAGCCAGTTCCCGGCCGGCGGCCCGCGCCTCGGCAAGGTAGTCCGGAAAACCGTCGATCTCGCCCCGGTGGTCGATTCCCCTGTAGAGCAGCGAGCGGTGAAGCTCGACATCGATGGCCTCGAAAAAATATCGCACCGACAGCACCACCCCGTCAAACAGTTTCTTGCCGCGGGTGGCCCCCACCGCGAGCAAGAGACCTGGCCGCGGCGCGCCCCGGGCAGAAATTTCTCCTTTGTACCAGTTCCTGCGGACCCAGAAAGACTGGCAACGGTCCATGAGGATTTTCAGGTGGCTGCTCACCGCATAGAAAAAAACTGGCGAGGCGACCATGATCCCCCCGCAGTTTTCGATTTTATCGAACAGGACCTGGAAATCGTCGTCGATCACGCAGCGCCCTTTTTCCCGGCAGCCATAGATCTCGAGGCAGGGAGAGATAGCCAGATCCCGCAACACGATCTCCTCCACTGCGGCGCCCGCCTCCCGGGCCCCCAGAACCGCCTGGTCGAGCAGGGCCGCCGAGTTGCCGTGTCGCCTCGGGCTGCCGTAAAATGCAAGAATAGGTGCCATATCTTCCTTTATTTGGGCGCCAAGACAGAGGCCGGACCCGCCACCCCCGATTCGGTGACCGGGGCATCAAGGGGTTGAGGCACACCTGACGGAACGCAACAAAGAGCCCCGCCCAGGCACAAAAAAACTCTTCTGGTTTCTTTCGCCTTCCGGCCCACCGAGGGTAGCGTCAAGGCACCGGCGGCCGGGCACCGGTTTGTTCGCCGAAAAGCGTCACCGTCATGGGCACCCCGCTCTGGGGGGCTCAAAACACGGTGTTGCCGCCGCGAAGGTCTTCTCCTGCCGTGCCGCCAAAGAGCAGGCCGGCGGAAGAAGCCCGCCATGTTTCATAGCGAAGATTCGTGCTGCCGGTCAAGACCGAGGATAATCCTGCCTGTAGCCACTCTGGCTTCCAGGATTTCACACACCCCTCCTCCGTCTTCCCCGCCGGCGACTGCCAGGAACGCTTCCGCCTGTTCAGCAAAAAGAAGTTGTGCTGTTTTCACGGGCAGGCTCGCGGCACGGCTGGCCTGTTCCTCGAGCAGCAGGCCCCAGACGATCTGCAACTGTTCCGCGTCTTCGAGCAGCAGGGCAGCCCACAGCATGTGCGCGCTCGGCGGGTTTATCTTGGTGTCCCCAGACCAGCAGGCCGGTGGCTGGCGCAACACCCCCATCTTCTTCACCACCGCCGCCGCCAGGCGGCTCCGAAGCTCTCCGGAAGCGGGCAGACGGCCCTCCTGCAGGTCTCGGATCATTCCGGCGAACATGCTTCCCCTCTGGTGCACAACCCATTGCGCCCCGACTTCATTCAGCCATAGCCCTCGTCTGAAAAGTATGCTAAAAGAAAATGTCCTGTTCTCGGGCAAACCGAGCAGGTCTCTTATCCCACGCCTTCTGGAGTTCACCCGCCATGTTCAAGCGGTTCTGCCTTCTTTTCCCGCTCTTTCTGTTCATTGCCCTCTCCTTCGTCGCCTCCTCACCGCGGGCGGATTCAACCGAGGACTTCACGGTCTGGCTCCAGGGGGTGCGAAGCGAGGCCATGACCCGGGGCATCCGCAAGAGCACCCTGGACGCGGCCCTGAAGGATCTTGCCCCCATCGAACGGGTCCTCGAGCTTGACAGCAAGCAGCCGGAATTCACCCAGACCTTCTGGTCCTACCTGGACAAACGGGTGACCGACACCCGCATCGAGCGGGGCCGGCGACTGCTCCGGGAGAACGCCACGCTGCTGCACGACATCGAACAACGTTACGGAGTGGAAGGCCGCTATCTCGTTTCCTTCTGGGGCCTGGAAACCAACTTCGGCGACTACACCGGTGGTTTTCCGGTAATCGGCGCCCTCGCCACCCTGGCCCATAACCCGCGACGGGCCGATTTTTTCCGCAGCCAGCTCTTCGACGCCCTCAAAATCCTCGACGAAGGCCATATCTCCCCCGAGGCGATGATGGGTTCCTGGGCCGGCGCCATGGGCCAGCCGCAGTTCATGCCGTCCACCTTCGCCCACTACGCGGTGGATTTCGACGGCGACGGCCGCCGCGATATCTGGAACAGCCTGCCGGACATCTTTGCCTCGGCGGCCAACTATCTTTCCAAATCGGGCTGGCAACCCAACCAGCCCTGGGGCGAGGAAGTCACCCTGCCACTCGGTTTCGATCTCGAGCAGGCCGATCTCTCCTTTCGGAAATCCATCGATTGGTGGCGGCAGGCCGGCGTCAGACGAAGCGATGGCGCTCCCCTGGCCGGCGACGATGCCACCGCCTCCATACTCCTGCCCGCCGGCTGGCAGGGCCCGGCTTTCCTGGTGCGGCGCAATTTCCGCACCATCCTCATCTGGAACCGCTCAAACCTCTATGCCGTGGCCGTCGGCCATCTGGCCGACCGGCTGGTCGACGGCGGCCCCTTCCTGGCCCGGCGCCCGGCCAACGACCTGCCCATGAGCCGGACCCAGGTCGAGTCCCTGCAGCAGCTTCTCGCCGACCGGGGGTTCGCGCCCGGCCCGGTGGACGGGGTGATCGGCAGCCAGACCCGCCAGGCCATCAAGGACTTCCAGCGCCAGGCGGGGCTGCCCATCGACGGCCACCCTTCCCCGGAGCTCATCGAGCAGATCGGTGCCGGCCGCTAAACCGGTTCAGTCGTGTCTTTCCTGCCGCCGTGATCGTTGGCGGAGGCCACCGGAACCCGTTCGACGATCCGCCGGAAATAGTCGTCGTGCTCCTCAAGCTGCAGGGGCCGGTGGCGCTGCATATTGAGCTTTGAGACAAGGACGTTGAGCTTGCGGATCTGCTGCAGCCGCAGGTGCTCGTCCTCGGTGCGGGCGATGAGTTCCTCGAGCCGGGCGATCTCCCGGCGGGCGCTGATTTCCTCGGGCACATAGCCGGCATTCTTCAAAATCTTATAGGCCATCCGCAGGTCGGCCGGCACCAGCGGATTCTCTTCCGCCGGCAATGGTTTGCCGTGCCAGCCCTCCACCTGCAGGCGGCCCTCGCTGATCGCCTCGCTGATCCGCCGCTCGGCGATTATCCTGATCGCTTCGACCATCGGTTGCCTCTTCTCAAGTTTTTCCGCCACCAAACTCCGGCCTGATGCCGGCGTTTCCTCCACAACAAAGGGTTCTCCATCATACCTCCCCACTCTCCAGGGTCAAACCTTTACTGAAACGGCGACCTGACTCCGCTCACTCTTTCCTTTCCCGATTCCACAGGATGTGGCATAGTACCGGGTCGTAACAATAATCTCAAACCGCACGCAAGCCGGCAACCCGCCCCCACTGCAAAGGCCAGGCGGTTGGCGGCGAACCATCGGGAGGGTGGAACGTGACGAGCGAAGAATTTATCCGGGCCAGGAACCGCCTGGAAAAAACCCAGAAAGAACTCGCCCAGTTGCTGGGCACATCACTCAAGGCCGTCCAGGGCTACGAACAGGGTTGGCGCGCCGTGCCCGCCCATGTCGAACGCCAGATTATCTTTCTGCTGGCCAGGAAACGGGGCAGCGAATCCGCCATGAAACCCTGCTGGGTGGTGAAAAAATGCCCGATGACCCGGCGCCGCCAGTGCCCGGCCTGGGAGTTTCAGGCCGGCAAGCTCTGCTGGTTCATCAACGGCACCATCTGTGAATGCCAGGCAAAGAAAAACTGGAAGGAAAAGATGGAAATCTGCCGGACCTGCGAGGTCATCGCCCCACTTCTGCGCTGAACCCCGAGGGCCGTCTCCCAACACGCTCAGGGCTCCGGCGGGTGTCCCTTGCCTCCGGTTGAGCCGGAGGCCATGCGGCCAAAGATCGCCAGAGTGAAGATATCCACCAGCAAGGCGCCGACGGTTTCAAGGGTTTTCCGGAAAGGGGTGTTGCGCACGTAACGCCAGCGTTCGTCGCTCTCATCCCTTTCCGCCGCCGCCGCATTGCCGAGCACAGGCAGCCGCCCCTTGCCCAGGCTGGTGGCGTGCACCCGCTGCCAGGCCTCACCGGCCGGCAGGATGTCGGCGAGGTAACCAACACCCACCTGGGCCGTATCGAAAACCGCCGACACTGCTTTCTCGCCGGCGGCGAAATTCCCCACCGTGGCGTCGGGGACGGTTTCCGCCAGATTAAGGCCGGCCAGGGCCAGGTTCTCGCCCATCTCCACCACACTGCCGCCAATTCCGCCCACCACGTCGCCGAACACAGCTTCCTTCAGTTTCCGGCCGGCAAAGAGAAGCCGCTCGCCGAAGCCCGTCGGCGCCGCTTCGCCATCGGGCCGCCAGAGCCCCAGAGTCAGGGCGGAGCCAAGGTCCTTGGCAAAATCCACCACCGAACCGAGCAGGCCGCGGCGCTTGGCAGAACGGATCTCGTTCTGTTCGTCGCGGTAGTGGCGCTCGGCCCCGAAGAACATATTCTTGAAAAAATTTCCGACATTGGCGGCGGCATCGGCAAGATCCTTGCCCAACCGTTCCATAAAGGAATGGCTCCGGCCCTCGGCCTCCACCCTGCCCTCGGCCAGGTGGTAGCGGTCGCCGCCCGGATTGGCCAGCAACTGGTCGTCCCGGTACGCGCTCCAGCCCCGCGCAGATGGCTGTCCGGCGGCCGCCGATTTTTCGTAGGCCACCGACGCCTCGGCCCGCGACCAACCTGGAGCTCCGCCCGCCTGCAAACTCCCGGCGGCCCTGGGCGGGAGAGGGTTGGCAGCCCCTGCTGCGGGAGCTGCCGGCTGCCCGGAGGCCGCCTCGAACATGGCGGCAAAGGAAGGTCTTCCGGCAACCTGCGGCGCCGGCCGGCCCGCTCCAGGGCGGCTCACAATCATCGCATCATTGAAGACTTCCACAAAATCTATCCCGTTCTGGATTCATCCAACCGCCGGCCGCACATCAACTCGAAATTATAGCATTCGTGGCGGTTGAGAAAGGGACAGGCCTCCCGCATGAACCAATGCCGCTGCGGGCACCAGTACCTGTCCTTGAAGGGTTCGTTGCATCCGTCTGCGGTGAGCTGTGGCCTGTCCGTGCCACCGTGCCGCACCGTTTTACTCTGAAGGGTGAATTTCCAGATCGCCATGAGTGCCTCCTTGCCTGCCGGCCACTTACGCTTCGCGCAACCGATCGCTCGCTCTCCCATGCTCTCCATGGGATTCTTATCGGCGGCAGAGGGAAAAATCTGTAGGCAAAGGGAAACCGGCACCGGCGGCGGCCAGAACCGAAAGGAAAGAGGAGAGAAAAAAACACCCGCAGTCCTTCTCCTGGCGGCAGGATACGGCCGACAGGGAGCTGCTCGGGCGGCACCGGTGCAGGATGAGTGGCGATGCCAAGCCGCCTGGAAATTTCACCGTCGAAGGAGGAACAAGAAGCGACGGCTCCAGGCGGCCAGGCAGGGTGAAGGGCTCAGGCGGGTTGGTGCTTCTGCAGCAGATCGAGGGTCAACCTGAGAAAATCGGCCTCGGTGATTATCCCCACCAGCTTGCCCTCGCTGACCACAGGCAGGCAACCGTATTTATGAGACAACAGAATGGGAATGACCTCGTTGAGCGGGGCATCCGGCGAGGTGACTTCGACCTCGGTCTTCATCACCTCGCGGATGGGGATGTTCTGGTCGATCTCCTCCTGCTCGCGCTCGTCGATTCCGGCCAGGCGGGAAACGGTGTGGCTCAAGAGATCCCTGTGGGTGAGCAATCCCACGAAACGGTCGTCCGGGGAAACAATGGGAATATGCCGAATATGCTTGAGTTTCATCAAGTAGCGAACCATGGCCAGAGACTGCTCGGCGTGCAGAACAAAGACCTCGGTACTCATGATATCACGGACCCTGAACATCGTCTTCTCCTCAATTGCGCTGGTTTTTGCTTCTTTTCGGAAAACGGTACCACCTGCTTTTTTACCACTCCGGCACAACGGCCCGCAACTTCCTTCTCGCTGCAAGAAATTGTGTGTCTAAAACAGAAGGTTATCACTGACAAACCCGTTGACTAAACCTGCCGTTCTAGTATTATAGACAGGTCGTACCATGCGGAAATCAGCCCCGGAACAGCCGGGCGGTATTTTTCCGGCGATACAGATTACGGGCGGCGCGGCCGGGCAGGACACAACAGGTGAAGGGCAAGAACTGTCTTGGCGCCGGCGGCGCGACGAGGTCGACCCCCACGTCCCCCTCATCCAACCCATCGCAAGGAGCTGTGATGAAAACCACCTTCAAGAACATGAGCGTCAAACTCCGCCTGCTCTCCTTCACCGCCTTTCTCATTCTGCTGCTCGTCGTCTCCGGCAGCGGCGGTCTGCTCGGCATGCGCCAGGCCAGTCGCCAGCTCTCCTCGGTATACAACGAAAACGTCCTGCCCCTGTCCCAACTGCGTGAGCTGGACAACCTCTTTCAATTCGGCATCATTCACCTGGTGGACAAGATCCTCTTCGAGCAGGTCACCTGGGAAGACGGCTCCGTGGAACTCCTGGCCAACCTCGAAAAGGCCGACCGCCTCTGGGCCAGCCTGCAGGCTGCCGCCGCCCGGAGCACCGGCGGCGAAGACTGGTTTGCCGAAGGCCGCAGTCTGCTCGAGGAATCGGCTCCAGCCAGCGCCGAGCTCAGGGAAATCATCAAAGCCAGAAGCGCAGCCCGCCTCGACGCCTTCACCGACGCCACCCTCTACGCCCTCGGCGACCGTTACAAGGAAACGGCCAACTCCCTGGTCCGCAACCGTTTGGAAGCGGTGAGCAGCGCCTTCGAGAGTTTCCAGCACGAGTTCAACTTTTCAAAGATCGCCTTCTCCTTCACCCTCATCCTCGGCCTGGCCGCTTCCTTCCTGGCCAGCATGTTCCTCATCAAAAGCATCAACGCGCCGCTCAACAAACTGATCAAGGGCATGAAGGAGGTCACCACCGGCGACCTCACCCAGACCATCGTGTACGACCGGATCGACGAATTCGGCGAGGTCACCACTGGCTTCAACCAGATGACCACCTTCCTCGCCGATCTCGTCCGCCAGGTGCAGCGCTCCGGCATCCAGGTGACGAGCTCCATCACCGAACTGGCCGCCACCAACAAGCAACAGGAAGTGACGGCCAACGAGAACGCCGCCACCAGCAGCGAAATCGCCGCTTCCACCACCGAAATCACCGCCACCGGCGCCAATCTCGTGCAGACCATGAAACGGGTCAACAGCCTGGCCAAGAACGCCGCCTTCGCCGCCGAGGAAGGGCACTCCGGGGTGCAACGCATCGACCGGGCGATGAAAAAGATGGAAGAGGCCACCGGCGCCATCGTCACCAAACTTTCCATCCTCAGCGAAAAAGCCGGCAACATTGCCGGAGTGGTGAAGACCATCAACAAGATCGCCGACCAGACCAACCTGCTGTCGCTCAACGCCGCCATCGAGGCCGAGAAGGCCGGCGAATACGGCGCCGGCTTCGCGGTGGTGGCCTCGGAGATCCGGCGGCTGGCCGACCAGACCGCGGTGGCCACCTTCGATATCGAACAGATGGTCAAAGAGGTGCAGTCGGCCATCTCCTCGGCGGTGATGGGCATCGACAAGTTCGCCGAGGACACCCAGCGCGGCACCGACGACGTCCGCCAGATCGGCGAGCAGCTGGTGGGGGTCATCGACCAGGTCCAGGTTCTTCGCCCCCAGGTGGAAGTGCTCACCGAGGGCATCGAGGCCCAGACCCTGGGAGCCAAGCAGATCAACGAGGCCATCGTCCAACTCAACGAAGCGGCCCAGCAGACCGCCGAGTCCCTCACCCAGACGAGCTCCACCATCATGCAGCTGCAGCAGGCCGCCTCAGGCCTGCAGGAAGGAATCGCGCGCTTCAAGACCGATCAGGCTGGCAAGGGCCCGCAAAGTTCCGCCATTCATCTCGACTCCTGGGACTCGGATGCTCGTACTGCTTTTTGAGGTCGCCGAGAGCCGCTATGCCCTCGAGACCAGCCTGGTGGTCGAGGTGGTGCCCTTTGTCGAGCTCAAGAAGATTCCGAAAGCCCGCGATTTCGTTGCTGGTCTGGTCAACTACCGGGGGCGTCCCCTGCCGGTTGTGGACCTCGGCATACTGCTCGACGGCCGCCCCAGCGAATCTCTGGTCAGCACCCGGATCATCATTATCCAGGACCCCTTCCAACCCAAGGCGAACCGGCGCTATCTGGGCCTCATCGCTCCCCAGGTGACGGAAACGTTCAACAGCCGGTCCTCCAAACAATCCGGCGGGGTGCTGATGGACGATGAGCTCTACAACGGGGTCATCGCCTCGGAGGCCAAGGGGATGGTGCAACTCATCGAATTAAAAAAGATCCTTCCGGAGGTCGAGCTCGCTCCCTTCCTCGACTCCAGCGAATAGAGCCGCTCGCCAGGAACTTTTCAGCGACCCGACATGGCCAACGACCAAATCCATGCACTCCTCCGCCAGGCCATGGGCCTCAGCGTCGAGTCCATCGGCCAGAAGACTCTGGACCGCTCGGTGAACCGGCGTATGAAGGCGCTCGGCCTCGACAGCGAGAAGGGATACGCGGATTTACTGACAACTTCCGCCAGGGAACTGAAGGAACTGGTCGAAGAGGTCGTGGTGCCGGAGACCTGGTTCTTTCGGGACAGCCGGCCCTTCGACGTGGTCATCCAGCATGCCATGCAGAAATGGCTGCCCGCCCACCCCAACCAGACCCTGCGCCTGCTGAGCGCACCCTGCTCCACCGGCGAGGAGCCCTACTCCCTGGCCATGGCCCTGCTGCTGGCCGGCTGGCCCCGCGATAAATTCCGGATCGAGGCCATCGACATCAGCCGCCGCTCCCTGGAGCGGGCCGCCCAGGGGGTGTATACGAAAAATTCCTTTCGGGGCGACACCTCGCACTTCAAGGACAAATTCTTTACCGAACAGAGCGGCCGCTTCGCGCTCACCCAGGCGGTCAAGTCCAAAGTCCGCTTCCAGCGCGGCAACCTGCTGGACCCCACCTTCATGGCCAGCATGGGCCTCTTCGACATTGTCTTCTGCCGCAACGTGCTCATCTACTTCGACGAGACCTCGCGCCACCAGGCAATCACCAACCTGAACACCATCCTGGCCGACGACGGCCTGCTGTTCACCGGCCATGCCGAGGCCAGCCTGTTCGCCGGTTCACCGTTCAAAGCCGCCGACCACAAGCAGGCCTTTGCCTTTCACAAAAAAAAGACGGCGCCCGCCATTGCGATGCATAAAGCCGCTGCCACTCCGCCTCCACCGCCTCCGGTCGCCCCCCCGGTCCGGCCGCCACCGGAGATCGAGCGCCGGCCCCGGGAGGAGCGGCCGGTGGCCTCGACGGCGCCCGCCCCTGATCTGCAGAAGGCCCGCGCTCTGGCCGATCAGGGCCATCTTGCGGATGCCCTGCATATCTGCCAGGGCTATATCGGCCAGAACAACGCCTCGGCCGAAGGCTATTTTCTGCTCGGCGTCCTGCAGGATGCGCTGGGAGATCACTCGACCGCCTTCGCCACCCTGCGCAAGGCGGTCTACCTGGCGCCCGGCAATGCCGATGCCCTGCTGCTCCTTTCCCTCATCGCCGACAAAATGGGTGACCACGAATCGGCTGCGGTGTACCGGCAGCGCGCCAGACGCTCCCAGCAATCCCCGGAGGACAACGGATAGGCCATGAGCGACAAGACGACGAAAATCCCGGCCCCGCCACCCCAGGTGGTGCCCGAACCCGAGGTCAACGACTGCTGGAACCAGATCGGTGTCTGGCGGAACCAGGAGGAACGCTGCCCAGAGCTCGCTCGGGTCATCCACTGCCGGAACTGTTCGGTCTACGCCGCGGCCGGCCGCAGTCTTCTGCGCCGCCCCCTGGAGAGCACCCAGCGTGCCGAAATGACCAAACTTTTAGCCCAGGAAAAGATCAGCGAGCCGATCCACACCAAGGCCGCTTTCGTCTTTCGGGCTGGCGGCGAATGGCTTGCCCTGCCCGCCGCCATCATCCGCGAGGTGGTGGACATGGGGCCGATCCACTCCATCCCCCACGTCAGCAACAATATCCTCAGGGGGCTGGTCAACATCCACGGCAAGCTCGAAATCTGCGTTTCCATCGGCGGTGTGCTCGGCATCGATCGGCTCGAGCGCCCCATGCATCCCTCGAACTACATGGCTCCGGAGCGGCTGGTGGTTTCCGAGCAGGAGAGCAAGGTCATCGCCTTCCCGGTTTCCGAAGTCCTCGGGGTGATCCGCTACACTCCCGAGATGGTCCGCGAACTGCCGGTCACCGTGGCCGGGTCGAAGGCGGCCTACACCCGGGGGATCCTCTGCCTGCCCGATCGCGACGTCGGTTTCCTCAAGGATGAACCGCTGTTCACAACCCTGACCAAGGATCTGTTATGAGTGGTTCTCCCCACCAGAGCCGGCCCGAGGCCGCCATGCTGGAACTCTTCCACATGGAGATCGAGAACCATTGCGCCCTGCTCGAGACCCAGTTCCCGCGCCTGGAAGCCTCTCCCCAGGACGTGGATATCCTCAAGGATCTCGTTCAGGCCACCGCCGCCATCAAAGGCGCGAGCCGCATCATCGACATCGAGTGCGGTGCGGAACTCGCCCAGGGGCTGCGGGACGGCCTTGCTGCCATTCTGGAAGGACGTTGCAGCCTGGCCGGCGAGCTGGCCGCCCAGATCAGAAGCGGCATAAAGCTGCTCATCGAGCTCTCCACCCTCACCGTCGAGGACTGGGTTTCCTGGCACGAATCAAAGCGCCCCGAAATCGACGCCTTCAAGAACGGTCTCGAAGGTATCCTTGCCGGACCTGCTGGTGCCGATCCGCCCCCGGAAGTTGCCGGGCCGCAAGCTGCACCGTCTCCTTCAGCTGAGCCTGCGCCGCCGGCCATCGACGATCTTTCGATGCTCGACCTCTTCCGGATCGAGGCGGAAAGCCACTGCACCACCATGTCGGAGAAACTTCTCGCCCTCGAGGAATCGCCCGCCGACGCGTCCATCCTCGAGGAGCTCATGCGGGCCGCCCATTCCGTCAAAGGCGCCGCCCGCATCGTCAACATCGACCCGGGGGTGCGGGTGGCCCACGCCATGGAAGACGTGTTCGTGGCCGCCCAGAAAGGCACACTCTTGCTCGGCCGGCAGGCCATCGACGCGCTCTTGGCCGGTGTTGATTTTCTGGCCGGCCTCGCCAAACTGCAGGACGAGGAGGCAGCGGCCCAGCTTGCCGAGGCGGCCGGCCAGGTGGATCCCCTGGTCAAAAATTTCATGAAAATTCTCTCCGGCGACAGTGGCGCTCCGGCTCCGTCAGCCACCGAAAACCGGCCCCCGGCAGCCACCCCCACGCCCCCGATCTCCTGCTGGGGGCCGCGGCCGACGCCTACTACGCGCGCGACGAGGCGATGGCCGACGAGCCGGTGGG
>JBFHWX010000012.1:0-34127 GCA_041599275.1 Desulfobulbales bacterium | reverse complement strand
GGCCGGCCAGAAGCAAAAAGGTGGAGGCGGTGCGCAACCGGGAAGCGAAGGGTGGCCTGGGCCTGCAAGGAATGCGGAGAACGGATGGCATATGCATGGTTGTTTTCCGTGGCGTTGGGAGCGGGCTGGGCTCGTTGCCGTCTACGGTACCTTGACCAGAAACTTGGTGCCGCGGATGCCCAGGGTGGCGCTCGGGGTTTCGAATTTCACCGAATCCGGGGCCAGTTTGCCGATGGTGCCCGACAGGTAGGCGGCGGTGCCCTTGAGCAGGCGGGTGATGAGGGAAAATTGTTTTTCACGGGGTGCGAAGGTGAAGCTGCTCACCGCCAGTTCGCTGTCCGGGCCGATGGTGATCATCGTGTTGTCCTTGAGGATGATGCCGATGGCGCCGTCGGCTCCGGTCTTCAGGGTGTCGTTGAGGTGCACGGCCTGGCCGAGGGCTGCCTCGCGGCTGCTTTCTGCTTGCTGCAGGAAAGCGGTGCCGCGTACCGAGCGGACGATGCCCACCTGCTCCTGGGAGGCGGCAAGAGTCTGGCCGGCCGAAAGGAAAAAAAGGCAAAGCGAAACGAAGACGGCGATATGTTTCATTGCAGAGCACCCGGGAGAATTGCTGGAAAAGGGAGGCACACCGAGTCGGGGACTCCAGTATTCTTACCCGTTCCAGTAAGCGAGGCCAAGCAAAAGAATGCAGCCGGTGGCGGGCCGATCAGGGCATCAGATAAAAACCGAGGGCCTTGTCGTAGGTCTGGGTGTCGAGGAACTCGCAGCCCACGAAATCGCCGCGCACGATGCGCACCACCACCGTCTTCTCGATGCGGGAGCGGTGCTTGTCGTCCAGGGTGAAGGAGACCTCGAGCTCATCGCCGGGGCTGATTTTCGCGGCCGAGGGCGTGGTGAAGCCCATGCCGCCCATGGAGACGTCCTTCACCTTGATGGAATCCCTGAATTTATTGCGGGTGAGGTTGACGAAAGTGCCGCGCAGGTCTTTGGTCTCCCTGCGGTAGGTCTGGCGGAATTCCAGGGAGACGGAGAAGTTCGCGCCGCAGCCGCAGCGGATCTTGAGGATCTTTTTTTTGTCCTTGAACTGGGACACCGGAACGTTTCGGGCAGCCTTGCACTCAGGGCACTTGATGACCGTTGTGTTGTCCTGTTTGACAAAGACCTTGATGGGATCCATTCGTTTTTCCAGCCCCGGGGCGGGGGCAGATGAGTCGCACGTTTTTCAGGAGCCGAAACGCCTCCTGAGGACGATTAAAACTACTTTGATATTATTACACTATTGTCGGTGTTTGCGTCAAGTGCCGGAATCTTCATTTGAAAGAGAGGTTGGGTGGCCCAGGGACAGCTTTTGTTCGGCTGCTGAGAGGGAAAAAAACCAGTTTTGCCTTTGCCCCGAGTGTGGTAGTTTGGGGCAGGCAATGGGGCTCACGACACCCGCAGATTTTCTTGCGGCCGGTTCCACTGCCACCCTTAAAACAACGTAATGGTACGCTATGGCAGCAGTGGTAGTTGAACAGGAATTGTTCCGGGCATGCCGCGTTCTCTTCGGCTCCCAGGTGAGCGTTTCCAGAGAATTTCTGGAATACCTGCAGGGGCCTGGTCTGAAGAGCGCCTTTCGGCGGCGGGCCCTGGAAACCCATCCTGATGTGGCGGCGGGCGGAGATGAAGAGGACGTCCGGCGCTGCGCCGATCTGTTTCGTTCGGTGCACCAGGCCTACAGCGAACTCAGCGACTACCTGCAGGCCCGGGAGCGGGGCTTTCGCTTTCCAGTCCGCCCCTGGTTCGATGCCGCCGGTCCTGGATACCCTGCCGGTTGCCGGCGGCCGGAAAATCAGGACCAGCGGGAGCGCCACCAAGCCCGGCAACGGAGTTCTTCCCGGGAAAATTGGTCCGGCAGCATCCTGCATGAGGGGCCGCTCCCCTCCATACGTTTGCCGTTTGGGCACTTTTTGTACTATTCCGGCCTGGTCTCCTGGCGGATGATCGCCCAGGCCATCGTCTGGCAGCGCACCCAGCGGCCCCGTCTCGGCGAGATCCTGCGCGGCTTCGGCTATCTCTCCGAGGAAGAGATCCGCAGCATCGTGCAGAAGAGCAGTCTGGCCCATCCCTTCGGCGCCACCGCCCGGGCCATGAGCCTGCTCACCGAGCGGCAACTGCGCCTCGGTCTCTTCAAGCAGAAGAGGCTGCAGCCGCCGATTGGCGAATTCTTTCTGGAGAAGGGAATCCTCTCTCTTGCCGAACTCGAAGAGCTTCTCTGTTGCCAGGAACTGCACAACGCACGTTTCGCAGACCCCTTGAGCTGGTCCACCTGCCGTAGCAGGGCGTGAGCCCCCTTCCTTTCTTTTCCCGCTGGCCAATTAGAGAAAGCGCCTCCTGCCCCGGAAGAAACCGGCAGGGGAGTTTTGCGTCATTTCTCGCCCCTTATTGTTCCCGGCCGGAAACGAAGCCGAAGCAGAGCGGCGGGTGAGACGGAAACCGAGGAATTTCTGCAGAGTGGGGGCCAGCCGCGGGGGGCATCTGCCGGTATCAGGAAAGGCTGCTCAGCCAGTAATCGAATTCCCGGGAAACCTCGTCGCCGTCGCCGATATTGAGCTCCAGCAGGCGGCGCAGGTGCATCAGGGTTTCGATGTCGACGGTGAGGAACTTGAAGCCCAGGAGATCGCCGCGGCGGTGGACCAGTTGTCCCTCGAAGCGCAGGGCGATGTTGGAGGCGGGCAGAAAGATGTTGATCCGGCAGGACTCGCCGTCGGCCAGGGGCAGTTCTTCGCTGGTCTGCAGCAGGGCTCCCTTGAGGGCAAGGTCGAGCAGCTCGCAGTGGTAGGAGGTGTCGTTGATGGTCAGATTCGATTCGGTCTCGAATTTGATCCTTTTGTAATGGCGTCTGTTTTCCATTCGGGAACAATGTGGTGGGCCGGGCTGCCCCTCTATGTTGTACGAATATAGAACAAATTCAAATCGATTGGAGACTCAATCTGCGGCCAGCATACCAGACCGTGGCGATTAGTGCCAGAAAAATGGCGGCGGTGTGCTGTTGCTAGGCCTCGCCGCTCTCCGGAGCGAAACCCCGGCGCACCGTATTTTCGGTGACGCACACCGGATCGAGGAATTGCAGGAGATAATCGGGTCCTCCCGCCTTGCTGCCGACGCCGGAGAGCTTGAAGCCGCCAAAGGGCTGGCGGTGGACCAGAGCGCCGGTGATGCCCCGGTTGAGGTAGAGATTGCCCACCCGGAAGCGGCGCCGCGCTTCCTCGAGGCGGGCGGGACTCCGGGAGAAGACGCCGCCGGTCAAGGCAAAGGCGGTGCTGTTGGCCTGGCGCAAAGCGTCGTCGAAGTCGGCGGCCCGCATCACGGCCAGCACCGGCCCGAAAATCTCTTCCTGGGCGGTGCGGTGTTCCGGTCGGATGTCGCCGACGATGCACATGGACACATAGTAACCGTTTGGTTCCGGTATGCTGCCCTTGAAGAGCAGGCTGCCTTCGGTAAGGGCGGTGTCGATGGCCGAGCTGATTTTTTGCCGGGCCGATTCGTCCACCACCGGCCCCATGAAGTGGGCCGGGTCCTCGGCCGGTCCGGTGGACAGCGAGGTGGCAGCTTCGACCAGGCGGGTGACGAACCGCTCGTAGATGCCATCCAGCACGATGACCCGCGAGCAGGCCGAACATTTCTGGCCCTGGAAACGGAAGGCCGAGGCCAGCACCGCCGGCACCGCCTGGTCGAGGTCGGCGTCATCGTCGATGATGATGGCGTTCTTACCGCCCATCTCGGCGATCACCCGCTTCATGTGGAATTGGCCAGGCGCCGGGCGCGCGGCCCGGCCGGCAATGCGCTGCCCCACCTCCAGCGACCCGGTGAAGGCGACCACCTGCACCTGGGGGTGGTCCACCAGGTGGTCGCCGAGGCTGCCGCCCCGGCAGGGCACGAAATGAAAGACCCCCGGCGGCAGGCCGGCCTGGCGGAAGAGATCGGCGAGCAAAAAACCGCTGACGGCAGAGAGTCCCGCCGGCTTGTAGACCACGGTGTTGCCGGCGGCAAGGGCGGCGGCGCACATGCCGCAACTGATGGCCAGCGGAAAGTTCCAGGGCGCGATCACCGCTGCCACGCCCTTGGCCCGGTAGAGGTAGCGGTTTTCTTCGCCTGGCGCCTGGCCCAGGGGCCGGCCGGCCGCAAGGCGGATCATCTCCCTGCCGTAGTACTCGAGAAAATCGATGGCCTCGGCCACGTCGGCCACCGCCTGGTCCCATTGCTTGCCGACCTCCAGGATCTGCCAGGCGGCAAGTTCCGCCAAACGCTTCCGGGCGATGGCAGCCGCCCTGAAGAGAAACCCGGCCCGCTCCCGGGCTGAACGGTCCTCCCATGCCGACTGGGCAGCGGCGGCGGCCCCCACGGCTCGGTCGAGCAAGCCCGCGTCGGCCAGGGACACGGTGCCCACCACCTCCTGCGGGTTCGCCGGGTTGAGTGAGTCGAGGGTGTCTTTTGAGAAAATCTCCTCGCCGTTTACCAGCAGCGGATATCGGCGGCCGAGCTGACCCCGCGCCAGCTTGAGGGCTTCGGCCAGGGCGAGCCGTTCTTCGGGGCGGGTGAAGTCGGGCTGGGGCTGGTTGCGGAAGGGCAGTGGCCGGTCGTTGTCCGTCGCGCTTTGATCTGGCGCCGCATCCTGGGGGATGGCGGCCGCCAGCCGGGCCGGGTCGGCCAGCAGCTCTTCGGTGTCGGCCTGGTCGACGAAACTCTGGCGCAGAAAGCTTTCGTTGGCCGTGTTCTCCAGCAGCCGCCGCACCAGATATCCCATGCCGGGCAGCATTTCACCGTAGGGGCAGTAGAGCCGCACCCGGCCCGCTACCTTCCGCAGGCCCCGCCGCACCGGCCCGGCCATGCCGTAGAGCACCTGGAACTCGTAGCGTTCTTCCGGCACCCCGAGGGCGGCGGCCATTTCCATGACCGCCGAGAGAGAGCGGATATTGTGGGAGGCGCAGGCCAGGTGGCAAAGGGAGTGGTGGGCGAGAATTTTTTCGGCAAGACGCTCGAAGGCGGCGTCGGACTGGTGTTTTTCCTGGAAAACCGGTGACTGCCAGCCGTTCTGGCCGGCGACGATATTCTCGTAATCCCAGTAGGCGCCCTTTACCAGGCGGATGGAAATCTGGCGGTGGGCAGCCCGGGCCCAGCCGAGCAAATTCTCGCAATCCGCCTCGGTTTCCCGCAGGTAGGCCTGCAGCACCACGCCCTGATGGGGCCAGTCGGCGAATTCCTCGGCCTCCCGCAATTTCCGGTAGACCGCCAGAGTGATGTCCTTGTAGCGGTGCTGCTCCATGTCGAGGCAGAGAAAGGCCCCGACGTTGCGGGCATGCCGGGCCAGGGGCAGGATGTGGCCGTACATGGACCCCACAGTGTTGTCGAAGTCGGCCGGATCGGCCTGGGAAAAGAGCGAGGTTGGCTTCACCGCGATGTTGATCCGCGGCGCCGCGCCCCAGTCGTGAGGGGTGGCGCCGCCTCCGAGGCTTTGCCAGTTTCCCTGTTCCCGGTCCAGGGTGTCGAGCAGGTCGTGGTAGGCGGCGCGGTAGCGCTCGGCTTCGGCCTCGCTTACCGCCGCCTCGCCCAGGATGTCGACGGTGAAGGCGAAGTTCTCGGCCCGTAGCCGGCGGATGCCGGCCACCGCTTCTTCGAGTGTCTCGCCGATGATGAAGCCCCGGGCCATGGTCTCGATATTGCGGCGCAGGGTAGAGCCCACGAAGCCCTCGCCGGTTCTGCCGAAGAGAGAGGCGCATTTCATGGACCAGCCCAGCAGCGAGTCGGAGCCGCAGTCGTCGAAGTACTCGTGGATATGGCGGGCCAGGGACTCGTCACTGCGGAGAACGGGCAGGACATCCACGAAGCGGAAGAGCCGTACCTTGAATTCCTCGTCCCGCATGGCCAGGTCGAGGACCTTGCCGGTCCACCAGTCGCGGTTGAAGATCGACGGTTTTTCGCCGCGGATGCCGGCGAAAAACGCCCTGCCTCTCGCCTCGATGGCGGCCTCGAGTTTTGTCCTGTTCATGGAGCCTCCCGGCCGCAGGCGGCCTGCTGGTGGTTGCGACGACATCCGCTCTTCGGGGCTGCACGGCGATACCTCGAAACGTAGCGTCCCCAAAGAACCGGGTCAACCGTTTTGGTGCCGGCGCCAGGCGGGAGCGCGCCGCGGGCGGGGTAGGCTGGAAAGGTGATTGACGGCCGTTGGACGATAGGATATGTCTTTTGGATGAAGCAAAAATTGCTGTCGTTCTGGCCGGATGGATGGCCCGGAAACAGGAGAGGGAAGCAGGGAATGGACAACTGCCTGCGTTGCCGGGCGCTGCTCGACCCCATCGAGATCCGTACTCCGGGCGGCTTGCGGGAGGTGCTGCGCAAGGTGCGGAAAGCTATGGATGACGGCGTGCTGGTCGTCATGCCCGGCGCCGGGGACAGCGTTTTTCCGCCCCCCGTCGAGGGACCCTGGGGCGATATCGTGCACTGCCGGCTGTGCTGCACGGCATGCGGCCGCGGGTATTGCCTGTTCGTTGAGACCTATCATGGCCGGGGCGGTTCCTGGGAACCTATCAAAGGATGACGTTTTTTTCATCCAGGCAGAACGCCGGGCAGGGAAATGGTTTCCATGACCGCAGCCCTCGCCAAGACCTTCCAACTGCCGGCCCGACGTTGTCGGTCACAGCCGCTCGAAGGCTCCGGGGTGGCGGCGTTCTTTTGTCGAGAGGCTTGACGGGCAGAGGGGTCAGGAATCAGGAAGCTTTCCCTGAGAACCTCCTCAACGCCGGTTTGAAAGAAAAAAGGCAGGTTCGTATGGAGGCCCCGCCCGCCGGGGCACGGGGCCAAAGGAAAACACTCAACGAAAAAGGAGAGGAAAATGAGAAGGAACTGGATTCATCTGTTGTTGGTGGCCGGCCTGTTGGCGGTTTTGGCCGGTTGTGCAGGTATGACCACCTCTGGGACCGAAGAAGCCCGCCAGGATGTGCTGTACTCCTGCGCCTGCGGCCCCGAGTGCACCTGCGGTTCGGTATCCACCAAACCCGGCAACTGCACCTGCGGCAAGCCCATGAAATGGGGGCATGTCGTTTGGGTGGAAGGCGACGAGGCGATCCTCTGCCAGTGCGCCGAGGGGTGCAGCTGCCAGGGGCTCAATCCGACTGACCCGGCGAAATGCGCTTGCGGCAAACCGGTGAAGCGGGTGAGTCTCAAGGGGACCGGCATCTATTTCTGCAACTGCGGTGGTGCCTGTGGCTGCAATACGGTATCGGACCAGCCAGGCCCCTGCAAGTGTGGCATGGAACTCAAGCAGTCCAATTAACGCAAGATCGTCGACAGGTACCATGACAAGGGTGGAACTGCGGCCCGGCCGCTGCTCCGCCCTTGTTGTTTTTTCGAGAGAACAAAATGTTCCCTGGGAAAAGGCAGGAAGAGGCCAGAAAGGGAGTGCCTTCGTCGCCGAAGCTTTGTATAGTCGCACCTCCCGTGCGGAAAACCGGTGCCGTGTCGCCTAGTTGGCGGGCGGAGGGCAAAAAAAAATCGGTTACGAAAAACGTAACCGATTTGGTATGCTTGGTGGGCCGTCGGGGGCTCGAACCCCAAACCTACTGATTAAGAGTCAGTTGCTCTACCAGTTGAGCTAACGGCCCGGTCGTGCGGAACAGGCGGCTAAAGTATCACAAGAGGTGGCGGGCGTCAAGGAATTGTTGGCTTTGTTGTTGCTCGCCGATGTTTTCTTGTAACTTTATGATATGCA
The DNA here is from genome assembly GCA_041599275.1 of Desulfobulbales bacterium. Taxonomy (GTDB): domain Bacteria; phylum Desulfobacterota; class Desulfobulbia; order Desulfobulbales; family BM004; genus JBFHWX01. The sequence goes on along the minus strand of JBFHWX010000012.1, from coordinate 26,380 downwards.
TGTATATATTTTCTGGTTTTTTCGTTTCTGCCCACGGCGGTGGCAGGATTTTTTGGTTGTTTTCCGGGCGGCGGCCTTGTTGATTGCACGCGTCGCAGCAAGTAAAACTCGAGCTCAAAGGAGATAACGGATATGGGAAAGGTTCTGCTCATCGGCCTCGGCGGGGTCGGCAACGTGGTGGCCCACAAATGCGCCCAGGTGCCCGGGGTTTTTTCGCATCTGGTGCTGGCCAGCCGCACGGTGTCGAAGTGTGACACGATCCGGGACCAGCTTGCGGGAAAATACCCGGCGGTGCAGGTGGCAACCGAAGCGGTGGATGCCGACAAGGCCGAGGAAGTGATCCGCCTCATTGAAAAGCACAAGCCGGACATTGTGGTCAACACGGCGCTTCCTTACCAGGATCTGGCGATCATGGACGCCTGTCTGGCGACCGGCGTCGACTACCTGGACACCGCCAACTACGAGCCGCCCGATGAAGCAAAATTCTGCTACAAGTGGCAGTGGGACTACCAGGAACGTTTCCGAAAGCGCGGCATCATGGCGCTTCTTGGCTGCGGCTTCGACCCGGGCGTCACCAACATCTTCTGCGCCCACGCCCAGAAGAACCACTTCGACACCATAGAATATATCGATATCCTCGACGCCAATGGCGGCGACCACGGCTATCCCTTTGCCACCAACTTCAACCCGGAGATCAACATCCGCGAGATCACCGCCAAGGGCCGCTACTGGGAGGAAGGCAACTGGCTGGAGACCGAGCCGCTGTCGGTGCACCAGACCTTTGATTTTCCCGAGATCGGCCCCCGCGAGGCCTACCTCCTCTACCACGAGGAACTGGAATCGCTCGCCAAGAATATCAAGGGCCTGAAGCGCATCCGTTTCTGGATGACCTTTTCCGAGAAGTACCTCACCCACCTGCGGGTGCTCGAGAACGTCGGCATGACCCGCATCGACCCGGTGGAGTACGAGGGCCACCAGATCGTGCCCATCCAGTTTCTGAAGAAACTCCTGCCCGACCCCTCGTCGCTTGGGCCCCGGACGGTGGGTAAGACCAATATCGGCTGCGTGATCGAGGGGTTGAAAAACGGCAAACGGAAAAAGATCTACATCTACAATGTCTGCGACCACCAGGAATGCTACCGCGAGGTGGGAAGCCAGGCAATTTCCTACACCACCGGGGTGCCGGCGATGATCGGCGCCATGCTGATGCTGACCGGCGCCTGGCGGGGCAAGGGCGTCTATAACGTCGAGGAACTCGATCCCACCCCCTTCATGGACAAGCTCATGATCCACGGCCTGCCCTGGGTGGAGAAGGAACTGTGATGCACGAACTCGACCTCGAAAAGGTGCCGACCCCGGCCTATGTGATCGACCGCGGGGCGCTCGGCCGCAACCTCGACATCCTGGGCTCGGTGCAGGAACGCACCGGCTGCAAGATCCTGCTCGCCCTGAAGGGCTTTGCCGCCTTTTCTGTTTTTCCGCAGTTGAGCCGGGTGTTGCGTGGCGCCTGCGCCAGCTCCGTGGACGAGGCGCGGCTCGCCTACGAGGAGTTCGGCGGCGAGGTGCACGTTTTTGCACCGGCGTACAGCCGGGCCGACATGGAGCGGATCGCCGGCTACGCCGACCATATCGTGTTCAACTCCTTTGCCCAGCGGGAGGCCCACCGGGAGTTGCTGGCCAGGATCAACCGGCCGCTCTCCATCGGTCTGCGTATCAACCCCGAATATTCCGAGGTGGCCACCGCCCTCTACAATCCCTGCGGCCGCTTCTCGCGGCTCGGCATCACCGCCGCCGAGTTCCAGGGCAACCGCCTCGACGGCATCGACGGCCTGCATTTTCATGCCCTCTGCGGCCAGAACGCAGGTCCCCTGGCCCGCACCGTGGAGAAGGTCGAGGAGCGCTTCGGCCGTTATCTCGAGGGCATGAAGTGGGTAAACTTCGGCGGCGGCCACCACATCACCCGCGACGACTACGACCTCGATCTGCTCTGCGAGACGATCATCAATTTCCGCAAGAAGTACGGAGTCGAGGTCTACCTCGAGCCCGGCGAGGCGGTGGGCCTGAACGCCGGGGTGCTGGTCACCTCGGTGATGGACATCGTCAGAAACGAGATCGATATCGCCATCCTCGACACCTCGGTCACCTGCCACATGCCGGATGTGCTCGAAATGCCCTACCGCCCGGTACTGGTAGGCGCCGGCATCAACGGCCAACAGGCCCACACCTACCGGCTGGGCGGGCTCTCCTGCCTGGCAGGCGACGTGGTGGGCGACTATTCCTTTGCCGAGCCGCTCCAGATCGGCCAGAAGCTCGTCTTTACCGACATGGCCCACTACACCATGGTGAAGACCACCACCTTCAACGGCGTGCGCCTGCCCTCCATCTGCCTCTTCGACCCGGCTACCGGCGAGCTCGAAACCGTCCGCACCTTCGGCTACGAAGACTACAAGAGCCGGCTTTCCTGAACCGGAGCGTGCCGGTTGCCACCAGGGGCGCGCCCTGCCGGCCGCCCCTGGCCTTCCCTGAACCGACATTTTCGTGGACTTTTCTGCCCGCCGCTGCTATCTCAATTCGATAGGAGCTGTCGCGGCAGGCCGTCCCGATCGGCCGCGGCCGCTCCTCGAAATAGCAAGGGAAATGTTCCCGGCGGGCAAAAGATGCGCATCGAGAAGGGAGCGGACGCTTGCGGAAACGGGCTTCACCCATGAACAAGGCGCTGCTGGTTCATCCGATCGATTTTCTGAAGAGAACGAGGGGGCTGATGGCTTCAATCATCGCTTGGCTCATCGGGTTGCTGTTCTTCGGTCTGGGCTGCTGGATCCTGCTTCTGCGTTTCGAGGGTCTGGTCGACCGGATCTGGCCCCACAACATGTCCATCGGCCAGATCACCGTCGACGGCAAGGAGAGCAAGGGTTACGCCGAGCTGTTGCGGGCCCGCTTCGACTACCACTTCCGGCGGCCGGTGGCGCTTCGCAAGGAAACCGGTTTTCTCGAGGTGGCGGCCCTCGACGCTCCGGCCCTCTTTCAGCCCAAGGGCCTCGGCCCGGCCCTCGAAAAGATGACCGTCGAGGTCTCCGGGGTCGACGTGGCCAAATGGGTGCGCCTCGTCAACCAGCTCGCCAGGCCGGACCAGTGGGTGGTCGAGGGCGACTTCCAGACCCAGTCTGACCGTGCCCTGCTGGCGCTTCGCCTGAGCCGCGGTCCCCGGCTCATCCGCACCTGGTACCTGGAACGGCCAGCCGAGCCGGCCGCCGACAAATCAGTTCTGCTCGAGCGGTTGATCGATGACGCCATCTTCCAGTTGGTCTACGATTTCGGCAACGAGGCCGAAACCGATGCCGACCTCCGCAAGTGGCGGCGGCTGCTGCCGCCGCCCACCGCCTTTCCCAACCGGGCGGCGCTGGCCGCCTATTACGAGGCCCGGGGTGCGCTTGGCCGCTATTACGCCTACGGCGGCTGGCGGGACCTCGATCTGGCCCTCGACCGGCTCCGCGCCCTGCGCGGCCAGATGCCCGAGTACGCCGACGGGTTGCAGCTCCTCGGCATGGCGCTCACCGAGAAACGCAACCACACCGAGGCGATCCATGTCTTCGAGCAGCTGCGGCTGCTGCTCTTTTCCGGGGAGACAGAATACACTGCGCTTTCCGCTTCGGAAAAGCGCCGCCTGCTGTCCGTCGATCTCCTGAAGGCGACGGCGACCGCCAATCTCGACACCTGGCAGGCCACCCACCAGGCGGTGGCCGAGCTGCTCCAACTCGCCGACCGGCTCAAGACCGAGCCGGTGGCCGACCTGCCCCCCGATGAACAGGCCGCCTACGGCGAGCTGCAGGCCCAGACCGCGGTCCAGCTCGCCCACACCTATGCCCTCTACCTCTCTTTCCTGGGCCGCCACACCGTGGCCGAGGTCTTTGGCAGCCCCGCAGCTCCGGCCGCCTGGCGGGTCAACGACCCGGCGGAGCTCGAAGCCCTGAAAAGCGGCACGGCCGACCAGGCCAAGCGTATCGTCCGCCGGCTGCTGGGCGAAATCGCCGACGAGCACACACAATGGATTGGCGCTGCCCGCCAGCAGCAGGCAAGACTCGAAGGCCATTGGCAAAAGCTCGCCGATGGCAGCCGCCGCCGGGCCGAGCTCGTCTCCCGCCTGAATCTGGCCGCAGGCTATGCCGGCTACCGGATGGCGGAATTCGAGAGCCACGATGCCGCCCGGTCAGACACGGTGTTTGGCGAGACCTTTGCCGCCCGTTTGGACGAGGCCGCCCAGGAGCTGACCCGGGCCGATGCCTCGCACCCGAACCACTACCAGGTGCTTCAACTGCTGGGCCTTGTTTACTCGGAGCCGCGTCGCCCGGGCATGATGTCCCAGGCCGTTGCCGAGCAGTATTTCGAGCGGGCCGTCGGCGCCAACCCGGCCGATTCTTACGGCCACGAGCTGCTTGCCTCCATGCTCTTTCGCCGGCTCGCCGACATGGGAGTCGACCCAGCGAGCCGCGCCAGCATGGAGAAGGGGCTCGCCGAGGCCCAGGCCGCCATCGCCCTGCGGGAGACGAGCGGCTCCGCTCACCTGCTGCGGGCCCGGTTCCAGACGCTGCTTCTGGAAATCGAGCGGGACGACGGCAGGCGCCGGGAGTTGCGGGCCGGACTCGAGCGGTCGCTTGCCCAGGCCGAGCGTTTCCTGCCCCGGGCCTTCGGCCGGCCCGATCCCGATCTCACCTTTCTGCGGGCCGTCGCCGCCAGCCGCCGGCTGGGCGAGGCGGCCGAGGAGATTTCCCTGGCCGCCGAGGGAAATGACCTTGCCAGGAAGAAAGAGGAGCGGTTTGCGGGCGAGCAGGAAAAAGTGCTCACACTGCTCGACGAATTGCTCGCCGATTGCGAGAAGATCGAGGAACGCTGGGTAGCCCAGCAGCGCGTCTACCAGGTAAGAGAACTAAAAGAGAGGGCCCGGCGCCTGCGGCACCAGATCGAACGGGCATCGCTCGCCAACTGGCGAGAAGTCCGGATCGATTTCCGGTAGCCTGCTGTTGCCTTGGCCGTCCTCTCCTCGCCGGAGAGGGTGGGAGCCGAATCCGGCGGATTGCCGGCCGTTTGTGAAAAAAAGTTTCATCAATTTGAATTGTTGGGTTGGTAGGTTCATCTCCATCGTCTCTTTCCAGCATCCGAGTTCGCCAGCCTGGTCCACCACATCACGGTGAAGACCCTTCCCCTCATCGGCGTACACCCTTCCCCTTCATCCGCCTTTTCGCCACGGCAACCGGCGAACCCGGCCCGCTCCGTACCCTTCGGCTTCGAAGGCTCCACAGGCCGGCTCTTCAGGGAGTCTTTCCTTATCCTGAATCCGTGACGGTTTCGAGCAAGGAAACAAGCAAACCTCTTAAAACAAAACGGACTATCCAATGCCAAATGGTGAGATGGATTCACCACGCCGCCTTTCAGGGCGCCCGATAACGGCACACCTGCTTCGTTGGCAACTCGTTGATATCGCACCAGGATAATCAACATCGTCGCCGCCTCGCATCTGTGCCGTTCTCGAACGCTCACGGATTCAGGCTTATCTTTTCGTTCCTGGCGTTTTCTTGTCGTTTTTTTGAACTAGTCTGGAGTCTTTTGTTGACAGCAACTCGTTAATGTGTTTGAGAAAAAATGTTTTGCGTGCTTCCAGCAGTGAGGCGCCGCCCCCTCTCTGGCTGGGGGCCGGGCGGGCGGCGAAAATTCGAAAACCATCTGGAGGGTAAAATGTTTTTTCCGAAAATGAAGAGAAAGGCAGTATTGGGAGCGATGTTGGGTGTTTCCTGTCTGGCCGGCCTGGTGGCTGGTCCGGCCGTGGCCGGCGAGGGTTCGGTATGGTGCGCCGACCTGAAGGGCGCCGCCTATGGCCTCTGCACGGCCTATTATGACGGTATGGAATGCAATTCCGGGGTTCCCCAGGCCACTTCGAACGCCTGCAGCCGGGTCGCCGCCAATTTCACCAGAATCACCGGCCAGCCCCTGCCCCATGAAGATGGCGTATGTGCCGAGATAACCCAGGACAATCCCGAGTACGACCGGTATGAGGGGCCGCGCGTTGACAATGCCTGCGTCACCGATGCCGATTGTTTTGAAAACTTTCAGGGCATTGGTCTCGGCGGTGGCGGTTTTTTTGGCGAAGTGTGCGCTGCTGTTAATGCGTTCTCCTTCGTTGTTGACGAAAGCGAGTTGTTGAGTCCGCTGCCCACCGGCACCTGCGGCTGTTACCAGGGGCAGTGCCAGTGGCTGACCACCGAATGCTCGGCAAACTGAAAGCGGTGTGAGGGTCTGAAGTCGAACAGTCCTTCATCCCTGGGGGATTGACACAACAGAAAGGGGAGGGTGGCGCGGGCCATCCTCCCCTTTTTTGTTTTTCCGGCCGAGCTCTGCTGCGACAATCTTCCACATGGTCTGGATGCTTTTTGTGGTTTATGTTTTTGCCAGGCATTCGCTCCGGCCGCGCGGTGCGGTTGTGGTGGGTCAGAATGCTCGGGAAACGTACACCGGCAACGGAGGTGCATCATGAAAAGGAATTTTTCGGCACACGGCCTTGGCCTGGTTCTTCTCCTTCTCGCCTTCGGGGTGAGCCAACCGGCTTACGGTTTGGAGATCGGGGTGGATGTGGCGCCGCGCATCATCAACACCGGCGGCAGTTCGGTCACCTTTGTGGTGCATACCGACCTGGCCTTCAATCTGGTGGAACCCTACTCGGTCACCCTGAATGGCGAGCCGATCCACAGTTGGAAGAGAGACTCCCTGGGGAATTTCGATGCGATCATCCTGCTCTCCGATATCGCGCCGGGCCTTGAAGTGGGAGTGGAGAATCTCTTCCTGCTGCAGGGCAGGACCAATACCGATCCGCAACAGTCTTTCTGGGGGGGCGAGGAGGTGCTGGTGGTAGAGCCAGGAACCCGGCCCGGACTGTTGCGCTGAGCGTTTTTTTTAAAAAAACAGGATCCGGCGGCCCATGCTGGAGCCGGCTGCTGCCGTTACCTACCACCAGCGCCAGAGGGCAAGGATGAGGATGATCAGAAAGACATTGGCCAGGTTGAAGTAGGCCATGGCGTAGAAAAGCCTTTCCCGGGCCGGTATTTTGCGGGCCGCATCCGGCAGCAGGTTGCCGACCCGGGGCATGGCAAGGATCTTTTCCTCGCCGTGCGGCGCCTGGGCCAGCACCGAGGTCAGATCGGCGCCGGCCTGGTGCTTGCGGAAATGGTTGCCCTCTTTCCACAGTTTGCTTGCCGAAACGTCGTAGAGCCCCCCCTGAAAGGCGACCAGGGCTGGCTGGCCGTTTTGTCCAGTGCAGGCGGCCAGGTCCTGGGCGGTGAGGTCGCCGCCAGCGGATATCGTCGGGCGTTGGGTCGCGGCCCGCCGCAGGCGGGGCCCGATGACCAGCACCACCAAGAGGGCGGAGCCCGCCATGGCCAGGAAGATGGCGATCTTGATGGCGAGTAGCACCCCGAAGCGGGTAGAGAAAAGATCGGTGAACGAAGAGAGCCGGTAAAAGGTGAGGACGACGCCGGTGGCCGCCATCACGGCCATGGACACCAGGCCGACCCGCACCTCGCCGCGGGGCAGGCCGCCGGCGGCGTAGGCCGGTTTCAGCACGATGTGCACGTAGAGGATGGTGCCGAACCAGAAAACAGCGGTCACAAAATGGAGGTAGCCCATGAGCAGGCGGGTGAGACGGCCGACCGGCGAGCCGAGCGAAAAAATGCCGGACCCGGTCTGGCCGGTCTCGGCTGCTTCGAGAAAAGCGAGGTAGCCGGCCCCGGCCGCGGTCAACTCGCCGCCGCCGTTCTCGTCGAGATGGCAATGGCCGCATTCCTTGCCGCTGGCAAGTGAGAATTCCTCGGTGGCGAGCATTGGGGAAGGAAGGAGGATCAGCATCCCCATGATGATGCAGGGGAAAAAGGCGAGGCGGCGGAGTTGCCGGGTTGATTTCATTTCAGATCCGGGTGTATTTTGTTGCGCCCTGAAAAAACGCGGAGCAGCAGGAAGCCTGGGTGGCGGTCCACCGCCCGGTGCGCGTTCGTAAAAATATGCCAGGATACTTTCTATAAATCCTTGCCGTTGTCAACTCCACCAGTCGCCTCGTCAAGCACCAGCCGCACTTTGTCGGCAAGTTTCCGGAGGGTCAGGGGCTTGCCGAGGAAGTGGGCAGTCTGTTCCACGATGCCCTGCCGGGCCAGGCGTTCGTCGGAGTAGCCCGACATGAAGAGTGCTTTGAGAGCCGGATTTCTTCTCTTGATCTGCTCGACCATCTCGGGGCCACTCATCCCCGGCATGAAGACGTCGGTCAGCACCAGATCGATGCCATCCTTTTTTTCATGTTCCCCGAAGACCCGCAGGCCCTCTTCGCCGTTTGCCGCGGCCAGCACTTCATACCCCATGGCGGCGAGGGAATCCCTGATCATCTCGCCGGTCAGCGGATCGTCTTCGACGACCAGGATCCGTTCGTTGCCACCTGCCGGCAGGCGGTCGTCCTGTCCGCTTCTTTCCTGCCCGCTCTTTGCCCGCGGCAGCAGGATGCGGAAGGTCGTGCCGGGACCGATGTGGCTCTCGAAGCTGATCCGGCCCTGGTGCTGGGCGACAATGCCGTAGACCGTGGCCAGACCGAGGCCGGTCCCTTCGCCCTTGGCCTTGGTGGTGAAGAAGGGCTCGAAGATGCGTGGCTTGATCTCGTCGGCGATGCCGGTGCCGGTGTCGGCCACCGTGAGTTCCTGGTAGTCCCCGGCCGGCAGGTTGTCGGTGGTGGTTTCGTCGAGCCGAATGGCGGCGGTGCGGATGGTGAGGGTGCCGCCCTCGGGCATGGCATCCCGGGCGTTCACCACCAGGTTGAGAAGAATCTGCTCGATCTGGGTGGGATCGGCCATGACAGGCTGCTGGCCACCATGCAGCGCATAGTGGACCGCGATGTTTTCGCGCAGCAAACGGTTGGTCATCTTCTGCAACCGCTCGATGAGGGTGTCGAGAACCACCGGTTCCATCTCCAGGATCTGTTTGCGGCTGAAGGCCAGGAGCTGGCGCACCAGATTGGCCGAACGTTCGCCGGCATGGCGGATCTGCTTGATCTTTTCGATGATGCTGGGGATGTCGGTCGGCTTGAAGAGAATGAGGTCGCTGAAGCCGATGATGGTGCTCAGGTAGTTGTTGAAATCGTGAGCGATGCCGCCGGCCAGCTGGCCGACGCATTCCATTTTCTGGGCCTGGAAGAGCTGGGCCTGCAGGGCCTGGCGCTCGGACTCCGCCTTCTTGGCGGCGGTGAGGTCGCGGGCGATGTGCACCGTGGCCACCACCTCGCCCTGGTCGTCGTAGATCGGCGAGGCGGTGATCTGCAGGGGGCAGCCGATCTTGTCGTCGTTCACCTCGCGGCTCACCGCGGTGCCCAGCATCAGGGCCTCGCGGTGGGGGCAGGTGGGCCAGCAGTGGGCCAGACCGTGAAAGATTTCATGGCAGTGGCGGCCGATGAGCTCTTCGGGCTTTTTGCCGAGGAAGTCGGCCAGGGCCTTGTTGACCTTGACGAAACAGTAGTTCCGGTCGTGCACCGAGACGAAATCGGAGATCGAGTTGAAGGTGTGCTCCCACTCGTGCTCGGCCCGGCGCAGGGCCTCGTAGACCCGGTCCTGTTCGGTAACGTCGCGGAAAACGAGGACTGCGCCGATGTTCCTGCCCCCCTCCTCCACCGGCGAGCTGCTGAATTCCGCTACAAAGCCGCTGCCGTCCCGGCGCCAGAAGAAATCCTTGCCGCGGCTCGTCTCTCCTTTGTCGATGGCGGCATGCACCGGACAGTCGGCCGCCGGGTACGGCGAGCCGTCCCGCCGGGAATGGTGCCAGAGCTTGTGGCTATCCCGCCCGATGAGCTCATCGGCCTGGTAGCCCAGCATCTCGAGGGCTGCCTGGTTCACGAAGGTGTGGCGTCCCTGGTGGTCGGTGCCGATGATGCCGTCGGCCACCGAGCGCAGGATCAATTCCCGGTGGCTGTGCAGGTGGGCGATGGTGGCGGCCGCCTCCCTGGCTTCCCGGCGCAGCCGCCGTTTCTCCACGGCCTGCCGGATGCTGACCGGCAGCCGCACGTAATGCTTTGCCGATTTGATCACGTAATCGTCGAGTCCGGCCTTCATCGCCTCCACCGCCACGATTTCGTTGCCGGTGCCGGTGAACATGATCACCGGCAGTTCCGGGTCGCGGGCCTTTATCCGTTTCAGGACTTCGATGCCGGTGGTCCACTGCAATTGGTAGTCGGTGATCACCACTTCGAAGCGGGCCGTGGCGACGGCAGATTCGAGCTGCTTCGGGTTCGAGACCTCGATGACCGCAATCTCGCCGAATTCTTTTCGCAGTTCCCGGACCACCAGGGTCCTGTCGAAGGGGTTGTCGTCAATGAGCAGAATGTTCATCATGTCTCCGTCCCGGCTGTGTCATCCTCGGTTGATGGGCCGCTCCCGGGGCCTGCCGCGGCCAGTTCGATCCAGAAGGTGCTGCCTCGCCCGGGCTCGGAGTCGACGCCGCAAGAGCCCCCCATCCGCTCGACCCCCTTGCGCACCCCGGCGAGACCAACGCCGCTGCCGGCGTAGCTTTCCATGCCGTGCAAGCGCACGAAGATGTCGAAAATCCGCTGCTGGTCGCGCAGAGCGATGCCGATGCCGTTGTCGCACACCAACAGCCGCACCCGCCCGCCCCGCTTCTCTGCCCGGATGTCGACACGCGGCGGTGTCGTGCCGTCGGTGAATTTGAGCCCGTTGTCGAGAAGGTTGGTCAGGACCTGCTGAAGGGTGGTGTAGTGGGCCATGACCTCCGGCAGCGGTCCGCACACCGTCACCTCCGCAGCCTTCGCCCTGATATCCTGTTCCCTGTTGCGAAGCAGGGTCTCTACCAGGAGGCCGGCATCGATTCTTTCGAGGTGGATCTCCTGGTAGGCGATGCGGCTGTAGTCCAGGAGATCGCCGATCATGGTCTCCATGTGATCGGCAGCGGCGCCGATCTCCCGCAGATATTTTTCGATTTCCGGCCCCAGGTCGGCCGCATCCTCCAGCACCGCCCTGGACAGGCCCTGAACGGCCCGAACCGGTGCCTGCAGGTCATGGGAAACGGAGGCGGTGAAAAATTTCAGCTCCCTGTTGCTTTCCTCCAGTTCGCTGGTGCGCTGCCGCACTTTTTTCTCCAGTTCCTCGGCGTGGCGCTGGATGGCGTCGTAGAGCAGGGCGTTCTGCAGGCTGGCGGCAATCTCGGCGGTCAGGGCCTCGATGAAGGCCAGGCGCGGGGCGAGCTCCACGGGCTGTTGCCAGGCCAGGACCAAAACGCCCAGCAGGGTGTGGCGCCTGACGAGCGGCAGGGCAAGCACCGCGCCCATCTCTCTGAAACCGCAGGCGAGATCCTTGCATTTCGGGCCGTCGCAGGCGTTGGAGGCGATGATGCTGCGGCCGCCGGCGGCGGCCCGGGTGCAGAGGCAGCCGGCAGCCGAAAGAGGACAAGCGTCCTCTGGTCTTGGCTCCGGCAAGCCGGTTTTCAGAAGCAGGCTGTTCTCGTCGGAACCCAGATAGAGCCGGACGCCGTCGAACTCGAGGATTTTTTTTGTTTCTCTCAGGATAAGCCGGAACAGCTCGGGGGACGACAGGCTGCCGCCGGTGACCTGCATCAGTTCGTTGAGTGCCTTCAGTTCCCGGGAGCGCTCGCGGAGCTCGGATTCGGCCCGTTTCCGGTCGCTGATGTCGAACATGGTGCCGACGATGCCGGCTGCTCGGCCGTCCAGGCCTTGGTAATACGAGCGAGCGACGATCAGGCTCCTGGCCTCGCCGTTTCTCCGGTCCACCGCCTCCAGTTCGCGGGTTTGGCCGTCTTCCGGAAGCCGTGTCGGCATTTTCCCTTCGACCGGCTCTTCGCCGGTGAGCGGATCGAAGCGCTGGCCGACAATCTGCTGTCGGTCCTGACCCCAGAATTCCTCGTAGGCCCGGTTGCAGCCGAGCAGGATGCCGTCGAGATCCTGGTAGAAGAAAGGGGTCGGGATCCGGTCGATCAGTCCCTGGAAGAAATGCACCCGCTCTTCCTTGTCGCGGAAACTGCTTTCGAGCACCCCGGCCATCCGGGCAAAGGAGCGGGTCAGGTCGCCGATTTCGTCTCCCGTCGGTTCCGGTATCGGACAGGAGAACTCGCCGCGTTCGAGACAGAGGGTGGCGTCCCGCAACTTCTGCACCGGCCGGACCATCCTGCGGACCACGAAAAAGGCGATGACCAGGACGGTGACGAGAAAGGCGGAGGCGATGCCGATGCGGATGGCGGCGAACTGCTCGATCACCGTCTGGTTGTGTTCGGCAAGGCCAGAGACGAAGCCGTCGACTCTGCCGAAGTTGTCGATCACCGCCGCATGGCAGCGGAGGCAGTAGTCCTGGCCGTCGGTGCCGGGCATTTGGGTGGCGTCGATGATCTCCAGGAAGAGCGGTTTCTGGACCTGTTCCCAGAGTTCGATCAGGGTGCGGAGCTGGTCGCCAAGGCTGTGGTGCTGGAGGGCCAGGATCATGGACAGGTCGCAGATCCGGCAGTTGTCCGCCATGCTGAACAGCACCCGTTCGTATTCGTTTATTTCCTCGCGGGCCCGGGTCGCGTGGAATACCCTGCTCTCGTTGGAAAAATCGGTGGCGCCGGTCAGGAAATGGAGGTGCAGGGCGACATGGTAGAGATGCATGCGCTGGCGGCCGGCCAGGTTGATGCGCCTGCCCTCGCCGTGGATGTGCTCGGTGAGGTAGAAGGTGGCGGTCATCAGCAGGACCACGAGGGTCAGGACGGCGGCCGCCAGGATGGTGTACTTGCCGAGCAGGGAACGGAAGAACTTCATCGAGTTATTTCCCGGAAAGGAAGGAACGCCTGCTCTTTTTCTACCACAGGGTTGCCGGCCGCTCCAGTCTTTTGTCGCCATTGTTCCGCGGGGAAGGAGGCCTTCCCCGCGGAGAGAAAGCAATCAGCCGGAATGCTTCTTCTCGGCCCGCAGCCGGGCCGCCTCGTCCTTGATCTTCTGCAGGGTCTCCTTCATCGGGGCCCAGCCGTACCAGTGCATGTAGTCCGGGTTCATGTGGAAGGCGCCCTGGAAGGTGCGCATCCGGTATTCGAGAAACATCAGGTAGAGCTCCTGCTCGATGCTGCTCTTGGCCTCGTAGAACTGCAGGAGGTCGGGGCCGAAGCTCCAGCCGGCCGGCATTTCGAGGATGCCGTCCTGGTAGAGGGCCTGCACCTCGCGGATCGCCTCGGCGAACACCCGGTCGACGTCGCGCACCACCTGGTCCGCCTCGTCGAGCTGGCCTTTGGCGTAGGAGGCGCCGTGGCAGCGGGAACAGACCGCGAGCATCTTGTCCCGCGGCGCCTGGAATTCTTCTTTCGTGAGCCGGGCGATCTTGCCGGCCTTCACCAGCTCGAGGCGGGGCGTGGGGTTGCCGTCTTTGTCGAGCACCCCCAAAGCCTGGAGGATGACCACCCGGTCGGCCAGCCATTCCTGGTCGTCCTCGGGCAACCGCACGGCGAGAAAGCCCCAGGAGGTCATGACCCCGTGGTCGCCGTCAGGCATGTGGCAGGTCTGGCAGGTGGGGGCCCGCTTGCTGCCCTGGCCCTCGATCTGCCAGATGGTGCCGTGCTTGGAGGTGGACCACATCTCCCACTGGGGGTGGTCGAAGCCCATGTGGCAGGTCTGGCAGGCCCGCGGGTCGAGAGCTTCGGATTTGTTGAAGGAATGCCGGGTGTGGCAGGCGTCGCACTGGGCGTTGCCGTAGCGGAATTTCGCCCGCTGCTCTTCCGGCTTGGCGCCGATCTTGTGGCAGCTCGAGCAGCCCTTGTAGCCCTCGCCGGCAACCGCCCGCGGCTGGTGGGCCATCATCGGCATGGAGTCGGAGGCGATCCAGGCGAGATCGTGCTTGCCGGCCTGAAACTCCTTGACCTGTTTTTCGTGGCATTCGGCACAGGTCGCAGGCGTCGGCATGGCGGCCAGCCTGAAATCGTCCATCGCCTGGTGTGCCGTGCCGTGGCAGGCGCTGCAGTCGACCCCGGCCGCCGCCATCTTGCCGCTCAGGTGCTGTTCCACCACCCCCGGGGTCACCTTGCGGTGGCAGTCGATGCAGAGGCTTTTTTCTTCAGCCGCCCGGGCCGTGGACAGCAGGCCGAAGGTGATCGCCAGGACCATCCATCCGTACTGTTTTTTCATCTGCTTCCCTCCTTTGCTTGGTTTGTCGGAACGGCACCCGCCGTGCCGGCGGGGCCGGCGCAGGTGCCGCGGGGAGACGATTCCGGTGCCGGTGGTTGCTCTCAGTGGCCGTGGCCCCCGGCTTCTCCGCCGGCTTCGCCGTGGTGGGCGTCGCCGGCCGCGATCAGGCCGTGCAGCCCTTCGACGTAGTGGGTGAAGACCACGTAGGCCTCGACGAATTCGCGGCCGGCGGCCACCGATTCGTCGGCGTGCTGTTTGGTCTCGCGGGTGTGGCTGAAGCGTTCCCGGATGCCTTTGGCCATGGCGCCGCTCAGCACCTCCACCAGTTTGTCCACCGAGCCGCTGTCGAGGGCCTTGTCGGCCAGGGCCACGGCCGGGTCGATTTCGGTGCCGGGCTTGAGGCCGGTGTAGGGCGCGCCTTCGCCGGCCCGGTGGATGCGGACCAGGGTCTCGAAGAAGTACATGTCGGCCAGCTCCCTGGCCTCGTCGCCCTTGGCCCGCACCGCCAGGGTTTTCTGGAAGGCGTCCTTGATCGCCCGCTCGTCCTCGGCCCGCACCCATTTGAGAAGCGGGGTCACCTCGCCTTTTTCGAGGGCGGCGCGGGCGGTGAGCACCACCGGGCCATCCAGGGTGTCGCAGTGGGCGCCGGCGCTGGCGGGCAGCAGGGCGGTGGTGAGGAGCATGAGGGCTGCGGCCGCGATGCCGATTCGTCTTGCTTTCATGGCTGTTCTCCTTCGTTTTTGTTGGTGTTGGGCCCCGGCGCTAAAGGCCGGGATGTTGCCGTGTGAGCGGGAGTAATCCGGATGGCTGTGGGGCCGCTGCCCGGTGAGTCCACGGAAAGAAGACGGGAGGGCGAAACGCCACCGGGGAAGAGATGAAAGACTGTATTTCGGTCACGGGCTCCTTTTCAGGAGTGCCAAATGGCGCGTGGGGAGAGATTTTTCTTTAAAACAAGGAAAACAGGCGGTGGGCTCTGGACGGGCGGGTAGTGGGGGAGACAAGATCGGTTGCCGCACTGACCCTCCTCTTGGCAATTGACAATTTTTCATCATCCACCGCCTTGACTCAAGTCAAGATCCATAGTGTCAGCTGTCCGTTTTTCTGCCTTCACTCCTCCCAGTCCTTGTACCGTCTCGTTACCATCCAGTTCGCCCCTGGCGCGCCGCAGCTCGGCGTCGGCCAGGCGGTATTCAAAGCGGCTGGTCACCCGAATCGTTTCAGCCTCGGCCAGGGCGACCTGGGCGGCCAACAGATCGGCCATGGTGCCGACACCGTTCTCGTAGCGCAGCCGGGCCAGGCGCTGGCTTTCGGTGGCGTGGGCGACGAGGGGCTCGGCTGCCTGCAGGGCCTCGAATTTTTCCTTCAGGGTCCAGGCGGCGTTCCAGGCCTCGGTGCGCACCGCCTGTTTGGTCGCCATTAGCCTGGCTGCTGCGGCCGCCTGCTCGGCCTTGTTGGCGGCCAGGCTGTGCTTCTGGGCAAAGCCGGCGAACAGGGGAAGCTCCAAGGTGACTCCGGTATACCAGTCGCGGTCTTCGGCGGGGAACTCTTCGTCCCGCACTCCGTAGCGGGCCAGGCCTCCAAGCCGGGGGCCGAAAGCGCTGCGGGCCGCGGCCACCGACTGGTCGGCGCGTTCCAGATGGTAACTGGCCTCTCGCACAACCGGCCGGTTGGCTTCGGCTCCGTCGAGGAGTGCGCCGGTCACCGCCGGCGGTGGGTGGATCTCCGTTTCGGCGGCTGCTGCCAGGGTCAGTTCGGCTTCCGCCGGCAGGCCCATGGCCTGGTTGAGAGTGGCACGGCAGATCTGGATCAGGCGGCCGGCCCGCACCTGGGAAAGAAGGCCGGTCGAGTGCTCCACCCGGGCCCGCAGAACGTCGGCCAGGGGAACGGCGCCGGCTTCGTGCAGTTCTTCGGCAAGGCGGAGGTTTTCCGCCGCCCGCTCGAGGACGCTGGCAATCACCCGCTGGTTTTCCAGGGCGGCGGCCAGACCGAAGTAGGCCCGGTGGACGTTCAGGATGAGATCCTGGCGGCTGCTGGCATCGGCGGCCCGGGCTTCCTGCCGGGCCGCATCGGCCGCCAGCAGTTCGGCCCGCCGCTTGCCGGAATCAAAGAGCAGCAGCCGGGCGGCAAGGCCGGCCGACCAGTCATCGGTGGGGCCAATCGTGTCGGGCCGGTCGGGGCCGGACAAGCCGGCCGGTAAAAAGGCGTGGCTCTGCCGGCGTCCGAACCCGGCGTCGAGATCGAGCTGTGGATAATAGGGTGCCCGGGCCTTGCCCACCGCCTCTTCCGCCGCGATCACCCCCTGGCGCGCCGCTTCCTGCAGGGGGTTTTTCTCGAGGGCGATGGCGACGCAGGCGTTCAGGGTAAGCGGGCGGTCTGCGGGCACCTCTGTGGGTGCCGCCATGGAAGGTGTCGCCTTCCCGAAGCAGAACAAGAGAATGCCGAGACTCCAAACCAGCGTTGATTTTGTCTTCATCCCGAAACCTCCTTTTCAGGCCATGGTTTTCTTGAAACGGCCGGCCGCCAGCCACAGAGTGCAGACTCCCATCACGGCGAGGGCCGCAAGCTGCGGCCAGAGCACCGCCGGCCCCACCCCCTTGAGGAAGATGCCGCGGATGACGACCAGGAAATAGCGCAGGGGGTTGGCATAGGTGAGCCATTGCACCGCCGCCGGCATGTTGGCGATGGGGAACATGAAGCCCGAGAGCAGCACCGCCGGAAAGTAGAAGAAAAAGGTGCTCATCATCGCCTGCTGCTGGGTGTCGCTCACCGTCGAGATGAAGAGTCCGATGCCGAGGGTGGTCATCAGATAGAGACCGGTGGCGCCGAGCAGCAGCGGCAGGGAGCCGCGGATCGGCACTTCGAACCAGAAGACGGCGATGAGCGAAATCAGCAGCACGTCGGCAAAGCCGATCAGGGCAAACGGCACGGTCTTGCCGAGGATGAATTCGAGCGGCGTGATCGGGGTGACCATGATCTGCTCGATGGTGCCGATTTCCTTTTCGCGCACCACCGCCATGCTGGTCAGCATCAGGGTGATCAACATGACGATGATGGCGATCACCCCGGGCACATAGAAATTGCGGCTCTCGAGGTTTTCGTTGAACCAGGCCCGGCTGGCCAGGGTCACCCCGCCAGGAGGGCGGCTCAAGCCGCCGGACAGGGTGATCAGTCGCCGGCCGAGGAGCTCCTCCGAGAGCTGGCCGACGATTTTGGCGGAGTAGGCGAGGACGATGGCGGCGGTGTTGGAATCGCTGCCATCGACCACCACCTGCACCGTGGCGGTGCGGCCGGCGCCCAGCCGGTCGGCGAAACCACGGCCGATGGCGAGCAGGGCCTGGGCCTCGCCCCGGTCGAGGAGGCGGCTGGCCTCGAGGTCGCTGTCGACCGCGGCGATCACCTGGAAAAAACCCGAGCCGGTGAAGCGGCCGACCAGTTCCCGGCTGAGCACCGAATTGTCCCGGTCCTGAACCACGGTGGCGATGTGGCGGACGTCGGTGGTCACCGCGTAGCCGAAGACCAGGACCTGGATGACCGGCATCATGAAGATGACCCCCTTCATCTTCGGATCGCGGAAGATCTGGATGAACTCCTTCAGCAGGATATGTTTGATCCGTTCGAACATCTAGCCGAGCCTCTTACGGAATTTTCGGTGGGCCACGGTCACCACGCCGGCGGCGAACAGGGAGAGGAGTCCCGCCTCCAGGGCCAGGACCTCGAGACCGACGCCCTTCAGGTAGATGCCCTTCAAGAGCGCCACGAAATAGCGGGCCGGGATGAGATGGGTCATCACCTGGATCGGCGCCGGCATGTTGGCGATGGCGTACATGAAGCCGGAGAGCAGAAACGACGGCAGAAAGGTGAGGACCATGGCGAGCTGGCTGGCCAGCAACTGGCTGCGGGTGACGATGCTGATCAGCATCCCGAGCGCCAGGGCGCCGGCCAGGAACACGGCCGCCATCATGAAGAGCAGGGCAACTGAGCCTCGCAAGGGCACCTGGAAGAGAAATTCGCCCATCAGCACGGCGATCAGCATGTCCAGCATGCCGATCGCAAAATAGGGCAGGAGCTTGCCGCCGATCAGTTCCGAGGCCCGCACCGGGGTGGCGATGAGCTGCTCCATGGTGCCCCGCTCCCATTCGCGGGCCACGGTGAGCGAGGTGAGGAGCGCGGCGATGACCATCATGATCAACGCGATGAGGCCGGGGACGATGGAGTTCTTCGACTGCATGTCGCTGTTGAACCAGACCCGGGGCCGCAGCTCGAGGGGCGAGGTGGCGGCCGCCCGGCCGTTTCCGGTCATGGTTCGCAGGACGACATCCCGGGAGAAGCCCTGCACCGTCGCTTCGGCGTAGCCGATGGCGATGGTGGCGGTGTTGGAGTCGCTGCCGTCGATCAGCAGCTGCACCGGGGTCGGTTCGGGGCCGGCCAGCCGGCGGCCGAAGTCCACCGGGATGACCAGGGCCGCCAGTACCCGGGAGCTGTTGATCGCCGTTTCGAGTTCTTTGTAGGAGCTCGCCGGCTGCACCGTGAAATAGCGCGAACCGGCAAAGCGGCTCACCAGTTCGCGGCTCGCCGGCGAGTTGCTGGCGTCCCAGACCGCCAGCCCCACCCGGTCGACATCGAGGGTCAGGGCGTAGCCGAAGAGCACCAGGAGCAGCATCGGGATGACGATGGCCATGCCCAGGCTGCGCGGGTCCCGGAGGATGTGCAGCATCTCCTTGCGGGCTACGGCCAGAAGGCGCTGGCGGTTCATGTCGCCACCTCGCTCTGGGGGGCCCCGGCCCGGTCCCGTTTCTCGATGAGGGAGACGAAAACGTCCTCCAGAGACGGCGTCACCGGCCGGATATCGGGTTGGCCGAAGCCCCGGGCCACGAGAAAATCGTGCACCCGCCGGCTGGCCAGGGTGGCGTCGTCGGTCACCAGGTGCAGGCCGCGGCCGAAGAGGGCGACTTCCTGCACCGCCTCGACTCCCGCGAGGCCGGCCATCGCTTCCTGGGGACGGAGGCAGAAGACCTCGAGGATGGTCTCGGTCATCAGCTCGCGCTTCAGGGTCTCGGGGCTGCCGCCGGCGATCAGCTCACCCCGGTAGATGAGGCCCAGGCGGTCGCAGTACTCGGCTTCGTCCATGTAGTGGGTGGTGACGAAGATGGTGACCCCGCCGCCGGCCAGCTCGTAGATCAGGTCCCAGAAGCGGCGGCGGCTGATCGGGTCGACCCCGGAGGTGGGCTCGTCGAGAAAGATGATCGGTGGCTCGTGGAGAATGGCGCAGCCCAGGGCCAGGCGCTGCTTCCAGCCGCCGGCGAGGATTGCGGTGCGGCTCCCGCGGTGCCCGGTGAGGCCCGCCATTTCGAGCACCCATTCCTTGCGCGCCTTTTTCCTGACCGCCGGAATCCGGTAGATGCCGCTGTAAAAATCGATGTTTTCCTCGACGGTGAGGTCCTCGTAGAGCGAAAACTTCTGGCTCATGTAGCCGATCTGCTGCTTGATCCGTTCGGTGTCACGACCCAGGTCGAAGCCTGCCACCGTGCCGCTGCCGCCGGTGGGCGCGATGATGCCGCAGAGCATGCGGATGGTGGTTGATTTGCCGGCGCCGTTGGGGCCGAGGAAGCCGTAGATCTCCCCCGCTGCCACCTGAAAGCTCACCCGGTTGACCGCGAAAAAGTCGCCGTACCGTTTCTCGAGGCCGCGGACCGACACCGCACCGCTCGCCTGTTCAGTGTGCTTCATTGGCCGCGCCTCCCTTGTCCTGATCGGCCAGGACCGCCACGAAGACATCCTCCAGACTGGGCTTTATCTGCTGTATTTCGACGGTGCCGAACAGTGCGTCCTGAAGAGTGGCCTCGACCTGGCGCCGCGCCGCTTCCGGTTGGCCGCTCACCAGGTGCAGCCGGTCGCCGAACAACCCCACCGCAAGAGGCCCGAAGCGCTCGCGCAGCAGACCGGTGGCCCGGCGCGGTTCCCTGCAGCGCACCTCGAGCAGGGCGCCGGGCATGATCTTTTTAACCTCCGCCGGGGTGCCGACGGCGAGCAGCCGGCCCTGGTGCATGAGGCCGATGCGGCCGCAGCGCTCCGCCTCGTCGAGATAGCTGGTGGAAACGAAAATCGTCACCCCGCGGCCCAGGAGCTGGTAGAGGATGCGCCAGAAATCCCGGCGGGAAACCGGGTCGACGCCGTTGGTCGGCTCGTCGAGAAAGAGCACCTTCGGCGTGTGGATGAGGGCGCAGGCGAGCCCCAGCTTCTGTTTCATGCCGCCGGAAAGTCTGCCGGCCAGGCGCTTCTTGAAGGGGGTGAGGTTGCTGAAACCGAGCAGTTCGTTGATCCTCTGGTCGCGGCCGCGCCGCGGCTCGCCGTAGAGGTCGGCGTAGAACTCGATGTTTTCGAGCACCGAGAGATCGGGATAGAGGCCGAAGCGTTGGCTCATGTAGCCGATGTCGTCCTTGATCTGCTCGGCCTGTTGGTCGATGTGGCGGTCAAGGACCCAGCCGTCGCCGCTGCTCGGCCCCAGGATGCCGGCCAGCATGCGCATGACCGTGGTCTTGCCGGCCCCGTCCGGGCCCACCAGGCCGAAGATCTCGCCGGCGGCGACCCGCAGGTCGAGTTCATCCACCGCCCGCTGGGCGCCGAAAATCCTGGTCAATTTTTCGGTGCGGATGGCGTCCATGCTCTTCTCCTCCCGCGCTCACTCGCCAAGCGCGATGGCGCCGTCCACCGGCATGCCGGGCTTCAGTTGCCGGTCCGGGTTGGCCACCGCCACTTTGATCCGGTAGACCAGTTTCACCCGTTCCTTGGCGGTTTGGACGGTCTTGGGGGTGAATTCCGCTTCCGGGGCGATAAAGGAGACGGTGCCCGGATAGGGTTTGTCGGGAGAGGTGTCGCTCCACACCTGGACGGCTTGCCCGAGGTGGACGCGGCCGAGATCGGTCTCGTCGATGTAGGCCCGCAGCCAGACATGGGAGAGGTCGCCGATGGTGACCACCGGCGCTCCGGCCGCCAGGTATTCACCGGCCTCGGCGTGCTCGGCGAGCACGGTGCCGGCCGTGGGCGAGGTGAGGGTGGCGTAGCCGATCCTGGTCTCGGCAAGGGCCAGGGCCGCCTGGGCTTCTTCTTGCCGGGCCCGGGCCTGGTCGATGGTTTGCCGCCGCGGGCCCTGGCGGATCAGGGCCAGGCGCGCCTCGGCCTGGTTGAGCGCGGCCCGGGCCTGGTCGATCCGTTCCGGCCGCGGCCCGGCCTCGACCAGGGCCAGCTGTTCGGCGGCTTGCTGCTGCTGTTCGCGGGCGCTCTGGAACTGGCTTGTGACCTGCTCGAACTCCCGGGGCGCGATCACCTTGCGGTCGAGCAACTGCCGCTGGCGCGCGTATTCCGCCCGCCAGCGTTCGGTGAGCGCCGCCGCCTGCTGCACCGCGGCCCCGGCAGCCTTGATCTCCTCGGGCCGGGAGCCGGCCTCGAGCTCGGCCAGGGCGGCCCGGGCCTGGGCCACCGCGGCCTCGGCGGTGGCGATCTCCTCGGGCCGCGAGCCGGCTTCGAGTTCGGCAAGAGCAGCGCTTGCCGCCATCAGCGCTGCCTGCCGAAGAACTTTTTCGTGCTGCAGGTCGCGGTCGTCGAGCAGGGCCAGCGGCTGGCCGGCAGCCACCGATTGCCCTTCCGATACCAGCCGCTCGCGGACCCGGCCGCCGAGCCGGAAACCGAGCGCCGCGTCGGTGATTTCAATGGTGCCCGAGAGCTGGATACGGTTGGCGGCGGAATCCGCGCCACGATATTTTTTGATTGCCAGCCCAGCCAGGATGACAGCTGCCAGGCCGAGAACCAGGAGTACACGGTGCTTTCGTTTCATGGTACCCACCTTTATGTGAAAAAAGATTCACATTGAAAGGAAAAAAAATGAGGATCATTTCACGATCGTTTTCAGGTACACCGGCCAGGCGCCGTCGATATGGCCGGCGAGGTCGAATTCTCCCTCGCTCATGTGCCAGAGCAGGGCTGCCGGCTGGATGATCCCGAAGAACATGCGGGCGGCGACGCCGGCCGCGATGTCCTGTCGGAGGCGGCCGCTCTCCTGGCCCTCCCGCACGATGCCCTCGATCTCCGCGAGATAGCCGGTGACGATACGGTACATCCGCTGCCGCCGTTCCCTTTTCTGGCCCCAGAGCTCGTCAGAGAAGACGATCCGCGGGATGCCGTGCTCCTCGGCGATGAGCCCGGCATGGCGCCGGAGCAGCAGGCGCAGGCGTTCGACCGCGTCGTCGGTTTGCTGGCGGACCGCTTCGACGTTTCGGAAGAGGCGGCTGCGGATGTGCTCGAGCAGCGCGCTCATCATCGCGTCGCGGCTCTTGAAATGCCGGTAGAGGGCCGACGGCGCCAGCCCCATCTCCTTGGCAATGTCGGAAATATTCAACTTTTTTATGGTGTCGCCACCAAGAACCCGGAGAGCCGCCTCGACTATCTGCTCTTTTCTGGTCTCGGTGGGCATTTTCTCTGCACTCACGCGTGTGTCTCCCGCGATGTGAATTTTGTTTCACATTAAGCAACTCCGTCGCCGCTGTCAAGGCCGAAGATGACGGCTGCCGGGGCCGGTCATCGCCGCCCTGTCGTCCTCTGGTCGTTTCACTTGTCCTTTCCGGTAAAATTCCGGGTAGAGCCTTTCGGCGCAGTCCGGGCAGATTCCATGGCTGAATTCGGCTTCGGAATGGTCCCGGATATAGGCCTCGATCTGGTTCCAGGCGCCCTTGTCGTCGCGGATTTTCTTGCAGGAGGCGCAGATCGGCAGAAAACCGCGCAGGATCTTGAGCTGTGCCTGGGCCTCCTGGCGTTCCCGCACCGCTTTTTCCCTCTTTTCCTCAATTACCCGGCGCTGTTGGCTGAGCACCGCGGTCACCCAGATGGCGAACAGGGCCAGTCCCCTGTTGGTCAGCACCTTCCAGAGTTCGCCGCCGGGCGGCGAGAGAAAAAAGCCGAGAACGGTCAGCAGGGAAGAGAGAAGTGCTGCGTGGAAAAGCACGTTCTTTCGGGAGCTCCACTGGGCCAGGAGCACGACGGCGATATAGGGAACGCCGCCGGCCACCCCCAGGGGGATCTGGATGTCGATCAGGAAAATGACAATGGCCAGCGCCAGGCCGGGCAGAAGTGACCGTACCCCGGTGCCGGTGGGCTGGCTGCCCGGCTGTTCGTTCTCGCTCAAAAAAAATTCCTTCTTGCAGACTGACCCGGCCCTGGCACGGCCGGGTATTTTTCGTCATCGTTTCCGAAAGTTGCGCGCCAGACGGTTGCCGAAGAGCAGGCAGCCTGGTCGCCGGTCTTTCGGGAAAGCCCGGCGGCCCGGCTGCTTTCGGGTCACGGCAGGTCGTGCTGAAACACGAATTGCCGTTTTTCGCCATCGGCCAGCTTGGTGCCGACGGTGAACCGGTAGGTGCCGGAGCCGCTCAGGGTGAGGTCGGCGCCGAAATGGCCGTCCATGCCGGTGAGCGGCACGGCCGCGCCTTCCTCGCCGCCGGGCGGGGTCACCTTCACCGCTGCCGCGCCTTCGGTGAGCTTCTCGCCCTTTGAGCCGGCAAAACTTATCTGCAGGTGGTGGGTGAAACTCTGGCCGGCCTTGGCCATGGCCTCGTGCACGTCGTTCAGGTGGGCGGTGGCGGTGACGGAGTCCACCGTGGCTTCGCCCAGCGGGATCATGTCGTCCGCCGTGCCGTGTTCGGCTCCGTGCTCAGAGCCGTGGGAGCTGCCGTGGCCGCCGCCGTGGCCGGAATCGTGCTTGGCGGCCACCGCCGGCAGGCTCGATGCGAGCAGCAGCAGGGCAAGGGCGAGGGAAGCGAGAATCTTTCTGGTCATGGGTGTCTCCTCTGCAAGGTCTTTGGTTTTTGTGAAATGCCCCCTTCGGGCAGTTGGTCGTAAAATCATTCTTCGTCGATGTCGCCGGTGGCGGTGGGGAAGAGGCTGCGGTCGAGGCCGCGGCCTCGCCACAGGAAGTAGATAACCGGGTAGACCATGAGCTCCATGAGCCCGGAAGTGACCACCCCGCCCACCATGGGGGCGGCGATCCGTTTCATGACGTCGGCGCCGGTGCCGTGGCTCCACATGATCGGCACCAGGCCTGCGATGATCACCGCAATCGTCATCACCTTCGGCCGGATGCGCTTCACCGCGCCGTGGTGGATGGCCTGCTTGAGATCGCCCCAGGTTTTGAGCCGGCCGTTTTTTTCCCATTGGCGGTGGGCGAGGTCGAGGTAGAGGAGCATGACCACGCCGGTCTCGGCGTCGAGGCCGGCGAGCGCTATCACCCCCACCCAGACCGCAACCGAGGTGTGGTAGCCGAGCAGGTAGAGGAACCAGAAGGCGCCGACCAGCGAGAAGGGCACGGCCAGGAAGACGATGCCGGTCTTCACCAGGCTTTTCGTGTTGATGTAGATGATCAGGAAGATCACCAGCACGGTGAGCGGAATGATCACCTGGAAGCGGGCCTTTGCCGCCTCCATGTACTGGTACTGGCCGCTCCAGACGATGGAGTAGCCCGGCGGCAGCTCGATTCGTTCGGCCACCGCCTGCTTGGCCCGCTTCACGTAGGTGCCGATGTCGATGTTCTTGATGTCGACGTAGACCCAGGCGGTGCGCCGGGCGTTCTCGCTCTTGATCCCTGGCGGCCCCTTTCTGATCTCGATATCCGCCACCTGGGAGATGGGCACGTGGGTGCCGTCCTTGAGTGGCACCAGCAGGCGGCGAAGTGCCGGCAGATCGTTTCTGAAATCGCGCTGGTAGCGGATGTTCACCGGGTAGCGCTCGAGCCCCTCGACCGTGGTGGTGACGTTCATGCCACCGAGGGCCGACTGGATGATGTCCTGCACGTCGCCGACGGTGAGGCCGTAGCGGGCGGCGCGCTCCCGGTCGACGGTGAAGTCGAGGTAGTTGCCGGCCACCACCCGCTCGGAATAGGCGGAGAGCGTGCCGGGCAGGGCGCGGACCGTGGCCTCGATCTCTTCGCCGAGGCGGGAGAGGGTTTCGAGGTCGTTGCCCATCACCTTGATGCCCACCGGCGTCCGGATGCCGGTGGAGAGCATGTCGATGCGGGTCTTGATCGGCATGGTCCAGGCGTTGGTGAGTCCCGGGAACTGGATGGCGCGGTTCAGTTCGTCGATCAACCGCTCCACCGTGATCGGCCCCTCTTCGGCAAGCACGAACCGCAGCGGTTTTTTCAGAAATTCGCTCCACTCGGGCCAGCCTGAGTAGAAGCGCTCTTTTCTCTCGTGCCGCCACTCGCTCTCGGGTTTCAGCATGATGGTGGTTTCCAGCATGGAGAGCGGCGCCGGGTCGGTGGCGGTCTCGGCCCGGCCGATCTTGCCGAAGGTGCGCTCCACCTCGGGAAACGAGCTGATGATCCGGTCGGTCTGCTGCAGGAGTTCCTTTGCCTTGGTGATCGAGATGCCGGGGAGCGTCGTCGGCATGTAGAGCAGATCCCCCTCGTAGAGCGGCGGCATGAACTCGCTGCCCATCCGCGAGAGGGGGTACCAGGTGGAGGCCATGGCGATGAGGGCGAAGACAAGGGTGGTCTTCCTGAAACGCAGCACGAGATCCACCACCGGGTGGTAGATCCTGATGAGCAAACGGTTGATCGGGTTTTCGTGCTCCGGCTTGATGCGGCCGCGGATGAACCAGCCCATCAGCACCGGCACGATGGTGATGGAGAGAATGGCGGCGGCGGCCATGGAATAGGTCTTGGTGTAGGCGAGCGGCTTGAAGAGCCGGCCCGACTGCTCGTGGAGCACGAAGACCGGCAGGAAGGAGACGGTGATCACCAGCAGCGAGAAAAAGAGGGTCGGCCCCACCTCCTTGGCCGCCGCCGCGATGATCTGCCAGTGCGGCTTCTTGCCCTGGTCGCGTTCCAGGTGTTTGTGGGCGTTTTCGATCATGATGATCGCCGCATCGACCATGGCTCCGATGGCAATGGCAATGCCGCCCAATGACATGATGTTGGAGTTGATGCCCTGGTAGTACATCACGATGAAAGCCATCAGGACGGCGATGGGCAGCGTGATGATGGCGACCAAAGCGGAACGCAGGTGAAGTAGAAACAAGATGCAGACCAGCGCGACGACCAGGCCTTCTTCGAGGAGCTTCTCTTGCAGCGTTTCCACCGAGCGTTCAATCAGCCCGGAACGATCGTAGACGGCCATGATTTCGACGTCTTCGGGCAGTCCTTGCTGCAGTTCC
>JBFHWX010000011.1:0-34337 GCA_041599275.1 Desulfobulbales bacterium | reverse complement strand
GCATGGATCACGTCTCGGCGGCGATCCGCGGCGCCCGGGACGTGGCCACCCCCATCGCCTTTTCGATACTCACCAACGTCGCAGCCTTTCTGCCCCTCTTCTTCGTGCCGGGGGTGATGGGCAAGATCTGGCGGCCCATCCCGCTGGTGGTGATCACCGTTTTTCTCATCTCCTGGCTCGAATCCCTGCTCATCCTGCCTTCCCACCTGGCCCACTCACGCGCCCGGGAGAACACGGGGCTCTTTGCCCTGCTCTCCCGCAAGCAGCAGGCTTTCGGCCGCCGTTTCACCCGTTTCATCGAATGTGTCTACGGCCCCTTTCTGGCAATCTGCCTACGCTGGCGGGTGCTCACCGTGGCCGCCGGCCTGGCGGTGCTTCTGCTGACCCTGGGCTTCGTGGCCAGCGGCCGCATCGGCATGATCCTCATGCCCCGGGTTGAATCGGACAAAGCAGTGGTGACGGCGGTTCTTCCCTTCGGCAGCCCGCTCGAGCGGGGGCGCCTGATGGAGAAACGGCTGGTGGAGGCAGTCTCCAGGGTGGCCGCGCAAAATGGCGGTGACCAACTGGTAACCGGCGTCTCTTCGCTGGTCAACGAAAACCGGGTGGAAGTGACGGCTTATCTGACACCACCTGGGGTGCGGCCGTTGCCGACCCGGGAGGTGACCGAGTTGTGGCGCCGCGAGACGGGCGAGATCGCCGGGCTCCAGTCCCTGCGCTTCGAGTCCGATCGCGGTGGACCCGGCCGGGGAGCGGCGCTGAGCATAGAGCTGAGCCACCGGGATATCGACGTCCTCGACCGGGCCAGTGCCGCCCTCGGCGAAAAACTTGCCGAGTTCCCGGCGGTTTCCGATGTCGACGACGGCTATGCGCCGGGCAAACGCCAGCTCGATTTCACCGTCACCCCGGCCGGCCTCGACCTTGGTCTTGCGGCCGGCGAGATTGCGCGTCAGGTGCGCTCCGGATTTCAAGGGGTTGTGGCTCTGCGCCAGCAGCGGGGGCGAAACGAGGTGACGGTGCGGGTGCGGCTGCCCGAAGAGGAGCGGAGCAGCGCCCACGGGGTGGAGAATTTTCTTGTCCGCACCCCGGCCGGCACCTTCGTACCCCTCGAGCAGGTGGCCGCGG
Organism: Desulfobulbales bacterium; assembly: GCA_041599275.1. GTDB lineage: Bacteria > Desulfobacterota > Desulfobulbia > Desulfobulbales > BM004 > JBFHWX01. The sequence continues at coordinate 33,215 of JBFHWX010000011.1, read as the reverse complement.
TGCGGGAGGGCAGGGGCTATACCTCGATCAACCGCCGCAACGGCAGGCGGACGGTGACGGTTTCGGCAAACGTCGAGCCCATAGAGGAAACCACCCAGATCCTCGAGGCCGTCAACAGCACCGTTCTGCCAGCCCTGCTCGCCGATCACTCCGGCCTCACCGCAGGTTTCGAGGGCCGGGAGGCTGACCGCAAGGAAAGCGTCGGCGGCCTCTTCGGCGGGTTCCGCTACGCTCTCTTCGCCATGTTTTTTCTGCTGGCCATACCCTTCCGTAGCTACCTGCAGCCCCTGGTGGTCATGGCAGCCATCCCCTTCGGGGTCGTGGGGGCAGTGCTCGGCCACCTGGTCATGGGCTACAGCCTGAGCCTCATGAGCATGATGGGCATGGTCGCCCTCTCCGGGGTGGTGGTCAACGACTCTCTGGTGCTGGTCGACTACACGAACCGCCTGCGGCGCCGCGGTTTCTCCGCCCTAGAAGCCATCCAGGCGGCCGGCGTCCGCCGTTTCCGGCCGATCCTGCTCACCACCCTCACCACGTTCGGTGGTCTGGCGCCGATGATCTTCGAAACCTCGCGCCAGGCCCGCTTCATGATCCCCATGGCCCTTTCCCTGGGCTTCGGGATCCTTTTTTCGACCCTGATCGTCCTGCTGCTGGTTCCCTGTCTCTATCTCTTTGTTGAAGATTTCAAGCGGTTGGTTGGGGTAACGGGCGGCGACTCCCGGTAACGGTCCTTGTCTGAAAGTCAGGCCGCCGGCTCCGCAGCGCCCCGCTGCAAGACCACCGTTGCCAGCGTCACCACCAGGACGCCGGGCAGGATGGCGGCCGGCGGCAGGCCGTGCCCCATGCTCCAGTCGATGAGCAGCACGAAGGCCGGGTAAAAATAGCTGTAGGCCATGACCCGGGTGGGGCCCAGATAGAGGGTGGCCAGGTGGGTGAGATAGAAGGTGAGCACCGTGGAGAAGAGCGCGAGGTAGGCGATGCCGGCCCACACCGACGGCGCCACCGCCCGCCAGTCCACCGTCGGGAGCTTCGGAAGGGAGAAGATGAGCAGCCAGCCCACCCCGGTGGCCAGCACCCAGAAGGTCATGACCAGCATGGATTCACGCCGGTGCACCTTTTTGACCAGGGGGGTGTAGGCGGCCATCAGAAAACAGCCGGCCAGGAAAAGCAGGTCGCCGTGGTTGACCTCCAGGGCCAGGAGACGCTGCAGATCGCCCCGGAAAATGACCCAGACGGCGCCCGCCATGCCGAAGCCGAGGGCGGCCAGCCGCGGCGGCCCCAGCCGCTCACCCAGAAAGAGGGCGCTGTAAAGGCCTGAGATGCCGGGAACAAGGGTGAAGATGACGCTGGTGTTCAGCGCGGTGGTGAAGCGCAGGGAAGCGAACATGCACCAGAAAAAACCCACGGTGCAGCCGCTGATCAGGCTGTATCCGGCCAGTTGCCGCCAGGGCGGCAGCGCGAAGCCGTGGTTCAGGCCGAGAAGTGGTGCGAAGAAGAGGACAGCCAGCAGGAACCGGACCAGGGTGAGAACCGCCGGATCCATACCGTGGGCGATGGCCGCTCCCACGGTAAAGGATGAGGAGACGATGATGGCGGCGAGCAGCATGAGGCCGTGCACCGCCCACAGGGGCAGAAAGCGGCGTGGCTGGGATAACTGGGAGGGCGCGGTCATGGGCCACAAGATACCCGGCCGGCGCGGATTGGCAAGGAGAAAAGCGGGTAGCCGGCAAAAACCGTTATGGGGAGGGGAAACGGTGGAAAAACCACCGGTGGCGGCAGTTCCATGACCTCGCCGGAGTCTGCTTCCGTACTGCGGAGCACCACCAGCGCTGCTGCCGGCAAGGCTGTAGTGTTACAGCGTGAAACCGGGCCTTTTCCGATCAGGCCGGCATGGGGCATTCAAAGCGGGGAAATTCCATCCTGCCCCGCAGTTTGGAGAGTGCCCGGTTGTGCAACTGGCGGACGCTGGTTTCGGAGGATTCAGTGACCGTGGCGATTTCCTGCAGGGACAGGTGCTCCAGGTAGTGAAGGGCGAGGATGAGCCGCTCGGCATCGTTCAACTGGTTGAGACAGCCGGCAAGCCGCTGAAGAATGGTGGGGGAATGTTCCTGGGTCACGTTCTGCATGGTGCCTCTCCCGAGGTTGTTTGTCATGGCCGCAACCCCTGCGGGTTACAGCGTGGTCTTTGCAGAACTTAAAGCAATCAGCGTGCCAAGTTTGTTTGATTGAATGAAATCAGGAGTATGTGTGTCTTTTTTTTGGTGTGGTCAATGTTTTGACGGAGTGGCGGCGGGTGCTCGTGGTGGCCCGGGCCTGGTTCGTCAAAACTCTGACTGGAAATGGAGAGGTAAAATGATCAGCCTGTTTTCTGGGCGAGGAGAAAGGCCTTAAATTCGGCGATCAGCCCCTGCAGGGCCTCTTCCTGTTCCGGGCTGAGGGGCCCGAAGGAGACGCCGCGCCGGCGGATTTGGCGGGGAGGGGGAGTGCGTTGGGCAAGATACCGATAGACCGGATGGCCGCTGGGCGGAGGCTCGAAATCGGCAACGGACTGCAGGGGGATATTTTCGATGCAGAAGTTTTCGCCGAACAGGGTATAGAGCTCTGCCGTGTCCTCTGGCCATTCCTCGTTGGCGTCGTAATAGAAAGCGAGGCCGCCGAGGCTGATGTCGGCGATCAGACCAGGCATGACCGAGGAGTCCTTGCGGAAGACGGCGAAGGAGCCCATGTCCACGGCGAATCGAGGATGTTTGCGTTTTTCTTCGAAGTTGGATTTTTTAGCGGTCATGGATCCTGCGAAGTGCCTTGTCGGCCGGTTACGGCCATAAAAGCCGCGGGCCGGTTGCTCCAGATGCCAAGTTCGGCTCCATTGTAGGAAAGTGTTGTTGTTTTTTCAAGCTGTATTGCCGCATTATCCCTTGTCGAAATTGAACGTTGTGGTGCCGGCAATGGCTTGGTCGGCAGCCTGGGCGGCAAGCACCGAACGGCCCCGGGATGAGCCGCTTCCCAGGTGGGAGAGATCGATTACGTGGGACATGCAGCCCATAATCCGCAATTCGTCCAGGCGGCCGATGAGCGACAGATCCCGGTCGGCGTGGCCGACGGTGAGGCCCTGGGCTCTGGCAAGGTGGAGCCGTTGGCCGCGGTCGTCCTCCAGGGCCGTTTCCTCCGGAAGGGAAGCGAGGGGGAGGCGGGAAGTGAAGAGGGGAAGCGGCCCGTAGATTGTGACAGCCACTCCACAGTCCGCCGTGGCAAGAACCCGGGCCATGTTGTGGCGATCGTCCTCCAGGGGCAGGGTGATTTCCTCGAGCCCCAGTTGGTGGAGCGCCGCCGTTGCCTGGCTGTTCATACAGTAGAGCCAGGGGCCACCGAGCAGACAAGCGCCTGGCTCTGAAAAGAAACAAAAATGCGCCAGGTTGTTGAGTCGGAAGAGACGGTGCCCCCGGCCCCGCAACCGGCCGATGATCTGCCGCAGTCCGGTGTCGTCTCCGTAAACCATGGCTGGCAGCTCCCAGCCCAGCCGCTCGTTGAAAGAAAACTTTTCCGCGGCTTCCACGTTCTCCCGGGTGAGGGGCAGGAGGAGGCGGTGGATGGCATGATTTTCCAGCACGGCCAGGTCATCGGGGTCACGACCCACCACGGTGAGTTTCGCCGCTTGCGGTGTTGTTCTTTCAGGTTGCCGCAAGCTGGCGCGGGCTTTGGCAAGCTGATCGGCCTTCCGGTCGCTTCGCTCCGCCTGCAACTGGCCGGCGAGGCGGGTGAAAAAGTCGCGGCGTATTTCCTTCAGTCTGCCCGGAGGTATCACCACCGGTGGCAGATGGCCGGCATCTATCTCGACTTCGGAGAGAAGCTGGTGGCCGCTTCGCCCGAAGAACCGCTGCAGGGTTTCGAGGGAAAGGGGCGAACGCTCGGCTGGAATCGGCTCCACCTCGTAACAGGCCTTGAGACTGGCGCCTTCCGCAGTTCCGGAAAGGAGCAGTCGCCGGTCTTCCAGCTCGACGTGCAGGTGGACCGGAACAGCCGCGGGCGGGCAGAGACCGAGCCGGCGCCGGCAGGCTTCTTCGCTCAGTGAAAAAAACTTGCCGGTGGCGATCTTGAAGAGTTGGTCGCCTGGCTGGAAACTTCCCCTGAATGGCGTGAGTACCTGGACCCGGCTGTTGGCAGAGGCCCTTTTTACCGTTTTTTTGCCTACGGTCATCTCGCGCACCGTGAAGGAGTGGGAGCCCTGGTCGTCGCCGCCCTGGACCCGCAAGCGGTCGCCCACGTGGATCATTTCCCGGCTCAAAAAAAAGATGCGGGGGCCGCTCACCGCCTCGACCACCCCGCAAAGAGTGCCGATGCCGCCCCGTTCCTCAGGATCGACGATATCCTGCGGCCGGCTGTTGGTGAGGAAGCCCGTTGTGTGCCGGCGGCCGAAGGAGAAAGCGAGGATCTGTTGTGCCTGCTCCAGAGCCGCCTTTCTCTCGCCGGGTTTGGCATCGAGCACCAGCCGGTAGGCGCTCACCACCTGGGAGACGTATTCGGGGTTCTTCATGCGGCCTTCGATCTTGAAGCTCATCACCCCGGCTTCGATCAGTTGGGGCAGATAGTTTATGGCGCAGAGATCGGCGGTGGACAGGTGAAAGCCTGGTTTTCCCTGGTGATGGTAGCGGCGGCGGCAGGGCTGGGCGCATCTGCCACGGTTGCCGGAGCCGCCGTGGAAAAAGGCGGAGAACAGGCAGTGGCCGGAGATCGAATAACAGAGGGCGCCGTGCACGAAGTGTTCGAGCTCCAGAGAGGTGCGGCGGCGGAGAAGCCCGATCTCGGCGAGGGTCAGTTCCCGGGCCAACACCGCGCGCCGGAAGCCCATGCTTTCGAGGGTTTCGACCCCGGCCGCATTGTGGATGGCCATCTGGGTGGAGGCGTGCAGGGCGAGTTCCGGGAAGAAGGTGCGGGCCAGCCGCCAGACCCCCAGGTCCTGGATGATCAGACCGTCGATACGGGCCGCGGCAAGTCCTGCCAGCACCTCGAGCAGCCGTTCGAGTTCATCGTCCTTGAGCAGGGTGTTGCAGGCCACATAGAGTTTCTTTCCTTCCCTGTGGGCGCAGGCCGAGAGGCGCTCGACCTCGGCAAGCTCGAAATTCCTGGCCCGGGCCCGGGCGGAAAATTCCTTGAGGCCGCAGTAGACCGCATCGGCCCCGGCTTCCAGGGCGGCGAAGAAGGATTCCAGGGAACCGGCCGGGGCGAGGAGTTCAAGAGAGGAAGGAGACATATGCCGAAAGAAACCGGGGAAAAAGGAAAGGGGGCAGCACCCTGCAAATCATCGCGCCGCAACTATACCATCCTCCCGGCAGCGGCACAACGACAGGGGAGATGAGCGGATTTTTTCGGACCACCGCCATTTGCTTTTGGGTCGCCAAGCGGTAAGCTGAGCCCACAAAGTACCCGGTGGCGAAACGCAGCAGGAACTTTTTAAAAGGGGATGTTGATGCAGAACCCGAAAAGCGTCTGGGCAGGGCTGGCTGTTTTTCTTGGCCTGCTGCTCTGCCTGTTGCCGCTCTCCTCCTCTTTCGGAGGAGAGCGGCAGGTGAAGCTCACTGCGGCGGACGGTCACCCGCTGGCCGCCACCCTGACCATGCCTGAAGCCAGGAGCCAGGAGGCCGGCGTGGTGCTGCTTCACATGTACCGGCGGGACCGGCGGAGTTGGGACCCCCTGGTCAAGGTGCTTGCCGCCCGCGGCATCACCGTCCTGGCCTTCGACCTGCGGGGCCACGGCGGCAGCCGGTACGGGGCCGATGGCTCCGACGGCCAGGCGCGGGTGCTGGGCCGTGAGGCCGATTTCTTCGCAGCCATGCACCTCGATGGTGCCGCTGCTCTCCAGTACCTCCTGGAGGTGGAACAGATCGCCCCCCACCGCCTGGCCCTGGTCGGCGCCTCGGTGGGGGCCAGCATCGCTATCCAGACCGCACTCACCCGGCCCCGCCTGGCCGGGGTGGTGGTCATGACCCCCGGCGAGAAATACCTGGGCATTCCGACCCTGGAGCATGCCGCAGCGTGGCCCGGCATCCCGCTTCTCATCCTCACCAGTGCAGAGGAGGCTGGTAGGGGGGCTGCGGAGCTTTACCGGCGGCTCGGCACCAGGGACGTGGCACTCAGGACCTTTCCCCAGACCGGGGTGCACGGCACCGATATGCTGGGCAGGGTGACAGGGGTTGAATGGCTGGTCGCCGACTGGCTCACCGCCAGGATCCAGGAACAAAAATGAGAAAGTTGGCCTCCGTCTGCCATCTTCTGTTCTTGTTCGTCCTGGCCATTCGGTCCGTGGCGCCGGCTGCAGAAACCGGGGAGTTCGACCCTGTCTACCGGCTGCCGCTTCGTATTCACCTGGGGGCAAGCGCCCGGCCCCTTGACGACTGGCGCCCCATCCTCGGCGAGATAAACGAAATCTGGCTGAGCCAGGCGGGCATTTGTTTTTCCATGCAAACGGTGCTGCACGACCATCTTTTGGAACAGGGATTCGATCTCTGGTTCGATGCCATTGTTCAGGGTTGGAACGGTTATTACAACGATCCCCATGATATCCGGGTGCGGGATACCCCTGATCTGGCTCCGGCAGCCAAGCCGGCACGACACCCGGCGGCCCGCACCGCGGCCCATGAATTGGGCCATGCCCTTGGGCTCGGACACCGGCAGGATTCTCCCGACAACCTCATGGCGTCGAAAACCTACGGCTGGCAACTCAATGAAGAAGAAACCGTTGCCGCTCGCCAGCGGGCGGCGCGGCTCGCGGTGAAAGGTGTTGCCTTCGGTGGCGGCAAATGCGGCGGCAGGGAAAGGGCGGGGGCCGGGGTGGGAGAAGGCGAGAGACGCGGCGAAAACTAGTGGCCTTGTTTGGGTAAGCCTGTCACATGATTGTTGGCCCTCGCGGCCGCTTGCTGTGTTGCGAAAAGTTCGACTTAACGCAGCCCTGCCTTCACTTTGGCGCCTTGCGAGGCACCACGATTCCTCAACAATTCCCGGTCGCGATGAACCGCACGGTCCATTAGCAGATGGCTTTCTGCTGTTTTTTGGCTCGATAGAGGTTCTCGTCGGCCTTCTCGAGCCACTCTTCCTGGGCCATGCCCTTGTCCCACTGGGCAAGGCCGATGGAAACACCGAACCGTTCCCGGCCGGGCAGTTCCACCTTCAGCTCGTCGACCAGGGCCACCAGCCGTTGGGCGAGGACCCGCGCCGCCGCGAGGTCGGTGTCCTGCATGAGGAGCACGAACTCGTCGCCGCCCAGGCGGACCAGCAGGTCGCTGCGGCGGATGCCGCCCTGCAGAACCGCGGCCACCCGCTTCAGGACCCGGTCGCCCTCGGCGTGGCCAAAGGTGTCGTTCACCAGCTTGAACCTGTTCAGGTCCATGGCGGCGATGGTCAGAGCGTAGCCATAGCGCCGGGCGCTCTCCAGCACGATGTCGAGCCGTTCTTCGAAGACCCGCCGGTTGGCAAGCCCGGTGAGGGCGTCGCGGCGGGCCAGTTCGATGAGATCTTCGTGGTCCATGGCCCGGTCCAGGGAGGCGGTGAGGATGGAAAGGACCTTGCGGATGATGCGGCTGGCAGGCAATTCCAGGGAAGCGCCGCGGCGGATGAGCAGCAGCAGGGAGGGGCCGCTTGTGGTGTTCACCGCAAAGGTCTGCACGAAGAGATCCTTTTCCTGAAAGCACTGGTTGTCGAAGAGGTCGCCGTTAGCGAAGATTTCGGTGGCCACCTCCATGATACTGCTGCGAGCGGGGCCATGACAGGAACAGTACATGTGGGAGCGGTTGCGGGCCTCGCTCTTGAAAGCGATGAGGTCATGGGGGGCGTTGGGGGCCAGCCAGATGGAAAAATTTTCGACCATGCTGGCGAGGTCGGTGGCGGAGCCCAGCCGCCGTTGCAGGTCGTTGACCAGCTTTAGCCGTTCTGCCTTGCGCCGGTAATGGTCGAGGCGGTCGATGATTTTTTCGATGTTGTGCAGCCCAAGGAAACTCTCTGGCGAGTGAACGGTGATGGAGGCGGTGTCGGCCAGCATGTTGGGATCTCCGAAGCGGGTTGCGGAAAAAGCTCCTGGGTGTCGCTCTCTCTTAATCCTACGTTTCGGCTGGTCCACCTCTTCGCTTTAGGTCTCTTTCCCGGCGCCCTCTCCCCAGCAGACACTTTATTGATGAAAAAAGGACGAGAATTTTGGAGTTGACGGAAAGGAGTCAATCCCGGTAAAGGGTGAAGGCCCGGACGCCCCCCAAGGCAGGGGGGCCGTTCCCATCTTTTCCCCAAAGCAGGCCGGCGGTTCAGGTGATGAAGCAGATCGACATCCCGATGCTCGACAACAGCGGTTCTCCCTCCACCGGGCATGGTTGTCTGCCCGGCGCCGAACGGAGCAGAACAACCCTCGTCCTGGATGCCGTCTTTCTGCTCGGAGCCCTGGCGCTTCTTTTTTTTCCCTTCAGCGGCGGCGATCGCGAGCTCTTCGGCTCCTTTGCCATCAGTTTTGTCTCCCTGCTCCTCGAGGCCATGCCCTTCATGCTGATCGGAGCCCTGGCCGGCGGGGTGATCGAGGTTTTCGTGCCCCGTGAACTGCTGAGCAGGGTCCTGGCCGGCCGCCGCCTGGCCGCCGTCTTTCTGGCCGCGGCCATGGGAGCGGTGCTGCCGGTCTGCGAGTGCGCCATCGTGCCGGTGGTCCGGCGCCTGCTCCGTAAGGGTGTGCCCTTTCCTGCCGCGCTGGCCTTTCTGCTGGCCGGTCCCATCGTCAATCCCATCGTTGCCGGCTCCACGGCGGTGGCCTACAGCTTCGACCTGCAGGTGGTGGCCACCCGTCTTCTCTGCGGCTATGGGATCGCGGTGGGGGTAGCCCTGGTCATGGGCCGGTTGTTCCGCGGCTCTTCCGCCCTGGTCGTTGCCGTTCATCACGAAAAGGTCACCTGCGGCTGCTGCGGGCACGACCACAAGCCGTTTGTCGCCGGTGCCGCAGCCAAACTCGGAGACGCCCTGCGTCACGCCGCCGATGACTTCTTCGAGGTCGGCAAGTTCCTGGTGATCGGCGGCTTCATCGCCGCCGCCATGCGGACCTTCGTGGCCGTTGGCACCTTCCAGGCCCTTTCCTCCTCGCCCTGGCTTGCGGTGCTGTTGATGATGGCTCTGGCCGTCGCCCTCAACCTCTGCAGCGAGGCCGATGCCTTCATCGCCGCTTCCTTCCGCGGCGTGTTGCCGGGTTCGGCCCAGATGGCCTTCATGGTGCTGGGGCCGATGTTCGACCTCAAGTTGCTGCTCATGTACCTCACCGTCTTCCGGAAAAGAGCCATCGTTGCTCTGAGCAGTTTGGTGGTGCTGGCGGTTCTCGGTGTCAGCCTGTTCCTTGAATATGTGGTCGGGGGGGGCGGCTGATATGGGGCGGTTCGAAAAGTGGAGCCGCGGCCTGGTTTTTCTGCTCTGGGGTGGGTTCCTCGTCTTTCTGCTGGAGCCTGGCGGCGGCAGCCTGCGGCTTTCCCGCTATCTCAACCCCGCCCTCTGGTGGTTGCCGGCGGGCGGTGCGGCGATCATCGCCGTCTCCCTTCTCGCCCTGCTGCGGCGTCCGGCCATGGGGGCTGGACCTGTCAGCCTGCTGGGCCTGGCACCCCTGGCCGTGCAGACCGGCATCCTCCTGCTGCCCCTTGTTTATTTCCCCGCCGCCGACTCCAGCCGTCTCTCCACCCTGACCTACGGCATGCGCACGGTGGCTTTTGGCACCATGGCGACCTCGGGAAATCCAGAAAGGCCCGGCCCGGCCTGGCAGGGCAAGGGTCCATGGAACCGGACGATTTACGATTCGCCTGCCCCTGTCCCGCCGATGGCGGAGGAACCGGACACCGGCTTTGCCGAAAAGACACTGGTCGAGCTGGCGGTGGAGCCCGAGCGGTATTTCGGACGCCGGGTGGAAGTGATCGGGCAGGTGGCCCGCGAGCCCGGCTTGCCCTCTGGCCAACTGGTCTGCTACCGCTTTTTCATGAGCTGCTGCGCTGCCGATTCCCAGCCCATCGGTGTTCTGGTCGCCTCCGGGCAAGCTCTGGGTCTGGCCGACGGAACCTGGGTCCGGGTGCGGGGGAGACTTGTCCGCGGCGAGCTGGCCGGCCAGCCCATGCAGCGAATAGATGCGGTGGAGGTCCTGGAAATCGAGGCGCCGGCCGTTTCCTTCATGTACCCACCGTTCTGACTTTTGTTCAATCTGAGTCGCTTGGAAAAAAATCGTCGCAGCCAGACCGAGGGGAAAAATTCCGTGCAGCGCGTTGTGAAATCGCCCGCAAGCGAGCTGGGCCTGGTCGAGGACGATGTTACGGGGAAGATGCCGCACTGGAGATTATTAACCGATCGGCCTGAAGACCCATCTTGAAAGAGGCTTCCCCCTAAAAAAAACTTGACGGCAGCCAGGCCTTCAACGCATAGTCATGGCGGTTCTCTTCGCCACTGCCGCCCTGGCCTTCCCACCTTTTCCGTGCATCTTCGCATGAGCACCCCTTCTGCCGTTCTCAACCCCTGTCTCCGTTGCGGTGCCTGTTGTGCCTACTTCCGGGTCTCGTTTTATTGGGCCGAGTGCGACGAGGCCACCGAAAACGGTGTGCCCGCAACCCTCACCAGGCCCCTTTCTCCCTTCCGTTTGGTGATGCTGGGCACCTCGGGTCCGGCGCCCCGCTGCGTGGCGCTTCTTGGCACGGTGGGTGAAGAGGTGCGCTGCACGGTCTACGACCGGCGCCCATCGGTCTGCCGGGAGCTGGTCGCTTCCTGGCTGAACGGCCAGCCCAACCCCCAGTGTGACCGGGCCAGGGCCGCCTGGAACCTGGAGCCGTTGACCCCGGGGCACTCCGGTGCGCGGCCCGGCAGGATGCCGCGGGCCGCGTGACTTGTGGAAGAGGGTCCGGTCGAGCAAGGCGGTACGGAAGCGAAGCAGGCTTTTCCGTTCAGGTCATTCGATGACCATGACCGCGCAGTTGGTGGCCCGGTGAAGGATGTGGTTCGACACCGAACCGAAGAGGAATTCCTCCCGGTGGGAGACGCCCCGGCGGCCCACCACCACGATGCAGCAGCGCAGTTTGTCCTGTTCGGCGAGAATGGCCTCGGCCACCGTGGTGCGTGTACGGCAGAGCCTCATTTCAACCCGGTCTTCGGGAAATCCGCCATCCACCAGGGTAGCCCGGTACGATTGCAGGCAGGCCCGCGCCTTCTCCTCGGCCTGGGAAACTCTGCTGGCCGCATCTTCTTCGGTGGGGCAGCAATCCTGATCCGGCTCCTGCACCACGCTGAGCAGGGTCACGAAGACCTCCGGCAGGTTGCCGAAGAAGTCGGCGAGATACTGCACGGTGCGGCGGGAGTTGGGGGATTCGTCCACCGCCGCCAGGATGTGGCGCTCCGTGTCCCTGCGGCTCAGATCTATTCGGCTGTTTTCGCTCATGGCCTCACCTCCGCCGGCGGCAGATCCCGGCGGGCATCGCGCAGATCCGCCAGGAACTGTTCCGTGTGGTCGTAAAAAATGGTGGCGCCCCGGGAGAAATGGCGCAGCACCAGGTTGAGGGATTCCGGGATATAGGGATAGAGCTTGCCCAGGTTGGCCACCCGGTTCTTGAAGATGATGTTCAGATCCTCTCCGTAGAGGGAATCGAAGGCCTGGCGGTTGGAGTGGTAGAGGTCCTGCACCGTGACGTCTCCCTTGCCGGCCAGAAAGAGAAGAATGTTGCCCAACCCCTGCAGGTCGTAACCGAACGGGCTTTCCGACTGCTCGTAGGCGTAGTCGAAATCGATCCAGCGGTTGCGGCCGGTCTCCCGGTCGCGGATGATGTGGTCGCGCCGGATATCGCCGTGCTTTTCGCCATGGAGGTGGAGAAAGAGGATGGCCTCGGTGAGCTCGAGAAACTCGTCGAGCAGCCGCGGGAACAGGGTGTGCAGGTACTCTTCGTGGAGCAGATCGCCTTCCGCCACCTGGTCGTCGAAACGGCGGCCCGGCACGTATTCGAGAATACGGACGTTGTTGCCCTTGGCGTCGTGCGCCGCGAAGCCGTGCATGAAGTTCGGGTGATCCGCCACCAGTTCGAGGATGCGCGCTTCCTTGCGCGGAGAGCGGAAGCAGTGCACCTCCATGTCACCCACCCGGGCGTCGAAAGTCTCGTGGAATTCGAATTTCAGGATCCGGGTGGTGCCGCCGGCAAGGTCCACCGCCCGGCGCACCCAGAATTTTGGTTCCTCGTCGAGGCCGAAGCGCCCCTCCTTCTCGTAACGGGTGACGAGGTACGGCGTACCCTCCAGCAGCACCACGTCGTTGTAGCCCACCTGGAAGAAATCACTGGTGTCGGTGATCACCAGGAAGTCTGGCGGCGCACGGTGGGACCCCAGGTGGCGGACAACCAATTCGCGGATCGACTCGTATCCGGTAGAGAGCGCTTTCGGCATGGCAAGCCTCCTGTTCGGAGGGATAGAACTGCCTGCAGGGGATGGGAGGCGGCCCAGGTCCACTCGAGGTATGGGCCGCTTCTCCATGTTTCACTTTCAGCTTACCGTATTTTTCCTGTTTCCCAAATGGAGTTTTTTGGTTGACCCTTGGCAGGGCATGCTTCCTGCGGACCGGGCTTGCCGTGTGGCGCGGAGGGTGGAGCGAACACCGTGCTACGGTCCGCGCCACCGGTTCATGGTTTGTTCTCCTCTGCCGGGACGAAGGTGTTGTCCACCGGCGGTTTGGCGTCGGTCTGCGGCGCGTGGCAGAGCAGGCAGAAATGGCGAGTGGCGGCCAGTTCCTGCAGTTCCCTGCCGGCGGCATCCCGGTAATGGGAGGCACCGATGGCAGGCGCCTCGCTGGTCTTTTCCCGGGTATGGCAGTCCAGGCAATCGTTTTGGGTGGCGCTCACCGTGTAGTCGTCGACTTCGTGGGGGATCATCGGCGGCTGTTCGATGAAGAGGCGCTTCATGGTCTTTTGCCGGGCAGGCACCTTGGCCTGGTCCGGGGCGGGGGAAATTTCGGGAATGGAGGCCGTGCCGCGCATCGCTTTGACTTCGCCAGCAATTGAGACATGTGGCAGGCAGCAGAGAAGGCCCCAGCCGATACTCAGGGCTAACAGTCTTTTTCCTTTCATGGTCGCTATTCCTCCTGGTTGGGGTTCGGAGCGGAAGACCCGGGGCGGGAAGGCCGAAAGCGAAGGGCAAAACCGAAGACCTCTTCCGGGCAAATGTCTATGCATTTTCCGCAGTTCGTGCAGTTTGGGGAAAGGATGAAGGCATGGGTGGAATCTTTTTTCTGCAGCGTCGGGCCGATCACCTGGGGCTCGGGACAGTGGCCGTAACAGGCCAGGCAGTTGGTGCAGCGGGATCGTCCCGCCGCCCGGACCCGCACCAGGCCGAAAAGCCCGATAAAGCTATAAAATGCCCCCACTGGGCAGAGATGGCCGCACCAGCCGCGACTGGCGACCAGCAGGTCGAAGAGGAAAAGCCCGGGCAGCAGCAGCCAGAGGCTGCCGAAACCGAAGAGCAGGCCACGTGGCAGGGAAGTGACGGGGTTGACGTATTCCCATGCCAGGGACGAGGTGAGGGCCGAGACCATCAGGATGGCTCCGGCCAACCAGTAGCGGGTAGCCGGTACAAGGGAGGCGCCGGCTTTGAGGTTGAGGCGACGGCGCAGCCAGAAGGCCAGGTCGGTCACCATATTGACCGGACAGACCCAGGAACAGAAAGACCGACCGCCCCAGAGCAGATACCAGGCCGCGATGAGCAGACCGCCGGTAAGCGCCGTTGCGCTGGGCAGATGACCGGCGACAAGGCTCTGCAGCAGGATGAAGGGATCTGCAAGTGGTACGGTGTCCAGCAGGCGGCTCGCCGCCAGGTTGCCGCGCAGAATCCAGAGCCCGGCCAGCGGCCCTGCCAGAAACAAGGCCAGCACCAGGAGCTGGGAGGTTCTGCGCAGCAGGAGAAAACGGTGGCTTTTCCACCAGCCCCTTGTCCTCCCGTTGGTGGCCGGGTTCTTTGCCGCGCTGTTCATGGCTTCCACCCGGAGTCGAGCGGGGCACCGGTTTCCGGCAACCGGTCGGGCAGGTCGAGCTGCTCGGGGATGAGGCTTTTGCCGGCCTCTTCCTTTTCCTTCCAACCGAGCCGGTAATGGCGGCCGAGCTCGCCCTTGGCAAGCGCCAACGGCATCACCCTGATCGCCGCTCTTTCCAGCACGCAGCTCTTTTCGCACTTGCCGCAACCCGTACAGAACTTCGAATGCACCACCGGCAGGAAGAGGGTGTGCTTGCCGCTTCGAAGGTTGTGCTGGGTGTCGAGGCTGATCGCCTTGTCGATGAGGGGGCAGGAGCGGTAGCAGACGTCGCAACGAAGGCCCAGGAAATTGAGGCAGGTTTCGTGGTCGACGAGCACCGCAAGGCCCATGCGGGCCTCGTAAATGTTCGCAAGCATGGGGTCGAGGGCGCCGGTGGGGCAACTCCGGATGCAGGGCATCTTCTCGCAGAGCTCGCAGGGGATGCGGCGGGCCGTGAAAAAAGGCGTACCGGTGGCCACCGCCTCTTCCGGTCTGGCCAAGTGCAGGGCGTGGTAGGGGCAGGCGCGCACGCATTGACCGCAACGGATGCAGGCGGCAAGGAAGCGTTCCTCGGCCAGGGCGCCTGGCGGCCGCAAGGCGTCCCAGGACATGGCCAGGGACTGGCGGCGGCCGTAGGCGCCGAGCCCGAGGCCGAACAGACCGGCGAGACAGAGGAGGCGGGCTGAATCCTCCAGAAAGCGTCGCCGGCCAGTTGGGTTGCCGGGGGATGAAGAAAGGTGCTTTGCCATGTGCCTGTTACGCCTTGCTCACCTTGACCGCGCATTTTTTATAATCGGTTTCCTTGGAAATCGGGCAGGTGGCGTCCAGGGTGAGCTTGTTGACCAGCCGCCGCTCGTCGAAGAAGGGCACGAACACGAGCCCCGGAGGCATCTTGTTGCGGCCCCTGGTCTCGACGGTTGCGGTGATCTCGCCCCGGCGGGTGACGAGCTTGGCCAGCATGCCGCGCTGCAGTCCGCGTTTGTCGGCGTCTTCCTGGTTCATGAAGGCAACGGCGTTGGGTACCGCCCGGTAAAGCTCGGGTACCCGCATGGTCATGGAGCCCGAGTGCCAGTGTTCGAGCACCCGACCGGTGCAGAGCCAGAGATCGAAATCGGCGTCCGGTGATTCGGCGGGCGGCTCGTAGGGCAGGGCGAAGATATTGGCCCGGCCGTCCTTGTTGCCGTAGAATTTCACGCCCTCGCCGGCCTTGACGTGGGGGTCGTAGCCCTCGCGGTAACGCCACAGGGTCTCCTTGCCGTCGATCACCGGCCAGCGCAGGCCGCGGGCCTGGTGATACTGGTCGAACTCGGCAAGTTCATGGCCCTTTTTTGGCCCTTCGAGGCTGAAACGCCGGTATTCCTCGTAGAGTCCTTTCTGGATGTAGAAACCGAAATGCTCCATCTCCGAGTTGGCGTACACGTTGCCGGCCAGGTCGGTGACCGGCTGGGCCGGGAATCTGTTCACCGCGCCATTGGCAAAAAGCACGTCGTACAATGTTTTGCCCTTGTATTCCGGCCTGGCCGCGACCAACTCCGGCGGCCAAACCTCCTCGACCATGAACCGTTTGGAAAACTCGACGATCTGCCAGAGGTCGGAGTGGGACCCGGCCGGAGGCGGCACCTGCTGGCGCCAGAATTGGGTGCGGCGCTCGGCGTTGCCGTAGGCCCCCTCCTTTTCCACCCACATGGCGGTTGGCAGGATGAGGTCGGCGGCCATGGCCGATACGGTTGGGTAGGGATCGGAAACCACGATGAAGTTTTCGGGATCGCGCCAGCCCGGGTACATTTCGTCGTTGATGTTGGGTCCGGCCTGCATGTTGTTGTTGCACATCTGCCAGTAGCAGTTCATCTCCCGGTCGCGGAGCTTGCGCTGCATGAGCACGGCGTGGAAGCCTACCTTGTCCGGGATGGTGCCGGCCGGCAGTAACCAGATTTTTTCGGCAAAGGCCCGGTGGTCGCCGTTGGTGACCACCAGATCGGCGGGCAAGCGGTGGGCGAAGGTGCCGACCTCGCGGGCCGTGCCGCAGGCCGAGGGTTGGCCGGTCAGGGAGAAGGGGCCGTTGCCGGGCTCGGAGATCTTGCCGGTGAGCAGGTGGATGTTGTAGATCAGGTTATTGACCCAGGTGCCGCGCACGTGCTGGTTGAATCCCATGGTCCAGTAGGAGACAACCTTCAACTTGGGGTCGGCATAAAGCTTGGCCAGAGACTGCAGCTGCTCCTTTGGCACGCCGGAGAGTTCGTGGGCCCGGTCCAGGGTGTAATCGGCAACGAATTTCTTATACGCTTCGAAATCGATGTCCTCGGCGCCGCCGGCCTTGTCGGCCCCGGTCGCTTTTTCTTCCCTGGGATCGTCGGGCCGCAGACCGTAGCCGATGTCCACCGTGCCGCGTTTGAAATTCACCGCTTTGCCCACGAACGCTTCGTTCACCGCGCCACTCTCGATGATGTGGTTGGCGATATAGTTCAAAATGGCCAGGTCCGACTGGGGCTTCATGATGACGCCGAGATCCGCCAGTTCGAAGGAACGGTTCTCGAAGGTGGAGAGTACCGCCACCTTGACGTGGGGAGCGGTGAGCCTGCGGTCGGTGAGCCGGCTCCAGAGGATGGGGTGGTTTTCTGCCATGTTGGAGCCCCAGAGCACGAAGGCATCGGCATGCTCGAGGTCGTCGTAGCAGCCCATGGGCTCGTCGGAACCGAAGGTGCGGATAAAGGCGGCCACCGCGGAGGCCATGCAGTGGCGGGCATTGGGGTCGATGTTGTTGGTGCGGAAGCCGGCCTTGTGGAGTTTGCTGGCGGCGTAGCCCTCCCACACCGTCCACTGGCCGGAGCCGAACATCCCCACACCGTTGGGGCCTTTCTTTTTGAGGGTATCCTTCCATTTGGCGGCCATGAGGTCGAAGGCCTCATCCCAGCTGACCGCAGTGAATTCGCCGTTCTTGTCGTAGCGGCCGTTTTTCTTGCGCAGCAGCGGAGCCTGCAACCGGTCCTTGCCGTAGAGAATCTTGGCTAGGAAGTAGCCCTTGATGCAGTTGAGCCCACGGTTCACCGGCGCGTCGGGATCGCCCTGGGTGGCCACCACCCGATCGCCCCTGGTGCCGACCAGAACTGAGCAGCCGGTGCCGCAGAAGCGGCAGGGTGCCTTGTCCCAGCGGGTGCTCTTGTCGGCGGCTTCGGCGCCGGCATCGTTGGCCGGCAGGGTGAGGCCGGTGGCCAAGGCGGTGGCGGCCACGGCGTTGGCCTTCATGAAGGTGCGTCTCGTCCATTTCATAGTTTTTCCTCCTTGCCTTCCAGTCCGCTGTTTGGCCCGCTACCCAGGGAGAAGGGCTGGACCGCTTCAATCCAATGGAGTTTTTCAGGAAAAAAAAGTCTTTGGTTTGGGGGACCACAGGTCATCCTCCCCATCGACTTGGTCGCGTGACTTTCGTGATCTGTTACCGTGCGGTGGCGATTTTGGCTCCTGCTGTTGCCTCTTGGTAACTCTCGTCTTGGGCCACGGCAACCGTGGACCGGATGAGGCTCACAGCTCCCACCGGGCAGACGGAAACGCACTGGCCGCATCCGCTGCAGTGTTCTTCGCGCACTTCGACCTGGAGGCTGCCGCCTGCTGCGGGGCGGAACCGGATGGCGGAGGCCTCGCAGTGCTCGCCGCAACTGCGGCAGACCGTGCCGCAGCGGTTGAGGCAGAAAGGGGCAAGCTGGAGTCGCAGTTGCCAGGGGGATGAGGTGGCCGGCGCGACGAGGGCCTGGGTCCGGCAGGGCTCGAGGCAGAGACCGCAGAATGTGCAACCGCCACGCCGGAAGTTGACCCGTGGATAGCCGCCGCGGTCTTTTTCCAGAATGTTCTGGGGGCAATGCTGGAGACAGAGGCCGCAGCGGTCGCAGCGCTGCAGAAACTGCGGCTCGGCGCAGGCCCAGGGCGGACGGACTGGTAGCGGGGGAGTGCCCTTGAGGAACTGGCGGCGGCTGAGGTCGACGGCCATGGAGTTCATCGTGCCTTTTTTGCAGGGAAACTGGTCGGTAAAAACAGTCGTTGGGCCGGGTCTGCGATGACTTCGGGTTGGCCTGGATTGTCCCGGGCAGTTGGAAGCCATTTTTATATATCAAGATTGCAAGACCTGTACCGTTGCCGTTTCCCGGTCTGCCGTTGCGGCACCCAGCAGTGTTGGGCACCGGTGGTAAAGGGATCGCCAGGAAGGGGTAGAGGAAATGGTGGTTGCGGGCAGTATACCACTTTTCCTGCCATGTAAATGGTGTTTTTTGCTGCTCCCGAGGTGGAGCAGGCGCCGGGCAGGGGAGGAGTCAGTCGTTCCAGGAAAAGAGCGAAGCGCCAAGGGCGAGGAAGAGGAGGGTGATACCGGCCAGGATTGCACATTCCGGCGCCACCGCGGCGAGATCGGCGCCGTCGTTCATGATCCTGCGGGCTGCCCGCAGCACATGGGTGAGGGGGAGCAGCTCGGCAAAGCGCTTCACCCATTGGGGAGCGCCCTCGATGGAGAACCACACTTCCGAGAGGAACATCATCGGCCAGGCGATGAAATTCAGCACCCCGGAAGCGAACTCCTCGCTGGTGCCGCGGGCCGCCAGCGCCAATCCCATGGCGGTGAGGGCAAGGCCGCCCAGGGTGAAGACCAGGAAGAGATGAAGGTAGCTGCCTGCCACATGGAAAGAAAACAGGAGGTCGGCCCCGACCCAGACCACCACCAGGGTGAAGAGCAGCAGAAAGATGCGGCTGGCAGCCTGGGCGGTGAGGAACTCGAAGGCGGTGAGCGGCGTGGCCCGCAACCGTTTGAGAGCACCGTTCTTGCGGTAGCGGACGATGACGTAGCCGACACCCCAGAGAGAGGAGAACATCATGTTCATGCCGAGAACCCCGGGGAAGAGCCAGTCGATGTACCGGATTTCCGTGCCTTCGAGGCTCTGCTTGACGGCGAAGAGGCTCGGGTCGGCGACAAACGACGACTCGAGGAGGCGTTCGGCGATGGCGCCCCTGGGCGACGAGCCCACCACCCAGTACTGGGGCTTGGGGGTGTCCTGGCGGACGAGAAGATCGATGCGGTGGTGGCCGAGCTGCTCCTGGGCCTGCTGAAAATCATGAAAGCCGATGAATTCGAGCTGTTTCGTGGAGCGAAATTTTTCCGGCAGGTTGCTCTGCTCGAAGCTGACCTGGGTGCCGGCCGGATAGACGCCGACCTTGTAGATCTGCTGGGCCTTGCCGCTGAAGACGATACCAAAGCCGGCAATTATCAGGAAGGGAAAGAGAAAGTTCCAGCCAAAGGCGGCCCGGTCCCGGAAGAACTCGCAGTTGCGTGCCTTGAACATGGCCCAGATGCGTTTCCAGCTCATCTTCCTGCTCCTTTAGTCGCGCAGCTGCCTGCCGGTGAGGGTGAGAAACACGTCCTCGAGGTTGGGCGTGTGGACGCTCATGCCGCCGAGGTCGATGCCGGCCGCCATCAGCTGGCGGATGCCATCGTTCACCGACTCGACCCTGATCTCCAGGCGGTCGCCATTTTGGCTGGCTTCCAGGGGCAGGGTGTGCTGCTTTACCGCCTGCCGCGGCAGGATAAGAGTGGCGCCCCGGCAGTGGCGGTCGACGAGCTGGCGGGGCGAGCCCTGGGCAATGATCCGGCCGTGGTCCATGATGGCGATCTGGTCGCAGAGGTATTCCGCTTCCTCCATGCTGTGGGTGGTGAGCACGATGGTCTTGCCTTCCGCCTTGACGTTCCTGACGATCTCCCAGAGGTTGCGGCGGGCCTGGGGATCGAGACCGGTGGAAGGTTCATCGAGGAAAAGCAACTCAGGCCGGTTGACCAGAGCCAGTGCCAGGGTGAGACGTTGGCCCTGGCCGCCGGAGATCCGGTCGTTGCGTTTGTCGAGGATGTCACCGAGGTTGCAGGCCGACACCAGCTCATGGAGGTCGGCCGGTTGCCGGTACATGGTCCGGAAGGTCTCGATGGTCTCCCGCACCGAGAGAAAGTTCAGAAGCGCCGTGTGCTGGAACTGAATGCCCACCTCTTCCCGGAACGAGGAGAAGCGGGGCTCTCCCTTGTAGAGGATGGTGCCCGAGGTGGCGGGGATGATGTCCTCGATCACCTCGAGGGCGGTGGTCTTGCCGGCGCCGTTCGGGCCCAGCAGGCCGAAGCAGATGCCCGGGGGGATCGTGAAACTCACCCCGGCCACGGCGGTAACCGTTCTGTACTGCTTGACTAGGTCAATGACTTCGAGCAGGTGGGCCATGGGGTGGGGAGCAAACGATATGGGGTTCGATAAATAAGAAAAAACTGCCCGGGATTATAGCGCGGCAACGTCCTTAGTCCAGCTTTATCGATGCGGGGATGGTCCGAAAAAAACAAGGCGCGCGGCTGCGCACCTTGTCCCGGAGGTTCATTGGCCGGGGAAACTCTCTACAAATTTACTCCCTCCTCGGCAAAGGCGACCTGCATGAAAGTTTCCGCCAGGAAGCCACTGACT
This sequence comes from Desulfobulbales bacterium, assembly GCA_041599275.1. Lineage (GTDB taxonomy): Bacteria > Desulfobacterota > Desulfobulbia > Desulfobulbales > BM004 > JBFHWX01. The sequence goes on along the minus strand of JBFHWX010000011.1, from coordinate 12,725 downwards.
GTTGCCCACAGGTGTGCGGGAAGGTTGAAGTCCCGCCCCTCTTCCATTGCCGCGTCGAAGAATGTCTCTTCCAGGTAGTGGAGAACGCTTGCCATGATCGTCACCTCCTTCTCTTTCGGGTTTTCTTCCTGATAAAAATATGCGCATCGCTTTCATGGTTGTCAGTGCCCTCAAGAAATAATGACGCCAATCTCTCAGAGGGAAAGGCTGGAGAGAAAACCGGTGATGATGCCCTCGGCTTCGCCAAGGTCGGCGTAACAGCGGACGTCGAAGACCGGATTGCCGGCCAGCATGGCCGACAGGGCGTGGTCGCTGCCACGCCGGTAGAGGCAGAGGACCGGCTTACCCAAGGCTTCCGCCCGGGCAAGCTCGTATCCCACTCCCAGGGAGGGTGTGCTGACTTCGGCCACCACCGCATCGGTTTCCGTCAACCAGGTAATGTCCCGCCGGAAAATTTCATCTTCCGTCAGCTCTTTTTCGGCTGCGAGCAGGCTGGCACTGCCCACATGCTCGGTGAGCACGGTGGCGAACCGGCCCAGAAAACGGATCAGGTGCTGGTACACAGCGGCGTCGCGACGACCGGCCCTGATGGCCCCGGCAAAATAGATCTTCATGTCCATGTGCGTCCGATGCGGTTAGAGTCCCGGTGGCCGGTGCGTTCACACCGTGGTGGAAGAACCGAGGCAGGCATGGGGGCGAAATATGCGTTTGCCTCGGGAGTCGATCGTGTTAGGTTTAGCTCAAAAGGAAAGGAGAACACCGTGCTGCGCAAATCATCTCTCGGGGTGAGAGTCGGCCATGAAGCGATTATCTTTTCCAATAAATATCGACCGATTGGTTCCAGACCGCATTTTTATCCAGCTTGCGGCCCTGCCGGTAGTCTGTGCCTTGTTCTGCGCTGCGCTTTCGTCAGCTTTCCTTCTTTTCTTTCTCTTTTTCCGGCCTGCCGCCAACACACTGGCGGTGGAGTGGAGTGGTTTTTCGGCCGGGGAAACGGCCGAAATGACCCCGGACAGAATATTTCGGCGGCGGGGAGGACTTCCGGGCGTCGGCCGTGCTCTTTTCTTCCTTCGGCCGCTGGTCTCCTTCCTGCCCGTCATGGCAAGCCCGACCAGCAGCCCGAGGCCGGCATCTTCCTTGATCCCTGCAGGCAGCTTTCCCCCACGGCAAGTGGTGGCTTTTTTGAAAAAGATGCACCTCCCCCAGGCCGGCAGCGACGGTTTTCTTGCCATCACTTCTCTCTGGCGACAAGGTGAAAGCGCCCATCCCCTCCCGCCCTCCTTGCGTCCGCCGGTTCACCGGGCCGGTCCCCCTGCCTGGTTCCTGCGAAGGGAGGGAGTTGCCGGCTGGCTGGCCTCCGCTCTTGCCGCTGGGTATCTTCTTATACGTTTGAACCGTATGAAAGCAATACGAAAAAAACGGCCTGAATTGGAACCCGAAGCCAAAATGGTTCTCGATGCCGGTGTTCAGGAGATGTTTCTTCTGGAAGCCGTTGCCGCACCGTATGCTTTCAGGCTGCGCTTGAGAAAAGACCCGGGGGAGCAGGCCATCGAGTGCGCTGCTGGACTTACCGGCAGGGCGCACGGGGAGGAGCGGAATGGATGAAATGACCCTTGAACATTTTTTCTTTTCCCGTGACGACCTGAACACTTGCGGCAAAAGGGACGAGCTCGAAAAAACCGGGAGCATGACCAGGATCCGTGAGGCGGTTGCCGGGGTCGCCCGGGGCATGCACTGGGAGGAAGTCGCCGATATGCTGTGCCGTTCCGTCAAACCGTTGCTTGACCTGCCGGTCAGGGAAATACTGTGTTCAGGCTGGACCAAGCAGGCCGAAATCGAGGAATATATCAGAAAGAGCGCCAGGCAAGGGGGGGAGACTTTCCTCGTCCCCCTGGCGCGCCACACCCTGCGCTCCGAACACAAACCGGCGGTGGAGATCCTGCTCAACCAGCGTTCCCTTGGAGAAATCGTTTTTCATGTCTCCCTGGCCTTTACCATCGACGGCGCGGTGCTGGTGATCGGGCAGGGGCATCTTCGTGAGGCCAAGGTCAGAAACTGCATAGGATCCGGACGGATATGTTGTGACCAAGTGGTGATGGTCGAAAAGGCCATGGACAAGATCAGGTTCCCCGACCGTTTCGTGTTCACCTGCTGACCCCGGAATTTTCTTTACGGCGGCTCTTCCCCTCACCCGGGCCTGAAAAAACGGCTTTTCCTTGACATCGCTCGGTTTTTTTTGTTTTGCTTGGTTGGCTTGATGGCAAACCGATGCAAGGAGGCGCCGCGCCGAAAATGACCATGAAGGAACACGAGTACATCCGCCACACCCTCGAGCGTTACACCAACTGCCGGCTCGAGGAGTTCTGCGATCACGTGCTGATCACCAATTTCCGACAGTATACCAACGAGTTCCGGTCCCGCACCAAGGGGGAATTCCATGAAGGTTATTTCCGCCTGGTGAACGCCAGGGATCTCAACTGCACCATGATCGATTTCGGCATCGGTTCTCCCCAGGCCGCTCTCATCATCAACTGCCTGGCCTACCTCGACAACCTCAAATCGGTGATCATGCTCGGCATGTGTGGCGGCATCGACGACATCCTGCAGGTGGGGGACTTCGTCATTCCCTCCGCCGCCATCCGCGGCGAGGGCACCAGCCGCCATTACCTGCCCCTGGAGTTTCCCGCCATCCCCGCCTCCTCAATCAATCTCTACTGCGTGGGCGCGGTGCGCAAACAGGCGGGGCTGGTGCCCCGCTGCGGCATTGTCTACACCACCGACCGCAGACTCTGGGAATACGACGAGGAGTTCATCTCGTACCTGCGCCGCCAGCGCATCCTGGCCATCGAGATGGAGCTCGCCACCCTTTTTTCGGTGGCCTACCGCTACGAGGTGCCCATCGGCTCGATCATGCTGGTCTCTGACATGCCGCTGCAGAAGCGGGGAGTGAAAGACAAGAAGATGTACGAGCAGATCTATACGGAGTACATGGGAGCGCACCTCGACCTGGCCATAGATGCGGTGCAGACCATGGAAGCCAACTGGAACGACGTGGAACGCACCCTGACCAGCGAGTGGTGATATCACCCCCCGAACCCTCTCAACTCGTTTCCCCTTTATCAAGGCACTGCCGCACCAGTTGGGCCAGATCCTTGGCCAGCAGGGGCTTCAGGGCAAAAGCGCCGATACCCGCCGCCCTTGCCTTGGCCTCGTCGAGGCCCGCGGCGTAGCCGGTGCAGAGCAGCACCGGCAGCCCTGGCCGCAGGGTATGAAGCTGGCGGGCCAGCTCCATGCCGTTCATGCCCGGCATGGACTGGTCGGTGACCAGCAACTGGAAGCGATCCGGCGCCTCCCTGAAAAGCTCCAGGGCGGTGGCCGGGTTGGTGCAGATGGTCACCGTGTAGCCCAGGCTCCGCAGCACTTTTTCGGAAACCTCGACAACCGCCGGCTCGTCGTCCACCAGCAGCAGGTGCTCGTTGCCCCTGGGCAGGCCGGCGCTGGTCTCGGCGGTTGTGGTGGCTTTCTCTTCGGTGGCCGGCAGGAAGACCGAAAAGGTGGTGCCGGTGCCGGGCCAGCTGTCGACGGTGATGGCGCCGCCGGCGGCCTTCACGATGCCGTGCACCACGGCAAGCCCCAGGCCCGAGCCCTTGCCGAACTCCTTGGTGGTGAAATAGGGATCGAAGATCCTTTCCTGCACAGCGTGGTCCATGCCGCAGCCGGTGTCCCGGACGCTGAACAGGATATAGGAGCCTGGCGCCAGATCCATGGAAGGTTTTTCCTGCGCCTCGACTTTAACTCGATGGAGACCTATGGTGAGAACACCGCCCTTCTCCTCCATGGCATGGGCGGCGTTGGTGCAGAGGTTGACCAGTACCTGGTGGAGCTGGGAGGGATCGGCGAGAACGGTGCAGGAAGCAGAAGAAATCTCGGTGCGGATCTCGATTTCGGCGGGAATCGTTGCCCGCAGAAGTTTCAGGGCCTCCCGGATGAGCGGTGCCACCTCGACGGGTTGCCGCTGTCTTTCCGCCTGGCGGCTGAAGGAGAGGATGTGGCGCACCAGATCCCGGGCCCGGCAACCGGCCTCGAAGATGGCGTCGAGGTCTTCGGCAAGGGAGCTGCCCGGGGCGGCCTGGTAGCGGGCAAGCTCGGCGTAGCCGATGATCGCGGTTAGGATATTGTTGAAATCATGGGCGATTCCTCCTGCCAGGGTGCCAATGGCCTCGAGCTTCTGGGAATGCCTGAGCTGCTGCTCGAGGTTTGCCCGTTCCGCTTCGGCGGCCTTGCGCTCGGAAAGGTCGCGGCCCACGGTGCAAGCGGCGATGGGCTGGCCAGTTCTGTCCCGCAGCAGGGCGCCGGAAAACTCGTAGGGGATTTCAAGGCCCGCCTTGGCGCGGATCGCCAGTTCGACGTTGATCCGCCCCTCTGCCAGAAGCTCGCCGGTGGCCTCGGCAAGACGTTCGTGCTCTCTTGGCGGATGGAAATCGGCTATGGTCATGGTCCGGATCTCCTCGTCCCCATAGCCGCTGACCAGCTTGCTCTGTTGGTTCCAGCGCAAGGTCCGGCCGCTATCCGGTTCGAAGACGAAGACCGTGTCGGGCTGGGCGTCGAGGATTTCGGCGACGAAGGACTGCTCCTGCTGCAGGGCCTCTTCGGCCTTTTTGCGCTCGCTCACGTCGCGCACCACAGCCAGAACGATTTTTCTGCCGCCGATGGCGACGCTCCGTAAACTCACCTCGCTCCAGAAAAGCCGGCCACGCAGGCTTTTGGAGTGCCACTCGAAGAGTTGCGGGCCCTCCGTCAAGGCGAGCAGCACCATTTCCAGGGCCTGGGCTTCGGCGTAGGGCGGCTCACCGAGGCTCAGGTCGTCGGCCGAGGAGGCCAGGGCTTCGTCCTTGGTGCATTCGAACATCTCCAGCATCCGCTGGTTGACATCCAGCACCCGGCCGGTTTCGCCGTCGTGGATGAAGATCGCTTCGGTGGTCGCGTCGAACAGGGCCCGGTACCGCTCTTCGCTCTCCTTTAGCCTTTTTTCGGTAAGCTCTCTTTCCTCGATTTCCTGCTGCAGGGACACGATCTGTTCCTGGATGGCATGCCGCATGCGGCTGAAACCCTTTTCCAGCAGGCCGATGTCGTCGGACTCGCCGATCATTACCGGTACCTGCAGGTCGCCGCCGGCGATTTTCTCCGCGGTTCTCGCCAGCCGGTCGACCCGGCGCAGCACCAGGCGATGGAAACCGGTGTTGATGACCAGAGCGAGAAAGAGCCCCATGAGCAGGGAGCTGGCCAGAATTTTCCAGCGCAGAAGAGCGAGCTCGCCGGTTACCTCGGCATCGTCGGCGTAGACCGCCAGCCGCCAGGCCATGGCAGGTACAGGCTGGATACAGAGGTGCATGGTGCGGCCGCCGGCCGCAAGGGTGGTGGCCCGGCCGCTGGGCAAACTTTCATCGAGGCTGCCAGCCACCAGTTGCCGGAGGGCGGGATCGGCAATCTGGGACGGCGGCAGCGGGGTATTCATTTCCGCCCGGCTGAGGAGGATGGATTCCATATAAACGGGATGAACGAGCAGTCCCCCCTGGCGGTCGAAGAGCATGCCCGTGGCCCAGCCTTCCCGTTTGCCCATGGTGAGGATCCGGGCAAAGAGATGGTCGAGGATGAAGTCGGCGCCGGTGACTCCCAGAAAGCGCTGGCCGTCGTAGAGCGGGATGATGAGGCTCGTCATCCATTTCTGCCAGATGGAGTCGTAGTAGACCGGGGTCCAGACCGGTGTGCGGCCCGGGTTGTTCTCCGGGGTGGCCAGCCGGTAGAAGATGTCGCGGGAGAAATCGTGGGCCGCTTCGACTTCGATGGCCCAGTGCGGGGGGCTGATGCGGATGAAGTTTTCCGGGGTGATCAGGTAAAAATTGAAAAAGCTCTGGCGCATGACCGGCGCCAGTTCTTCCCAGAGCGTTTCGCTCTGGTGAAACAGCGTGGAAATCCAGGGGGACGGTTCCGAGTCTTGGGCGAGAAAGGCGCCGGAGATGTTGGTGCGGCTGCGCCGCGCTCCGTCGCTGCCGGCAGCAGGAACGGGCGGTTCCCCGCTGTAGGGCCGCTGCAGAAGGGTCTGCAGAACGACCCGGTTGGCGGCGCTGCCGAGCCGGGTTTTCTGGTCTATTTCTTCCTGCAGGGTTTCGGCATAACGGGCACTCAGCAGCTCGAGGTCGGCCAGGGCTTGGCTCACCAGCCGTTTCTCTTCGGAACGGATGATGAGCAGCCCCGCCGTGCCGCCCACGGTCAGGCAGATGGTCAGAATCCATGCAAAAAGTCGCAGCTGCAGGGAAACCCGGCTGCGCCTCGAAGGGTGCGTCATCTTTGTCTGTCGTTCGCTCGCAAAGGAAGGGCGGCAACCTTTTCAAGCTTTGGGATAGTGCCTGACCATCAGAGTCCGTTTCAGGCATTCCCGCCGTTGCCGTAACCGGTGTACTTTACACTTTTTGGCCGACGCCGTAAACGGGATCATGGTGGGTTAATTTTTGGGGAACAGATCTCTGTGAGAGGGGGACTTTAGTGTTTGGCGGCGCCGAAGGCCCCAGGGGAACGTCGGTACTGGAATGGCCATCCACCCGGGCCTGGCGGTCAAGGAGCACCGCCAGTGCAGAAGCCCCTTGACTTTCTTTCGTGTTTTCACTAGCTAAAAGCAGATCAAGGGGACGCTGCCGCGATTGGCCCCGCACCGACCTCCCGAGCATGAGAGAAACGATGAGCGAACGCAGAGACACCACACGTATTCCGGCCCGGTTTGAAGTACGCTACATCCAGGAGGGGGACTTCCTCATTTCCCTCAGCAACAACATCTCCATCGACGGCATGTACTTCCACACCGAGGAACCCCTTCGGGTCGGAGAGATTACCCAGCTTTCCTTCTCCATCGGCGATCTGATCGGCGAAACCGTCAATGTCCAGGTCATGTGGGTCACCAAGCGCGACGAAACCGGGCGGCCCGGGGTCGGTGTCCGGTTTATCGATCCTCCCGCTCATCTGCAGGAAGAAATTCTGCGTCTGATCAACCGGGTGGCCCTGATCGATTCCGACAGCTTCTGAATCGCGGCAGGACGGGCCTGGGCCCCCCCGGTTTACTCCAAGGTGGCGAGAATTTCGCTGTAGTGCTGCAGCTTCTTGCTCCGCAGGAGTTGCCGGCGCGTTTCGGCGAAGTCGGCTCCGCCTGCGAATCCCGTGATTTCCTTCATTTTGGTGAGTACCTGCTGGTCGCCGCTGAACAGGAGGCGGTAGCGCTCGACCAGGTCTTCGAGGTAGCTCCGCAGTTCCCGGCGCCGCTCGGCGGGGCTGGAAAGTTCCGGGTAATTGCCCCGCAGCCGTTCAAAAAGGAGGGGGTCGGCAATGGCGCCGCGGCCCAGCATGAGGCCGGCGGCACCCGTTTCGGCGAGCACCCGAAGGCCGCCATCGGCGTCCACCACGTCGCCGTTGGCGATCACCGGCAGCCTGGTTTGGGCCACCACACCGGCGGTTACCGAGTGATCGGCCCGTCCCTCATAGCGCTGGACCACGGTGCGCGGGTGGAGAACCAGAAAGTCGACACCGCACGCTTCGAACATCGGCAGGAGGCTGAAAATCTGGCTCGGATCGTCGAAACCGGAGCGGGTCTTCACCGAGAAGCTGCCGCCACAGACGCCCCGCAGCCGTCTCAGGATGGGTTCGAGTTTTTCCGGCTCCTTAAGCATTCTGCCCCCCGCCGTGTTGCTGGTCATGCGTCCGTAGGGGCAGCCCAGATTGATGTTGAGATGCTGGGCGCCCAGATCCTGAACGATCTGGGCCGCCTGCTCCAGGGCGTCGGTGTCGCTGCCGATGAGTTGCACCACCAGGGGCACCGCTCCGGCGCCTTCCGCCACCTCGAGCCGGTCGCTCTGGGAGATGCAGCGCTTCGACGAAGCGCTGGCCCGGACGAATTCGGTGAACACCAGGTCGGGGTGGTAGCGCTCGATGAACTGGGCCCGCAGGGCCCGGTTGGTGAGGCCCTGCATGGGGGCGAGCATGAGGGGGCGGCAAGCGGCTGGCCAGGGGAGGTTTGGGGCGTGGTGCATGGGGTATTTCAGCTTGGCGGCAGGTTTCTCGGGTGCTGGACTCCTGGAGCCAGCGGTGGTGGCTACGGCGTCTCTTGATACCCTGGAACTTCATTCATGTCAAACGGCAGATCGACCTTCCCGGCGGAGAAGGGCTGTTTCTGCTCAGTGAGAAAACTCGTCGAGGTCCGGCTTGAACAGTTTTTTTTCACCATCCGGTTGTTCCACCCCCGTGGCAGTGGTCGGCGGCGGTCCAGCCGGACTCATGGCAGCCACAATTCTCGCCGGTGCCAGGGTGCCCGTTGTTCTCTACGACGCCATGCCGAAGGTGGGGCGCAAATTTCTGGTGGCCGGCCGAAGCGGTCTCAACCTGACCAGAAGCGAGGAGCTTCACGATTTCGCCGGCCGTTACGGCGAGCATGCCCACCGTTTTGAACAGATGCTGGCCGCCTTTTCCCCCGATGGACTGCGGGCCTGGCTCCGGCAACTTGGGGTGGAAACCTTTGTCGGTACCAGCGGCCGGGTTTTTCCCGAAAAGGAAAAGGCTGCCGCGATTCTCAGGCGATGGACCGAGAGGCTCAGCGCCCAGGGCGTGGTGTTCCGCACCGGCTGGCGCTGGATCGGTTTCGGACCCACCGGGCGGTTGCTCTTTCAGGTGGGCGACCGCCAGACCGAGGTGGCGGCCTCGGCTGTGGTTCTCGCCCTGGGCGGCGCCTCCTGGCCGCAGACCGGTTCCGACGGCGGCTGGACCGCTGTGCTCGAAGCGGCCGGCTGTCTTGTCGTTCCCTTTGCCCCGGCCAACTGTGGTTTCGAGGTGGCCTGGAGCGCCTTTTTTCGTGAAAGGCACAGCGGCGATCACCTGAAGAACCTTCTTTGCACAGCGCCAAGTGGCGAGACCAGCACCGGGGACCTGGTGTTCACCGACTATGGCGTCGAGGGCGGCGCCATCTACCCTTTGAGCCGGCCCCTGCGCATGGCCCTCGAACGGGATGGGGTTTGCGTCCTGAGGATCGATCTCAAACGCGATCTCGAGTTGGCCGAGGTCGAGCGGCGGCTTTCCGTGCCCCGCAAGGGGATAACCCTTGCCTCCCTGCTTCGCAAGAGTCTCAAACTGAGCGGGCCGGTTCTGGCTCTGCTCAAGGAGTGCTGCAGCAGCGCCGATCTCGGGGAGCCGCGCCGGCTGGCCACTTGCGTAAAGTCCCTGCCCCTGGTCATCAGCGCTTGCCGGCCGCTGGCCGAGGCGATCTCCTCGGCGGGCGGACTTTCCTTTGCCGAACTCAGCGATGACCTGATGATCCGGCGCTTGCCCGGCATATTCGTGGCCGGCGAAATGCTGGACTGGGAAGCCCCCACCGGCGGCTACCTGCTGCAGGGCGCTTTCAGCTCCGGGCATTGGGCGGCCCGGGGGGTGCTGGCCTGGCTTGCCGACGCCGGTGGAGGTTGAGGTTGGATCGAGGTCTTGCTTTCTGCCGCCATCCATGGCTTTATGGGGAAACAGTCTCTGTTGGGATTTGTTGGCTCTAGATAGGAATCCACGAACCGTGGGCTGCGGTGTAAAGCGAAAGGGTTGTCAAGCCTGTGGTGTGTCTTTCGAAAGAGGCCTGATATGAAACTTTTCTTGAGAAAAAAATACTATCTTTTTTTGTTCCTGGTGGGTCTGGCAACGGCGGTTCCGGCCGGCCTCCAGGCCGAAACCGGATGTAAACCCACCGCCCCCGACGAGATCGGCCCCTTTTACCGGCCCGGTGCTCCGGTCCGCGACCGGCTGGGCGAGGGTTACGTGCTTAGCGGCCGGGTGCTGTCGAGCGAAGGCTGCCTCCCTCTGGCCGGCGCCATTATCGAGATCTGGCTCACCGGTCCTGATGGCAATTACGGCGATGACTTCCGGGCCACGCTGCTTGCCGACCAGCAGGGCAACTACCGTTTCGAATGCAGTCCGCCACCGGCTTACGGCAGGCGACCGCCCCACATTCATATTTCGGTGCGCGCGCCCTTTCACGAATGGCTCATTACCCAGCACTACCCGGAGCCAGGGCAGCAGGAGGCGCGGTTCGATCTGGTTCTCAGCAGGCGGTAGCCACCCCGAAATTGAGTTTAAGCCTTGCCAGGTCGTGGAGCCGATGGTAAAAGCTCGAAGGGTGTTGTTGCAGCGCCCGGTGAACTGTTTCCCCACGTTTGTGAAACGCCTGTTGTAGAGAGAAAACCACGATGACCAGATTTCGTCCTGCCCGTTGTTTCCTGCTGCCCGCTACCCTGTTGGCGCTCTCACTCCTGGCGTCTTCCTGTGCCACCGTCGCCGACCGGCAGGATGCGGTGCTCCGCGAGCAAGAGCCTTTGCCCGCCGTGCAGGAGCCGGTGAGTCCGCTCCGGCGCTGGCAGGCTCTCATCGAGGAGAATCGTTCGGCTCCCACCACGGAAAAACTGCGGTCGGTCAATCTTTTTTTCAACCACCTGCCCTTTGCCGAGGATCTCGAGCACTGGGGCATGAGCGATTACTGGGCCACCCCCATCGAGACCGTGGCCTCCGGCGCCGGCGACTGCGAGGACCTCACCATCGCCAAGTTTTTCACTCTGCGGGACATGCAGGTGGCGGAAGAGCGGTTGCGCCTCACCTACGTGCTGACCCTGCCGAAAAAAACGCCCCACATGGTGCTCACCTATGCCGCCGCCCCCCAGGACGAGCCCCTGGTGCTGGACACCGGCCACGATCTGATCATGCCGGTGTCCAAGCGGCCCGACCTGATGCCGGTCTACAGCTTCAACACCCAGGGGGTGTGGTTGGCCGAGGAAAGAAGGTACTGGGCAGGCGAGCGGCTGGGCAGCGTTTCACGGCTTACCCTGTGGGAAACCCTGCTTGCGCGGATGGGTGGCGACCCGGCTCTTTGAGGGAAAACACGCTCAACAGAGCAAACAGAGAGCGGCGTAGATGCGGGCGGCGTCGAGCACCTGGCGGAAGGAGGTCTGCTCGTCCGGGGTGTGGGCCACCTCCAGTTCGCCGGGCCCGAGGACCAGGGGCCGGCAGCCGGCCTGGTAAAAGAGGTTACCGTCGGAGTGGGAGCGGAAGGCGTCTAGTCGCAGGTCGAGACCGAGTTTTTTGTAAATGGCCGCAAGCTGGGGAGCGGGCGGTGCGTCGTTGCCGAGATCATAGCCCGCCGCTTCGAAGCTGCAGCCGACTTCGAGATCGAGGTCGGGGATGATGGTCCTGGCTTCTTCGGCGAGCTGTTGGATGCCGGCGGCCACCTGATCCGGGAGAACGGCCGGCGGCAGGTGGATGTCCACCCAGGCCTCGCAGCGGTCCGGCACCACGAAGCCGGCCCGCGACGAGGTTAACTCACGGATGGAGTAGACGATCTCCGAGCGGCTCTTGTTGAAGAGTGGCGAACGGCCGAAGTGAAGCAGGACCTGGAGCATGGATTCCACCGCATTGTGGCCGAGTTCCGGCAGCGACGAGTGGATACGGCGGCCGCGGGTGAGAAAATCCGCTTCCAGGTAGCCATAGTGGGCAAAGCAGGCGGCAAGGCCGGTGGGTTCGCCGATCACCACCAGTTCGGGCCGCTGCCCGGCGAGAAAAGCGGCGCTGCCGGCGCCGTCCTCCTCTTCCCCCACCGCCAGCAACAGGCCCACCGGCGGCCTGGCTTCCGGCCCCAGAGCGGCGGCCAGGGCGAGAAAGGTCTCCACCATGGCGGCGCAGCCGCCCTTCATATCGGCGCTGCCCAGGCCGTAGATCGTATCCCCTTCCTGCCGTCCCCCGCAGGCATCGAGCTCCCAGGCATGGATGGTGTCCACGTGGCCGGTGAGCAGCAGGCGGGGCGGGCCCTGGCCCATGGTGGCGATCAGGTTGAAGCGGTCTTCCTCCACCTGCTGGCGGCGCACCTCGAGACCCGCTTCACGAAGCACCTCCTCGAGGTAGAGCTGGATGTCCTCTTCCTTGCCGCAGGGCGAATAGATGTCGAGCATCTCGAGCAGGATGCGGCGCAACCGTTCCGGATCGATATTCTGCCAGGCCCTGGCGACGGAATCAATCATGGCGCTTCCTCCGGGAGACGGTTGGTCTGCTCTTTTTCGGCCGGTCCAGGTTGAGGGTCATATAGACGTGCTTCTGCGGATGGCCAAAGCCCTGTTTTTTAAAAAAACGGATGGCCGCCTCGTTTTCTGCGTCGGTGTCGACGATGATGATCCGGGCCCCCATTTCCTTCATGCGCCGGCTGATTTCCCGAAAGAGTTTGTCGCCGATCCGCTGCTTGTGCAGCTCGCCGCGCACCCCGAGCCAGACGAGATAGCCGTATTTCCAGGCGGAATGATGCTTTTCCACTGTGGTGCCCAGGGCAAAGCCGACGATGCGGTCCTGCATCTCCGCCACCAGGCAGAGCTCGCTGTCGGTGTTGAACAGGGAGGTGATCTCGTACTCGTCCCAGGTGCGGTAGAGGCTGGTGGAGTAGTCGGCGGTGAAGATGGTCTCACCGATGTGGAAGACGTCGGAGAGATCGTCGATGGTCATTTCCCGGATACGCAGCTTGATGTGGACCGATGGCGGGATTTCCATGAGGATGGCTGTGTCTGGTTAGTACGGAAGCCGGGGAGGGAAAGCGGGGAGCGGCTTCGCTTGAATTGGCTGGCAATGGGCCGCCCGGGGAGATGAACTGGTGCCGTAGGGAGCGCCGGCTTGTTGCG
>JBFHWX010000010.1:0-35566 GCA_041599275.1 Desulfobulbales bacterium | reverse complement strand
TCCCGCCGCGACTTCAACAAGGTAAAGAAGCAGAGCCAGCTCGACGCCCCGGCCAAGGCCTTCATGAGCCGCACGGTGCAGACCGTTTCCCCGGACAAGTCCCCCATGCAGGCGGCCCGCATCATGGTGCAGTACGACATAGGCCGCCTGCCGGTGGTGGAAGACGGCGCACTGATCGGCATCGTCACCCGCTCCGACGTCATGGCCTACTTCTACGACATGCTCCCCGGTTGATTTGTAACTGTCTGCCGCTCCTGGGCCCTCTACTGGATCCAGAGGTCATAGCTACGCGGTCAGGAGGGGACGGTTGCAGCCGCCGGTTTCCTTTCTGCGACACAATGGACGAGTGCGCCCGCCACACTCCATAAAAGTGATCCCCTTACTCCCTTGCGCCCTTGCTCCCTTGCTCCACCCCCTTCCCCTCCAACGCCTCTCCCATGCGGCGCAGCGCCGCGGCCAGCTCGCTGCGCGGGCAGCCGAAGTTGAGACGCAGAAAGCCCGGCGCCCCGAACTCGCGGCCATCGGAGAGGCCCACCCGCGCCTCCTCCTCGAAAAAGCGGGCCGGCTCGGCAAGCCCGGAGGCCCTGCAATCGAGCCAGGCAAGGTAAGTGGCCTCCACCGGGGTGGTGGTTATTCCCGGCATCTCCTCCACCTCCCGCAGCACCAGGTCGCGGTTGGCCCGCAGGTAGCCGATGAGCGCCCGCAGCCAGTCCGCCGAGTCCCGGTAGGCGGCAAGCGCCGCGGTGAACCCGAGGGCGTTGACGTAGGGCACGATCCCCTCCATCACTCTTTTGAAAGCCAGGCGCAGCCCCGGCTCGGAGATCACCGCGAACGAACAGCCCAGGCCCGGCAGGTTGTAAGTCTTGCTGGGAGCCATGAGAGTGATGGTGCGACGGGCCACCTCCGGCGACAGTGTGGCAAAGGGAATATGCTTCTTGTCCCGATCGAGAACAAGACCGCAATGGATCTCGTCGGAACAGACCACCAGATCATGGCGCAGGCAGAACTCGGCCAATTGCTCCTGTTCAACCCGGCTGAACACCCGCCCCAAGGGGTTCTGGGGATTGCAGTGCAGAAAGAGACGGGTGCGGGGAGTGAGAGCGCCCGCCAGCAGGTCGAAATCGAATTCCCAGGATGCACCCCGCCGCACGAAGGGCGCGGTGGAGAGCCTCCGCCCGGAATGGCCGGGAGCGGTGAGAAAGGGCGGGTAGATGGGAACCATGGAGAGCACCTCATCACCTTGCTGCCCCACCGCCCGGCAGCTCACGTTCAGACCGCAGACCAGGCCCGGCAGCCAGACCAGCCACTCGGGCCTTACCTGCCAGTCATACTCCGCAAGGAGCATGGACAGCACGGCGTCGACCAGTTCGGCGGGCGGCAGGGTATAGCCGAACACGCCGTGCTCCACCCGCTCCCGCAGCAGCTTCAGCACCGCCGGTGGCGACCGGAAGTCCATGTCCGCCACCCACATGGGCTGGATGTCCGTGCCCCGGTAACGCTCCCACTTGAGGCTCGAGCTGCCCCGCCGCTCCACCAGCTCATCGAAATTTTCCCTGCCTGTCTGCCGCTCCGGGGGCATCGTTTTCTCCATGAAAATGGTGGAACGTACGGCCGGTTTTCTCCGGTCCGCACGCCGTCAGGAAATGTTCCGCCATTGCTTCCGGCTGGTGGCCCGATTCAGTTCTAGCCAGGATTCTGGCGGCCTGTCAAGCGCCTTGCCGTTCCTGCTTTTGCTTGACCGGTGGTGCCGTTCCCCCTATTCTTTTTCCTGGTCCAGCAAACCCATGACGCAGCAATCTCGTTGCTGCTCACCTTCCTCATTTTCCAGGAGGTTTTCCATGGCAGACAGCCATTCCCACGCCGCCGACCAAGCCCGGGCCGAGGCCCATTTAAAAAAGATCCTTGCGGGCATCGAGCACGAGGTGCCGCTCCTGCTCTTCACCGACTCCGGCCCCAACGCACCCTTCTGCGAGGCAAGCCGCCAGGTGATCCGCATGCTCCGCCAGTATACCCCCAAGGTGACGCTGCGCGAATACGACCTCTCCCATGCCGAGGCGAAGAAAAGAAACATCACCGCCGCTCCCACCCTGCTCTTCGACCGCGAACCGTACCGGATCCGCTGGCAGGGAGCACCGGTGGGCGAGGAGGCCCGCACCTTCATCGAGCTTCTGCTGGCCCTGGGCCGGGGCCAGGTGGAACTGAGCGAAGCCAGCAAGAAAATCCTCGACCACCTGGACTCGCCCCGGGATCTCTTGATCTTCGTCAGCCCCACCTGCCCCTACTGCCCGCAGCAGGCGGTGAACGGCATCAAGGCGGCGGTGAGCCGGCCGGATCTGGTCTCCCTCACCATCGTCGACATCCAGATGAACCCGGCGGAGGCCGAACGCTACGGCGCCCACTCGGTGCCCCAGGCCTTTGCCAACGACACCCTCATCGGTCTCGGGGCCCAGAGCGAGGAGCTCTTCCTCGACTCCATGGCCAAGCTCGAGCAGCAAAACGTCTTCATCCCCGAGAGCGACGCCGGCGAGATCGACACCGACCTGGTCATCGTCGGCGGCGGACCTGCCGGTCTCACCGCCGGCATCTACGCGACGCGGAGCGGCCTGCGCTCGGTGGTGGTGGAAAAAGGCGCCCTCGGCGGCCAGGTGGCCACCACCCCGGTGGTGGAGAACTACCCCGGCTTCACCCAGGTGGGCGGCAAGACCCTGGTCGACATCATGGTGAGCCACGCCCTCGAATACACCGAAATCTTTCCGGGCGAAGAAGTGGTGGACGTCACCCCGGGGGTGCCGATGGTGGTGCAGACCAGCCGCCGGCGCTTCACCACCCGGGCCGTGCTGCTCGCTACCGGCGCCAGCCACCGCAAGCTCGGCGTCCCCGGCGAGAAAGAGCTGGCCGGCCGCGGCGTCTCCTACTGCTCCACCTGCGACGGCCCCCTGTTCCGCGGTAAAAAAGTGGTCATGGTGGGCGGCGGCAATTCCGCCCTCACCGAGGCCCTGCATCTTGCCAACATCGGTGTCGAGGTCACCATCGTCCACCGCAGCGCCGCCTTCCGGGCCCAGGAGCATCTGATCAAGAATGTCGAGGCCCAGAACCTGAAAGTCTTTTTCGACACCGAGCTCGCCTCCATCAACGGCTCTGGAAAGGTCGAGTCGGTCGGCTGTCGGACCAGAAACGGCGACACCTTCGAACTGGAAGCCGCCGGCGTCTTCATTGCCATCGGCTACCAGCCGGCCACCGGCCTTGCCCGCAAGCTGGGGGTAGAGCTCACCACCGACGGTTTCATAAAAAAAGATGCGCGCCACCGCACCTCGGTGCCCGGCATCTACTCGGCCGGCGACGTTGAAGGCGGCTACAAGCAGATAGTCACCGCCGCCGGCCAGGGGGCCGAGGCGGCGTTGGCCATCTTCGAGGATCTCATGAACCCCTATTGGCAGCGGGAGGTGACAAAATGAGGCGGAAAACTGCCGTTTTCTGGCAGCTGACCGCCCTCGCCGCCCTGTTTTTCCTCCTGGCCGGCTGCCAGAGCGCCTACTACAACACCATGGAAAAAATGGGGCGGCACAAACGCGACATCCTGGTGGACCGGGTGGAAAAGGCGCGGGACGCCCAACAGGAGGCCAAGGAGCAGTTCCGCTCGGCCCTTGAGCGCTTCGGTTCGGTGGTCGCCTACGACGGCGGCGGCCTGGAGGAAAAATACACCCTGCTACAGGCCGAATTCGACCGCTGCAGCGAGCGGGCCGAGGCCGTGGAGGATCGCATCGAGGCGGTGGAGGAGGTGGCCGATGCCCTGTTTGCCGAATGGAAAACCGAGATCAAGGACTACTCCAACCCAGCGCTGCGGGCTGAGAGCGCCCGCAGCCTGGAAGAAACCCGCGGCCGCTACGGCCGGCTGATCGCCGCCATGCGACGGGCCGAGGCAAGGATCGAGCCGGTGCTCGATGCCTTTCGCGACCAGGTGCTCTTTCTCAAGCACAACCTCAACGCCCGGGCTGTGGCAGCCCTGCAGAACGAACTGGTCAGCATGGAAACCGACATCGGCCAGCTCATCCGGGAAATGGAATATTCCATCGCCGAGGCCGAGACCTTCCTGCAGGCCATGCAGCAACGCTGAGGGCAGGTTCCGACCCGCCGGGAGAACGCCACCGTGTGGTACGGAGATTGCACCTCTCCGCCTGGAAGCACAAGGAAGTCGTGCTAACTTTTTTCCCCAAAAGAGCCGATAAGAAAAGTGTGGGAAACCTTCCCCACCACAACCGAAGCAAGGAGGAACAAAGTGACAGGAGAGGTGGAAACCGGAAACCACCACGCTCCCTAGGCACGGACGCCTGTCGACCGCAAACGCCCGCGCCCGGGGAGCCCCGAGAGTGACGACTCACAACGCGCGAGGTGATAGTGTGGATAGCATCGACAGAGTACAGCTGCTGGCCGATCTCGAAGAAACCCATTGCCAATTGAACCATGGCCCCGGCACCAAACCGGAAGACTTTCCGGCCATCGACTATATTGTCATCCCCTTCGGCTACACGGAAGGAGAGGTACGGGAAGTTTCAGTGCGGGACCTGGTGGTGCCGGTCTGTCGTGAATGCGCCGACGCCCTGCTGCAGGACGAATGGACCCTGCTCTACTGCTTCGAATGCGGTGAGAGCCGCTGGGTCTTCCGCAAACTGGCCAAGAACATGTACCGCCATCACATCCTCTGGTTGCGGGGCTGCCCGGACTGCAGCAACCAGTTCGGCGGCCTCTACTTCAACGACGCGCCGGAAACCATCAAATCGGTTGCATTGCTGGCCAGGAACATTACAATTCCTCTAGCCATCTGAACCGGCTCACAGGCCGGCCCCGAGCCTTATACCCTTTCCCGCCCCGCCTGCCTTTGCACGGGCCGCCCGGTGCGGGACTTTCTTTTGCCGCGAGCCCGCCATGCTCTTCAAGGTCCTTTCCTACAACATCCACAAGGCCATCGGCATCGACCGGCGCTTCGCTCCGGACCGCATCGCCGCCGTGCTCAAGCACCACCAGGCCGACGTGGTCCTGCTCCAGGAGGTGGATGTCGGGGTGCCGCGCTCCAACATGCTCAACCTGGCCGAGGAACTGGCCGAGCTGGCCGGCTACCCGCACCATGCCCTGGGTTTGAACGTCAAGCTGCGCACCGGCCATTACGGCAACGCCACCCTGAGCCGCTTCCCGATCATCCGGCAAAGCAACATCGACCTCACCATCGGCCGCAAAAAGCGGCGCGGTTGCCAGCACACCACCATTGCCCTCGACGACGGCGTGCGGGAGCACCCCTTCGAAGTCTTCAACCTCCACCTGGGGCTCTCCGCCAGCGAACGGTCCCAGCAGGTCGGTCTGCTCTACCGGGCCGAGCAATTCGTCTCCATGGAAGAGAACCGGCTCTGCCTGGTGGGAGGCGACTTCAACGACTGGGGCAACTACCTCACCCCCATCTTCACCGAGATTCTCGGCTTTCAGTGCGCCACCTCCCGCGGCAACGACAACCAGTCGACGCTGCGCACCTATCCTTCCATCTCGCCCACCGGCAAGCTCGACAAAATCTTTCTGCGGGGCCAGGCCAACGTCATCGGCAGCCGCACCTGCCGGCTGCAGGTGAGCCGCCTGGCCAGCGACCACCTGCCGGTGATCGTGCAGTTCGAGCTCCGCAACGGCCAGCGGCGCCGCCCCCACTCGACCGGCAGCTGAAGACCCCTTCAACTTCCGATATAGGACTCCACATTGGCCCGGGCCCGTTCCACCTCGTTCACCAGGGCGCTGGTGACCAGCATGCCGATATCCTCGGCCAGGCCGAAGTGGCGGAAATATTCCTGCCGCAGGGGATAGACCTCAATCACCTCGCCGCCGTAGCCCAGAATCCGGCAGATGACGTCAGCCAGGCAAAGAATGAAGGCGGGCCGCAGGCACTCGGCCGGGATGCTCTCCGGCGGCAGACACCAGGGATGATGGTGGTACTCGATGCCCTTCACGGTCAGCTCGGCTATTTTCCACCGGCGCGCCACCAGACTACCGAGCAGGGCATGGTTGATGCCGTAGAGCTGCTCTTCCTGGATGAGCTGCGGGTTGTCCTCGCTGGGCCGGCCCACCGTGTCGAGCAGGGGGAAAAAATATTTCCCGATATCGTGGAAGAGCCCCATGGTGAACATGTCGTGGTCCTCGCCGGGCAGGATGTGGACCGCGATGTGGTGGGCACAGGCGGAGACCGCCGTCGAATGGAGCCAGAGATCCCGGATCCGGCGCGGGGAAAGCATGGCGGGCAGGGCCTTGCGCAGGGAATCCTGGATGACCAGGGAGCGCACGTCGTTGTAGCCGAGAAGCGTTATGGCGCGGCCCACCGAGGTGACCTGCTTGGGCAGGGCATAATAGGAGGAATTGATCGCCCGCAGAATTTTTGCCGAAAGCAGGGGATTGGTGGAGACCAGTTCGGCCACCTTCTTGGCGCTGGAGTTGGGGTCGCGCAGCAGGTTGCTGATCTTGAGGTTCACCGTCGGCAGGGTGTCGACATCGCGTATCCGGGCCCGGATGTCGGCGAGGATCTCCTCGTCCATCTCGTCGAGGGTCTGGGGCTGCAGGGTTTCGTCGAAAATCCGGTATTCGACGTTCCTGAGCAGAGGATGGGCGATGGCGGCGGAACGTTCGGCCGCCACCTCCAGCGGCGCCGGGGCAATTGCCGCAACGTCCGCCGCAGCATCGCGATTGCCGGGTTGCCGGCGGGGGGACGACGGCGCAAGCGGTGGCCGCGGCGACAGCAGGATGACTCCCAGCACCAGGACAACAACGGCAACCGCCACCGCGATGAGAAAGGCAAGAACGGCCAGCGGGCTATCCATGGCCCTCCGCTCCGCTAACCGCAGCCGGCACCGCCCCTGCCTTCACGCCCTTCTCCCCTCCCGCGCTGGAAACCATCTTCCGTTCGCCGCTTCTCCAGGCCGCACACCCCGAGAGAGGAAAGCGGCACTCCTTTCTCTCCATAGCACAAGAACGACCCCGACTCAATCCCTTCCTGACGGCGGGGTCGACTCAACGCGAGCCGATGCCGGAGACAAGAGGCAGTTCCACCCTGAAAACGGTGCGGCCGCCCTCGCTGTGGATGTCCACGGCGCCGTGGTTAGCCTGCACGAAGCGGGTGATGATGCTCACCCCACGGCCCCGCACGTCACCCCGCCGCACCTGGTCGAGCTGGCCCGCGTCGATCTCGCCGGTATTGGCTATTTCGATACCGCCAAAGCCGTCGTGCCGGGAAAGCACCACCTCGATTTCACCGCCCTCTTCGGGCACCGCCTTGGTGGCGTTGTTGAACAGATTGTCGAGCACCCGTTCCAGGCCGAACCGGGAACAGAAGACCCGCATCCCCTTGGCCCGCACCTCGAGACGGGACTTTACCCGCCGGCCGGTGTGCTGGATCACCGCCTCGTTCAGTTGAAAACGGCTGCGGACGATCTCCTCCAGGTCGAGCACCTCCTCCTTGCCTTCCCCCGAAAGGGTGAGGGCAAGATCCTGCAACCGCTCCCCTTCCCGCGCCAGAATATCGAGGTAGCCCGTTAACTTGCCCCGCACCGCGGCGAGATCCCCTGCCCCGGCCAGCAGTTGCCTGGCGCGGCGGGCAAAACCGGCGATGGCGATGGCAGGGTTCTTGAAATCGTGGAGCACTTCGCCCATGAACTCGAGTCGCGAAGCCTTCATGATCTCCTTGCCCAGGAAAACCAGCAATTCGATCTCTTCATCGGTGAACTGCTGCTTCTGGCTGGTTGCATAGAACACCAGAAGATGCCGCACTTCGTCCTCCACCCGCAGCGGCACCAGGAGCAGGGAATGAAGGCGATGGGTCTCGACGTACTCCCGCAACTGTTGGCTGAGCAGCCGGCTGGCCCGGGCATTCTTGATAAGCACGTGGGAGGAGGTGATGCGCTCGGTTTCGGTGTCGAGTCCTTTGCCCGTGCCGCACACCGCCGCCTCGAAATAGGGATGATGGCTCACCGTGAAGGTCTGGCCGATGTTGTGGTAGCTGCTGTTCGCCGGATAGGCGGCGTCGAGGTGGATATGCCGGCCCTCCTCGCTGACGGTGAACAGCGAGCAACTCTGCACCTCGAACCAGCGGCCGAGCTCCGGAATGATCAGGTTGAACAGGTCTTTTAGCTTGATGCCTTCCCGCCGGCTGAGCTTGACGAAGATCGTATCGACGATCTGCTCCTTGCGCCGGTTGAGCTCCTGGAGATCGACCACCCGCTTCTTGGCCAGCACGAAACTCAAACGCCGGGCCAGGAGCTCGGCATGGATGACCTCCAGTTCCTGGAACACCTTGTCCTGCTCGCCGTAGTAGATCTGCAGGGAACCCAGTATGGAACTGCCCCGCTCCATATAAGCCGGAGAAACCAGGGGCACCGCCAGCAGCGAATGCATGCCGCGCTCCACCGCCTTTTCCTTGGCTTTGTAGAGGGGATCCTGCGAGATGTTCGGCACCCTGATGCTGCGGCGCTCCTGCACCACCCGGCCGGCGATGGAGCCATGCAGGTCGATGGTGGCCTGGCGGTCGAAGTCCGCCACGCCGTAGCCGCCGAAACTGGTCATCCGCATGGACTCGAGATCGAAGAGCCGGATGGTGGCGGCCATGGCGTTGAGGTGGCGGGCAATGCGCTCGGCGGCGATCTCCATGATCTGCCTGAGACCGAGGCGCGGGTCGATGGCCATGATCTCTTCTGTATCACGGATGATGGAGACCAGGAAACGGACCAGGTAATCGTCGCCAATGGCCGCCGCCACCCGCTGCAACTCCTCGCCGGTGAGACAGGCCCGGCGCAATTCCGGGATGGTCTTCAGAAATTCTCCGAGACTTCTTTCCATGCTTCAACTCCCGGCGCGAAGGTCGGTCGAGAATATTCCCGGGCACGAAGGAAACTGCTGGGCCCGGCAAAAGGAACCATTGGAGCGCGAAAACAATCGGTTCTGCAGGGCGATACGGCCCGCTCTCGGGTTCAGGTCGACCCGGCAAAAGGCTTGAGGCTCTCCACCAACTCACCGTGCAGCACCTGGTTGGAGGCCAGGCACTCGGGGAAAAACGGCGAAAAGGGCCGGCCCCGCAAGTCCGAAAGCCTCCCCCCCGCCTCTTCCACCAGAACCTGACCGGCGGCGGTGTCCCAGGGCTTGAGCTCGAGCTCCCAGAAGCCGTCGAGCCGACCGCAGGCCACATAGGCGAGGTCGAGGGCTGCCGCCCCGGCCCGCCGCACCCCGCGGCTCTTGAGGAGCAGAGCCCGCAGGCTGCCCACCACCCGCTCCTGGTGCTGCTCTATGTTGTACGGGAAACCCGTGGCCAGCAGGGCGGAACCGAGTCCGGGGGCGGAGGAGACCTGGACCCGGCGACCGTTGAGCCAGGTGCCGGCGCCCCGCACAGCGCAGAACAACTCGTCGAACAGCGGGTTGTAGACCACCCCCAGCTGGCCCAGGCCACCGACGGCAAAGGCGATGGAGACCGCCACCCAGGGAAAGCCATGGGCAAAATTGGTGGTGCCGTCCAGGGGATCGACGATCCAGATGGGTTCCTCCGGCATGATGGCGGGCCCTGCAGCGCCCTCCTCGGAGAGCACCGCATGATCGGGAAAACGGTCGTGCAGCAAAGCAAGGATTCTTTCCTCGGAGGCGAGGTCCGCCTCGGTGACGAGATCGATCTCGCCCTTCAAGCGGATGTCGTGGGGCCGTTCGTACCGCTCCCGTATCAGGGCACCGGCCTCGAGGGCGGCGCGGACCGCCGTTTCCAGGCAGGGCAGGAGACCGGCACCGGCGCAGGCTTCCCGTATGTTCTCGAGCCGCTTCATGGCATTGCTTCGCCGCCCCGGCGGCCCTTGCCCAGTTCCCGGCCGCGGCCCCCTCCCCAACTCACTGGTGGCAGCCGCTGCACTTGTCGATGGGCCCGGCGCTGCCGGACTGCGCCTCCCGCTGGTGGCAACCCTTGCAAAGGGCGTGGCCCACGTGTTTCATGTCGCGTAACTCTATCTTGGTCATCAACGAGGCGTTGTGGCAGTTCGAACAGCGCTGGATCGGCATGCCCTCGGCATAGGAAAGCCGCCGGCCGTTTGCGTCCCTGCCGTGGTGGCACTCGCCGCAGTCGTACATCTCCTGATGCAAACGGTGCGGAAAAACCGCAGGCTTGCGGCCACGGGCAGAACGCAGGGTGATGGTTTCGGCACCGGTGCCTTCGAGGGCGGAGGAACTCTGCTCCAGCACCTTGCCCTGGTTGAAGTCGCCCACCAGCATCAGGCCGTCGTCGCCCCTGGTGCTGAAAGTTTTTTGCAGTTCCTTGCCCTGGTGGGAAAAAACCACCGTGTGGCTGCCCGCACCAAGGTTCCTGACCAGCAAGTCGCCGCTGCCCAGGTCACGGCCATCGAGGAGGATGCGACCGGCAAGCGGCATGCTCCGCAACCGCACCACCGGCGCCTGGCGCTGCAGGTCGGCCTCGATGGAGCGCTCGAGACTGTGAACCACGAGCTCGTCCGGGGCAAGCCGCAGCCTGATCTCCAGGCTCTCGCCGTCTTTCAGGGACACCCGCTGTACTGTGGTACGGTAGCCGTTGCGGGAAAACCGGAAGGTATGCTCCCCGGCCGCCACCTCCGGCACCTGCAGGCCGCGCTCCGCAGCCGTGGTCTCACCCAGGGCCGTGTGGTCGAGCCATACCGAGATACCTGGCTCGGCAGTGACCCGCACCGCTGCGCCGGCCAGCGCCTGCAGGGGAAAACAGGCCAGCAGCAGAACCGCCAGCAGGGGCCACAGCCAAGAACCTCTCGCCGCCGGCCCCGGTGCGCCGGCTCTGCTTTGGCCAGGCTGACTTTCATCCACGGTTTCAGCTTGGTATCGTTTCATCGATTCCTTTTCCATCTTCTCGCTTTGTCTGTCGGGGGACTTTGAGGCCTTCATCCCATTTCCGTCCGCTCATTACACCTGCCGGCTTTCGAACAGCTGGGCAAGTTCCGCCTCGATGAGCTCAACCGCCAGCAGCAAACGCATTTGAAAAACATGGGGCTCGCCGTCGGCCAGCATCTCCCGGCGCAGCCGCTCCTGGATTTCCATCTTACCCGGCCCGACGATTTTGTGCAGCTTTTCTCCCAGATCCGGCGGGAGCCCGGCGGTGGGCAACCGGCAACGGTCGACCACACCAGCGGCCTCGCGGAGAAGGCATTCGAGTTGCAACCGTGGTTCGGCGCAGGAGATGGCCCGGTCGTGCCGTTCATGGTACCGCACCGCATCGCACAGATCGTCGGGGATATTGAATTTTCTCAACAGAATGGCACTGATCTCGGCATGGCCGCAACCGAAAAGCCGCTGTTCGGCGGCAGCCGAGGAAAGCCCCTCGGTTTTCTTGAGGCGGCGGATCGCTTCGTGCTGCTCGGGGAAGGAGACCGCGATCACCATTTTGCCGATATTGTGCAGCAACCCCGCTGTCACCAGATCGGCGGGACGCTCGAAGCCGGTCAACTCGGCAAGCGTCTTGCCCACCAGGGCGACGAGCTGGGACTGGGACTGAAACTTGGCCTGATCGAATTCCGTACCCCGGGCCGCGGTTTCGAAAAAATCAAGAAGCAGGGAGGCCACCAGCCCCCGGCGCATGGCCTCGAAACCAAGAACCCGCACCGCATAACCGATGCTCGAGACCGGCCGGCCGTAAAAAGCGGAATTGGCCATGGCCAAAAATTTGGCGGTGACGTCCGGGGCAAGGCGCGCCACGATGTCGTCGAAACTGCTCTCGGCATCGTCGAGCAGGGCAAGAATACCGATGACATTGGCGCTGAAGAGCGGCAGGTTGCGGATGGCCTGCTCGATCTCGCCGCAAGATTTGAGGGAAGAATTTTCCACCGTTGCCCACCTCCAGAAGAGAAACAGCTGTTCCACGCCACCGGCATCGTTTTTTTTACTTAAATTTCGGCTTCTTTTCCAGAAGTTATTTTCCCCCTAAACTTCCAGGTGAAGAAGACTCGATAAAAGAGTTGGGCCACAGGGCGATAAACAGGACGACCGGCAGCTTTCACAGGACCTGGCCTGAAAATTGCTTCTCTCCGCTCATCAACAGAATTCCTCCCCGCAGATGGGCATTGCCACCCTGCGAGGACCAAAAAAGCCGGCCCGGACACAGGGCAACCATCCAGAGGAGTCAGAAACATGACACTGCCGGTCAACAAACTGCAACCGAGCCACCTCGCACCGCTGCCGCCGAAACCCTCCTTCGGCCGGGCCACCCAGCCTGCCGACTTCGCGCGACTGCTGGCGGATGCGTTAAAAGAACCTGACCGGGAAGCTCTGCGAACGGTTGAAACCAGTTTCCTGGCCCTGCAGCAGAGCCTGGCCGCCCTGCTCTACACCGACGCCCCGACGCCGGAACTGCCCCGCCCCATGGCCGCACTCATCAACCGTTACGGAAGTGAAATGGAAGCGCCGGAACGTCAAAAAATCGGCAACGCCCCTGCCCTGTCGGCCGTTGCCGGCCCACCCGCCCTTGAGTCCCACATCGAAAGAGCGGCCCGCACCCACGACCTCGACCCGGCCCTCATCCGGGCGGTGATCAAAACGGAAAGCGACTTCGACCCTGGGGCGGTGTCGGCGGCGGGCGCCCAGGGGCTGATGCAGCTCATGCCGGGCACCGCGGCCGACCTCGGGGTGCGAAACCCCTTCGACCCCGGCGAGAACATCGAGGCGGGCAGCCGCTACCTGAAAAAACTCCTGGACCGCTATGACGGCGACCTGGACCGGGCCCTGGCCGCGTACAACTGGGGGCCCGGAAACGTCGACCGCAAGGGCATCGGCCGCCTGCCCCAGGAAACCGCCACCTACCTGGACCGGGTGAAGAACCATTTCGAGACCTTCTCGGCGGCCTGAGAAGAGAGCTTGCCGCCGGCCTGATCAGCCGATGATCACATGGTTGGCGAGTTCGTTGCGGTCGTCCGCCCGGACCGGGAAATGCCCGGCGAGCACGGTGCCCACCGCCCGGATCTCCCGCACCAGCTCATCGGCGGCCCGGCCCTCACGGACTCCGCCGGCCACCCGCAGGGCATACTCCTGAAGGGTTTCCGGAGCGATTTTCCGGTAAATCCCCTGGTCGGCCAGAACCCACACCCGGCGCTCCAGAAGGGAAAGAAAAAAAAGCACCCCGGTCTGTTCCCTGGTCCGGTGAAGGTTCTGTTCGTAAAAAGCCCGAAGAGCCCGTTCCCGCACCCGCTGCTCAGCCCGGCCGGCGCTTACCAGGAAGCGCCTGGCTTGCGGCAGGCGGCCCAACCCCCAGGTCCAGGCAGCGAACAGCAATAGCCAGAGCGGCGCATAGAGCCAGAGGGAATCCCCGCCGAAAAGATCGACCACGGCCAGGGCCGAGAGGGCCGCGGCCAGGGCGCCGCCGGCCACCGCCGCCTCGGGATATTCGTCGCTGGCGTCCACCACCATGACCACGATCTCGCCGGCGGTGGAGGTTTCCACCTCCCGCACCGCCGCGGCGATCCTGTCGAGCTCAGTCGCGTCGAAAAATTCTTTCGCCTTCATTCCTCACCACCTTCCGGAAGCGCCGCCGCCACCGAAGCCGCCTCCCCCGAAACCGCCAAAACCGCCGCCCCCGAAACCGCCGCCAAAGCCACCGCCATAGTACATGCCGCCGCCCCGCCGGCCACCTGCTGCGGCCATGGCCGGCAACAGGTAACCGAACACGCCGCCGGCCAAAGCGAGGAGGAGAAGGATGACCAACCCCGCCGTGCCCCCCAGCAGCAGACGACCGGCCAACGGCAGCAGCAGGCCGCCGGCCGCGGCGCTCAGGAACCGGGAGATCCGGCCCAGAAAAGAAAGAAACACGAAACCGAACAGCAGATAGGCCATGACCGGCGAGCCACGCCCCGTATCCCGCCGGGGCAGGGATTCGGCGGCAAACTCGCCGCGGGCCGCACGCACGATTGCCGCCGCCCCGGCCTCGATCCCTTCTTCGTAGCGCCCTTCCCGGAAAAGCGGCACCATGATCCCGTCGATGATCCGGCCGGTAAGAAGGTCGGTGAGCACTCCTTCGAGACCGCGGCCCACCTCGATGCGGATCCGCCGCTCGTTCTTCACCACCAGCAGCAGCACGCCGTTGTCGCGCCCCTTTTGCCCAAGCTTCCAGCTCTCCACCGTGCGGATGCTGAAATCCTCCAGGCTCTCTTCCTCCAGGGAGTCGATGGTGAGCACCGCCACCTGGGTCGAATCACTGCGGTCGAAGGCCTGCAGGTCCCGCTCCAGGCGGGCCGCCGCCTCGGGCCCGAGAAGCGCCGCATAATCGTTGACATAACCGCGGGGTGCCGGAACCTCGAGAGCGATGGCGACCAGGGGCAGCAGGCAGAAAAGGACGGTGGCCAGAAACGCCACCAGTCTCTTCCCTGAACCGATTGGGGTGAAAGAGCCGCGAAACACCGGCCGCTCCTAGAAGGAAACCTTGGGCGCCTTTTCCGCGCCGGCTTCGGCCTTGAACGGTTCACGCCGGTCGAGCTGCAGCAGAAAGCGGTTGGTCAGGTTGTTGGGAAAGGTGCGGATGGAGGTGTTGAAGACCCGCACCGCCTCGTTGTAGCGGTTGCGGGCGACATTGATCCGGTTCTCGGTGCCCTCGAGCTGGTGTTGGAGATCGAGGAAATTCTGGTTGGCCTTGAGATCCGGGTAACGCTCAACCACCACCATGAGCCGGGAGAGGGCCGAGGTCAGGTTGCCCTGGGCCTCCTGGAACTGAGCGAATGCCTCGGGATTGCCGGCCAGGTCGCTGCCGATCTGCAATTTACCCACCTGGGCGCGGGCCTCGGTGATCCGGGTCAGGGTCTCCTGCTCGTGGGCGGCGTAGCCCTTCACCGTCTCCACCAGATTGGGGATGAGGTCGAGACGCCGCTGGTAAGAAGACTCGACATCGCCCCAGGCGGCGAGCACCGCCTCCTCGTTCCCCTGGATGGTGTTGTAACCGCAGCCATGCAGCATGACCGCCGCCGCCAGCATCAGCAACGCCACGAACATATTTTTTCTCATCGCGCCTCGCTCCTTGTCTCTCAGGTTGTTTGCAAAATTTCCGGCGCCGCGCATTGCACTCCCAGGGGGATGCCGGCTGCGCACCTCCCTTTAGGTATATCATTTTCTCGGTCAGGTCAATCCGTCCGGCGATACCGGCGAAAGCGGTTCTTTGTTCTGGCAATATGAAAGACCGGTATGCTATCTTTGAAGGATTTCCCCGGCCGGTTCCTGGTTGCCTCCGATTTTTTTTGAACGATGATCCTGCCGCTGCCGCCCCCGAAGTCTGGAATACGTCATGCGAGATAACGGCTCCCTGCCCCTGCGCGTCCTGGTGATCGACGACTCGGCTCTCTACCGAAAGATCGTCTCCGATGTCATCGGCTCGCTTCCCGGCTTCGAAGTGGTGGGTACCGCAATGAGCGGCGAAGCGGGGCTCAACAAGATCCCCGGTCTGCGGCCGCAGGTGGTGACCCTCGACTATGAAATGCCGGGGCTCGACGGTCTGCAGACCCTCAAGAGAATCAAGGAGCACCACCCGGACATCGAGGTGGTGATGGTGAGCAGTTTCACTCTGGCCGGCGCCCAGATCACCATCAAGGCTCTGTCGGCCGGCGCCTTCGACTTTGCCACCAAACCCCAGACCGCTTCTCCCGAAATCAGTTTCCAGACCCTACGCCAACAGTTGGCCGCCACCCTGGAAGGCCTGCTCGAACGCCGCCGGCCCGTGGCCTTTCCCAGCCCTCCGCCGCCTCCTCCCAGCGCGGCACCGCTCGCCGGCCAGCGCCAACCGCCACCGGCGGTGATCGCCGTGGGGGTCTCCACCGGCGGCCCCAGAGCATTGGAAGCACTGCTCGGAGACCTGCCCGCTTCCTTCCCGGCCCCCCTGGTCATCGTCCAGCACATGCCCCCCCTGTTCACCAGAGCCTTAGCCGAGAGCCTCAACGCCAAGAGCGCCATCGCCGTGGTGGAGGGCGAGCAGAACATGCCGCTTGCCCCGGCCACCGCCTACATCGCTCCCGGCGGCCGGCAGATGAAAATCCAGCAGGGCGGGCGGCTTGCCATCACCGACGACCCGCCGGAAAACCATTGCCGGCCGGCGGCGGACTACCTCTTCCGTTCGGTGGCCGTTCACTTCGGCAACCGGGCCCTGGGGCTGATCATGACCGGCATGGGGATGGACGGCACCGCCGGGCTCCGCCACCTCAAGGCCAGGGGAGCCTCTACCATCGCCCAGAGCCCGGAGAGCTGCATCGTGGCGAGCATGCCAGGGGCCGCCATCCGGGCCGGAGTGATCGACCAGGTCCTGCCCCTCGCCGCCCTGGGTAAGGAACTTGCCAAACGGTTCCGATGATCCCCCTCACCACCCAGGAGTTCCGGCAACTGGCCCGGTTCATCCACGAGCAGAGCGGCATCTACCTCGACGACTCCAAGGCCTACCTGGTGGAAAACCGTCTCGCCCCCCTCCTGGAAGAGGAACATTTCGTTTCTTTTTCGGAACTTTATGCCAGACTGCAGCGGGGGACCGACCGCAGTCTGCTGGGCCGGTTGATCGACCTGATCAGCACCAACGAGACCTCCTTCTTCCGGGACCGGCACCCCTTCGAACTGCTGCGTTTCAAGCTGCTTCCCGACCTCTTTGACCGCCTGGAGCTGCAAGCCGAGCGCTCGAAGTCGATTGCCATCTGGAGCGCCGCCTGCGCCACCGGCCAGGAAATCTACAGCCTCGCCATGGTACTCCAGGAACTCCTGGGCCCGGCCCTGCACGGCTACCGGGTCAGGATCGTCGGCAGCGACATCTCGGACAAGGCCATCGTCCAGGCAAGCCGCGGCCGTTACAGCCAGTTCGAGGTCAACCGCGGCCTGGACCAGAGACTTCTCCACAAATACTTCACCCGCAACGACACCTTCTGGCAGGTGCGCGACGAACTGCGGTCCATGGTCTACTTCACCCGGCTCAACCTCCTCGAGCCGGCCGAACGGCTTGGACATTTCGACATCATCCTCTGCCGCAACGTGGCCATCTACTTCACCATGGCCGACCGCCAGAAACTTTTCCGCCGCCTGGCAGGCCACCTGAGCCCCGACGGCTGCCTCCTGGTGGGCGCCACCGAGAGCCTGCAACAGATCGACAGCCGCTTCCAGCGGCTCTGCCACCACAACACCTACTACTACAAACTGTCGCCGGCGCCAGAGGGCGGCAGGCAGGGAATCCACCGTTTTCCCCGACCGGAGAGGAAGTACTGATGCCCACCACCACCCTTCAGGATTACATCGACGAGCTGCACCAGATCTGCGTGAGCGGCGACCTCATCAAGGCCAACCTTCTGATGGGTTGTTTTGCCGGGTTATCCGCCGATGACCGCCAGGAGGTGCTGCTCCACCTGGCCGCCTGCCGTGACCGTTTTGCCGTTGTCCTGCTCGCCCGCCTGCTGACCGCTCCCGCTGCCGCAGGGTCCAGCAGCGAAACGGTGCGCCGCCTGCTGGCTGAACGGCTGCAGGAGCATCCCGAG
Source organism: Desulfobulbales bacterium (assembly GCA_041599275.1). Lineage (GTDB taxonomy): Bacteria > Desulfobacterota > Desulfobulbia > Desulfobulbales > BM004 > JBFHWX01. The sequence continues at coordinate 18,059 of JBFHWX010000010.1, read as the reverse complement.
GCCATTGCCGATCTTCTCGACTGCCCCCAAGCCGACCTGGCCCTGGCGGCTTTCGACGAGCTTGCCGGCCTGCCGCAGGAAACCGCCCTGGCGGCGCTCAACCGCTGCCTCTCCTGCCGCCATGCCGCCGTGCGCTCCCGGGCCAAGGAGAAGCTTGCCGAAGCCGGCTCCCAAGCCCTGCCCCATCTGCTCGCCAACCTGGAACAGGACAATGCCGATCTGTTAATTCATTCCCTGAATGTTCTCGGCCAGATGAGTGATCCCGCCGCCCTGCCCGCCATCCGCAACCTGCTCCGCCGCGGCCCGGCGAGCCCCAACGTCCGCTTTGCCGCTTACGAGGCCCTGGGCCTGCTGCCCATGGCCTCGGGCTCCTACCGTCTGGCCGAAGGGCTCGAAGACGAGTCGGCCCACGTGCGCATCGCCGCGGCCCAGGCCATCGAACACAACTGGGACGAAGTCTTTCTGACCGGACTGAAAAACATGCTGACCGGCGAGCCGGAAAACGGCGCCGCCATCGCCGAGGCCCTGCTGGCGGCCCGGGCCGACCGGGCGGTCCTCTCTCTCCTCGCCTTTGCGCCTTTCCGCGACCCGGCCGTGGCCTGGCTCGCTGACAAGGCCCACCCGGATCTGGTCGGCCATTATCAGGCTCTCTTCCAGAAGGCCGGCCACCCCGAGCTGGCGGCGGCCCTGGCGGTGACGCCAGGAGACCGCGGCTCCCAGGAAACGCGGCCCCTGGCCGTGGTGGTGGACGACAGTCCGATGCTGCTGGGAATCTATAAAAACGCTCTCTTCGGGCTGGGAGTGGACAGCCTGCTCTTCGAACAACCGGCCACAGCCCTTGGCGAACTCGGGCAGCGCCGGCCCGACGTGCTGGTCACCGATCTCAACATGCCCGACATCGACGGCTTCGAGTTGAGCCGCAGGGTCCGCCAGCTGTATGGAAAAGAACTGCCTATCCTCATGGTCACCACCCAGAGCGAGGCTTTCCAGCACGCCGAGGCCCAGGCGGCCGGGGTCAGCGGTCTGCTGGCCAAGCCCTTCACACCGCAGCAGCTGGGCGAGGCCCTGAGGGCTCTCGGCATTATGGTGAAATGAACGAAAAAGAAAGGAAGAGCTGAACAGTCCCAGGGTTCAGGCGAACAACCGCCCGGGCTCGAGCACCCCGACGAGGTCTTTTTCCACGACCACCACCCCCAGCAAAAACTCCTCCATGGCCTGCAGGTTGGCCGGAGGCGGCAGAAAATCACTTCCCTCCACGGCCAGCACGTCCCGGACCTCGGTCACCAGCAGGCCGACGTGTTCCTCGCCCCGGCGGCAGACGATCACCGGCGCCCCGGCCGCCGCACCGCTCTCCAGGCCGAGCTGGACGGCGAGATCCAGCACGGTGACGATTTCACCACGCAGGTTGATGACCCCCTGGACCGCCGCCGGCGCCAGGGGCACGGCCCGCACCTCGGGCGGCGTGAGAATTTCGGCCACCACCTGACTTTCCAGGCAAAAAAGGCTTTCCCCTACTTGAAACACGATCACTTCCCGCCCGCTCCGCTCCACCGGTGCCTCCTCCCGCTCAACTGCCCGAGCGCCCGAGATAACCACGAAGAGTGGCTATGATCTGCTCTCTGTCCATTTTGATGAGATAGGCATCGATCCCCGCCTCCCGCCCCTGCCGCTCGGCCTCCTCGCCGGCCACCGAGGTCAGGGCTATGACCGGCAGCGCACGCCAGCGCTGGTCGGCCCGGATCCTCCGGCTCAACTCGAGGCCGTCGATGCCGGGCATCTCGATGTCGGTGAGCACCAGGTCGATGGGCTCCTGTTCGAGGATGTCCAGGGCCTGCTGGCCACCCTCCGCCCGGAAAGCCACGAAACCGGCCTCTTCGAGAAAACCGCTCACCTGGTTGAGAAAGAAGCGGCTGTCCTCCACCACCAGGACATTGCCGGTGCTGGCAGACGCCGGCGAGCCCGCCTCCCTTGCCGCGGCAGCGGGGGGCCGTTCCAGCCATTCCGGGACCAGGGCCGCCACCAGGCCGTAGAGATCGACGAGCAGCGTGGTTTCGCCGGCATGAACAAAGGAGCCGAGCACCCCTACCTGCTTCAGGGTCACCTCGTCGATCACCGCCGCGCTCTCGACGATGTCGACGATGCGGTCCACCGCCAGACCGACTTCCCGGCCGGCGAAGGAGAAGATCACCACGTGGCAGTGGCTGGCCTCTGGGTTCCTTGCCCGCACCGCGGCCACCTCCTCGAGCCCGAAAACCGGCAGGCTGCCGCCCCGGTAATTGAGGGTCAACCGCCCGCCGGTGGTGCGCAGGGCGGAAACAGCCACCTTCTCCACCCGCAGCACCAGAGCCAGGGGCAGGGCCAGGGGCTCGGACGGGTCGTTGGCGACCAGCAGCAGGGTCTGCATGTCTTTGTAGCGGTCGGCCTGGCCCGCGGCCTCCGCCGCCAACCTGGCTTCCACCTGCTCGGGCAGTCCGGCGAGCCGGCCGCGCACGCTGATCCCCGCCGCATCGAGGATGAGGGCGATGCGGCCATCACCCTGCACCGCGGCCCCGGAGTAAACCTCGCACTTCTGGAGATGGGAACCCAGGGGCTTGACCACGATCTCCTCGGCGTCGAGCAGTTGGTCCACCACCAGCCCGTACTGCAGCTCGCCGGCATTCAGCACCACGATATTGCAGGCACTGGCCGGACTCAAACGGCGGTCGGCCAGCTGCCGCTGCTCTGCCGCCAGCGGTTCCCCCTCGGCGGCAAGCACCCTGCCCAGCTCGTCGCGGGCCGTGCCCCGCCGGTCCGCCACCCGGCTGCGGCGTTCCTCGCGCAGGAAACCGGTAAGGGGATTGACGAGGGGTTTCTCTCCGATTTCCAGCACGTCACGGAGCCGCACCAGGGGCAGCAGGGCGCCGCGTCGCCGCATGACCGGAGCACCGGAGATGGTCTCGATCCGCTCCTTCACCTGTTCGGCCGGCACCCGCACCAGTTCCGCCACGTTGACCTGGGGTATGGCGTAGCGCTCGGCGCCGGCGGTGACGATGAGACAGGGAACGATGGCCAGGGTGAGGGGCAGTTTGATGGTCACCCTGGTGCCACGGCCGCGTTCCGAATCGATGTTGACGATGCCGCCCAGCCGCCCGAAGTTGGTGGCCACCACGTCCATGCCGACACCGCGGCCGGAAAGATCGGTGACCTCGGCCGCGGTGCTGAAACCGGGCAGGAAGATGAGCTTCACCAGTTCCTTGTCGGACATTGCCGCCAGCTGTGCTTCGCTGTAGAGCCCCTGCCGGGCCGCTTTGTCACGCACCGCCCGCGGGTCGACCCCGCGGCCGTCGTCCTCCACCGCCAGCACCACCTGCCCTTCCTCGTGGTAGGCCATGAGAAAGAGCGAACCTTCCGGGGGCTTGCCGGCGGCCAACCGCTGGCCGGCCTCTTCGATGCCGTGGTCGATGCCGTTTCGCACCAGATGAAGCAACGGATCACCGATGGCCTCGATGATGGTCTTGTCGAGCTCGACCTCCTCGCCCTCGATTACCAGGTTCACCCGCTTGCCAAGCGAGGCGGCAAGATCGCGCACCACTCGCTTGAAACGGCCGAACACCCGGCCCACCGGCTGCATGCGGGTGGCGAGAATGGCCTCCTGAAGCTCGGAGGTCACCATGTTGAGGCGTTTGACCGCCGCTTCGATCTCCTGCGGATTTTTGAGTGCGGCGGACTGCAGCAACTGGTTGCGGGTAAGCACCAGCTCGCCGGCCAGGGACATGAGGGTATCGAGAACCCGGACGCTCACCCGCAGGCTACCCTCAACCATACCCGTGCCGGCGCCAGTCCTGCCGTCCTCCCGGCAAATCAGCGAACGGGCCGGAGCCGCTCTTTCCTCGGCTCCGCTCTGCGGCGACGTTTCATGGCGGTCGAAAACATCGAGGGCCGCCTCACGCCCTTCGCTTCCCGGCTGGCCATCGAAAACGGCCTGGCTCGAGAAAAGGCAGTGCACCTGATTCGCCTCGAGGCCGGTGGCGGCCAGCAGCAGATCCTCTTCCAGCACCGTGGCCAGAAGCACCTTCACCGGCAGACTGCGGCCTCCTTCTTGAGCGTCCACCGCCACCATGCCCTCGGTGGCGGTGGTGCTGTCGAGCACCTTGCCGGTCTCGGCAATATCCCGCAGTACCTTCTGGGGCTCCTGCCGGAGCGAAGTGGCCACCTTGAGCAGATCGAAGGACAGCACGTAAAGATCGTGCCCCGCCGGCAGAGCGGCCACCACCTGGTCGCCGCTCAGGCGGAAATGGGTGGACCAGTCCCCGTACAGACGCCGGAACTCGTCCCCGGCGGCCGGCCCGCTGGTGGCAACGCCATGCGCCACGGCCCGCAACGGCGCTTCGCCTTCCGCCCCCTGCCCGGCTTCGGCCTGCGCCGGCTTTTTCGCAGGGGCAACGCCGGAGCGCCCCCGCAGCCCCTCGAGGGCGGCGATCACCCCGGAGATCTCGGCGGCGTTGCTCTCGAGGACGGCACCGAGCAGGGTGCGCAGCATATCGGCGGCCTCCAGCAGCGCGGTGCAGACAATGGAGTCGGGGACCAGTTCCCGGTTGCGCACAGCGCCCAGGACATTCTCCATGGCATGGCTCAGGATGCGGATCTTCTCGAGTCCCAGGAAACCGGCGCCGCCCTTGACCGTGTGCACCGAGCGGAACAGCTTGTTGACCAGCTCGGGCTCAACGGCGCTGCCCGCCATCTCCATGGCCAGGAGATCGTCCTCGACCCCTTCGATATGCTCCCTGGCCTCGCCGAGAAAGGCCTGCAGGGTTTCGTTGTCTTCGATCAGCACCATGCTCTCATCCACCGGTCTCTTGGTCGACCCTGGTCCGGAAGCCTTTCACCATTTTCTGCAATTCCTCTTCCCCCCAGGGCCGGATGGCCGAGCAGTTCACCCGGCGCATGGGCAGCCGGTGGGTAAGATCGCCGCCGCCTGGGCTTGTCTTCCAGAATTTCTTGCGCCAGACAAAGAACCGGCCTCCCTGCTCCATCGTCACCTCTGGACTGAGGTTCTTTCGGGCCAGCGCCGGATCATTTCCGGAAACAGCGCCGTACACGGGGCGAACTTCTGTATGGTTTACGCGAAATTCCGGAAAGTTTCAACAGAGATGGGATCTGTCCAAAGGGGCGGATGGCGCCTCTTCTTTCCTTGAGCAAGCCCCCCCCCCCGTGCTATAGTGAGCGGCGCGGCTGTATTCCCGACATTTCTTGCCCTTTGCCAAGGAGAAAGCCAATGCCCACCCTCCCCCGCTTGTTCGCTCCCGCCTCGCTCCTCGCCCTCGGCGGCCTGCTGCTCGCCGCCCCGGCCCCGGCCCAGACCATACCGGTCCACGCCCTGACCGCCGCGCCCACCATCGACGGCCAGGACGCCGACTGGCAGGCAATCACCGCCGAGACCGTGCCCCTCGCCAAGAACAAGGCCGACGGCGCCACCGAGGTTGCTTCCATCCGGGTCAAGGCCGGCACCTTCGGCGACGAGGTCTTCTTCTGCCTGCAGTGGGCCGACGACGACGCCGACACCGAGCACAAGCCCTTTGTCTGGGACGCCGCCAAGAACAAGTACGAATCCTCGAGCCAGATGGAGGACCGCCTGGCCCTGGAATTCGAGATGGCCGGCTCCTACGACGCCAACTGGTTTTCCGGCAAGGAGTTCACCGCCGACCAGTGGCACTGGAAAGCGGCCCGCACCAATCCTTTGGGCCTTGCTCACGACAAGGTGACGATCATCACCCGCAGCGAGCAGAAGAAAAGCTACAAGGCCGAACTGGAAAGCGGCCCCATCTATATCCTGCGCCCCTCGGACGAAGGGCCCGATCTCTACACCACCATGAGGTACAGCCAGAAACAGGCAGAGGTGATGCCCAAGTACGGGCTGAATTACGCGGCAACGGGCTCGATCGCCGACATCGCCGCCAAGGGCGCCTGGGCCGACAACACCTGGACCCTGGAACTGCGGCGCAAACTCGACACCGGCCATGCCGACGACGTGGTCTTCACCAAGGGCAAGGCGGTGCCCGGCGCCATTGCCGTTTTCGACCAAACCGGAGATGACGACCACACCATCTCCGATACCCTCACCTTTCAGTTCTGAGTCCTGCCGCTCATGCCAGACAGACCGCCCGCTCCCCCCTCCCCGGCCAGCAAGATCAAAAGCTGGCCGCTCCGCTGGATCATGGGCTTCAATCTCATGCTGCTGGGCGCCGTACTGCTGGCGGCATTTTCCTTCATCGCCCGGGACGCCCGCCGCGGCCAGGAGGCGAACCACCGCCACCTGGAGGAATTCCGCCAGACCGCCGGCCACATTGACGCGCTCGCCAAACAGGTCGACTCCCTTGTGGCCGAGCAGCTTCCCCTCTCCCCCCTGCTCACCCACCAATTGGTGGCCATCCAGAAGGCCAAGATCGAGATCAACCGGATCGCCGCGGACGGCGACCTGGGCAACGAAAAGCTCTCCTCCACCATCGAGGCCATGCAGGAGAGGCAACAACAGATAAGCGAAGGCTGGCCCGCCGGCCTCGCCCGCGACTCCCTGCAGGAAGTGGAGGGCAACGTGCTGATCCTGGCCGACATCACCGAGGAGTTGAGCCAAAACCGCAGCCCCGTGCAGCGGGCCGAAATGGCGGCCGACGCCGAACAGGCGGCGGCCGACGTCGAGCAGGCCATGGACCATATGAACGAGATCCTGATGGCCGAGGCGGCCCGGCTCAACGACTCGGTGCTGCAGGTCAACCGCGAGGGCCTGCAGGCGGTGCGCCGTTCCCTGACCTCCTCGGAGGCCGTCGACCGGTTGCTCGCTCGGATCCAGGCCAAAACCTTTTGGGGTCTCTGCCTCTTCTTCGTACTCATCCTGTTCCTGCAGCTTGGCTTCTTCCTGGTGCTTCGCCGGCGACTGGCCACCATCGTCGACCTGCTGCGCCGCATCGCCCAACAGGAAGGCGACCTCACCCAACGCCTCGACATCGAAACCCGCGATGAGCTGGGAGAACTGGCCCGCTGGTTCAACCTTTTCGTGGAACGGCTTGGCACCACCATCGGCCGGGTCAAAGGCAAGGTGGAAGAACTTTTCGACGCCTCCGAATCCCTGGCCGCCTCGGCCACCCAGATGAGTGCGAACTCGTCTGAAATCCGTATGCAGGCCCACCTGGTGGCCAGTTCCTCCTCCCAGATGACCATGGCCATCGGCGCCATCGCCTCTTCCAACGAAGAATCCTCGGCGGGCATGGCGGGCCTGCACCGCAACCTCGAGGTCATTGCTGGCGAAATCAACCTGTTCGCCCGCCTGGTCGATCGCCAGTCCGCCGATCTGGGGGAAGTGGCGGCCGCCACCCGCAATGCCATGGACCTGTCCACCGAAGCCGAGGAAAAGACCCGCAGCACCCTCAGCCTGATGGGCGAGCTGAGCGACACCGCTTCCTCCATCGGCAAGGTGCTGGAGGTCATCGACACCATCTCCCGGCAGACCAAGATGCTCTCCTTCAACGCCACCATCGAAGCCAGCAAGGCCGGCGAGGCCGGCAAGGGCTTTGCGGTGGTGGCAGGCGAGGTGAAAGGGCTTGCCACCCAGACCGCTCTGGCCAGCCAGGAGATCGCCGCCATGATCGAGACCATCCAGCGGTTGGTAAGCGAATCCTTCAGCGGCACCGAGGAACTGACCGGCATCATCGGACGCCTTGCTGCCATCAACCGCGCGATCATGGAATCCTCCGACAGCCAGAGCCAACGGGCCGGGGACCTGGCAAACACCATCGAACGGGTGGCGGCCTCCTGTGACGAATCGGCGGCAAACGCCGAGGAAACCAGGAAGGGGCTTGCCGAAATCGCCCACCGCTCCACCGAATCGGCCACCGGCGTCCGGGAGGTCGACACCTCGATGCACACCGTCATGGACGCCCTCGGAGAGCTCAACACCGGCATCGGCCTGGGCCGCGACAATGCCCGCCAGTTGAACGACATCGCCCAGGAACTGCAACAGGCGGTGCGCTTCTTCACGGTCGATGGCGACCGGCAGAAGACAAAAAAAGCCTGACCCGGCCTCCCGGCCTCAACCCTCTCTTCACCGCGTTCTTTCCAGCATGGCGAAACAACAGCGCATCCTGGTGGTCGACGACTCCGCCACCATCAGGACCACCATCCGCAAGGAGCTCGAAGCCGGCGGTTATCTGGTCGACGAGGCGGCCGACGGCATCAGCGCTCTGGCCAAAGCCACCGGGCAGGAGACGCCCGACTGCATCACCCTCGACGTGGAGATGCCCCGGCTCGACGGCTTCGCCACCTGCCGGAAACTCCGGGAGCCGCGCTACGCCCGTTTCTTTGCCCACCACCCCGGCGGTCAGGTGCCGGTGATCTTCGTCACCGGCCTCGACAACCTCGACGGCCGGGTGAAGGGTTTCCAGCTGGGCGCCACCGACTTCATCGCCAAACCCTTCAACCGTGGCGAAATTCTCTCTGCGGTGGACAGGGTGTTACGGCCGGAGAGCATCTACCAGCACATGACCGCTCTGGTGGTGGACGACTCCCTGCTGATCCGCAATATCGTCGGCCAGTGCCTGCAGAAGTTCGGGCTCACCGTGCTCGAGGCGGCCGACGGCAGGGAGGCGATGGCACTGCTCGGCGGCCACACATCCAGCATCGACATCGTGATCACCGACTTCAACATGCCGGAGGTGAACGGCGACCAGCTCTGCCGCCACCTGCGCAGCGAGCTCGGCATGCGCCACGTGCCGGTTCTCTTTCTCACCGCGGCCGACGAACAGGACACCATCATCGACCTGTTCAAGGCCGGCGCCACCGATTACGTCACCAAGCCCTTTGTCCAGGAGGAGCTCGAGGCCCGGGTGCGGGTGCATCTCGAGGCCCGCAAACTCTTCAGCCAGCTCTTCGACGAGGTGCGCACCCGCAAAAAGGCCGAGGAAGAACTCCTTGCCCAGGCCGGCGAACTGCAGCGCCTGAACGAAAAGCTGCAGGACCAGGCGGTGAAGGACGGCCTCACCGGCCTCTACAACCACCGGCATTTCCAGGAAGAGCTGCAGCGCGCTTTCGGCCTGGCCCGGCGCCACGGCCAGGAGCTGTCCTGCATCCTCACCGACCTCGACCATTTCAAACAGGTCAACGACACCTTCGGTCATCCCTTCGGGGATTTCGTGCTCAAGGGGTTTTCGAAAATTCTCCAGAAGATGGCCCGAAAGACCGATACCGTGGCCCGCTATGGCGGCGAGGAATTCGTCCTCCTTCTGCCCAACACCAGCGTCCAGGGGGCGATGATCCTGGCCGACCGCATCCGGAAAAGCGCCGGGGATCACCTCTACGACGACGGCACCAACTCCCGCAAAGTGACGGCCAGCATGGGGATCGCTTCCCTGAAGGCCAACGCTCCCCAGGAAGCCAGGGATCTGCTCGAGTTCGCCGACCAGGCCCTGTACCGCTCCAAGAAGGAAGGCCGGAACCGGGTCACCCTGTATGAGGCAGGAAACGGCCAGGATCCAGATTAGGAGAAGACTGGACAGGGCGCGCGCCGGCTGGTAAGAAAGCAAAGACGCTGCAGGCCGCAGCACACCATTTCCCTTACAGACCGGAGGTTCCCCCATGGGAGGACACGCACACGACCACGGCCATGACCACAGCCACGGCCACGCCCACGATCACGACGGCCCCGAGGTGCCCTTCAAGGTCGGCATCTTCCTGATCTGCGTGGTGGTGGTGCTCTACCTGCTCACCCTGTAGAAACGCGAAAGCCGGTTTGGCTCAGTCGGCCAGCAGAAAGATGGCGACCAGGGCAAAGGCCATGCCGAGAAGCTGCCTGGGGGCCAGGGGTTCGCGCAGAAAGACCGCGGCCAGCAAAATGGTGATGAGCGGGTAGAGCGCGGTGAGGCTCACCACCAGGGAGATGCGGCCGCGGCCGGCGGCCTGGTAGTAGAAGAGAGTGCCCAGCACCCCGGCTATGCCGGTGAGCGCGGCAAAGAGCGCGCCCTTCGGGTGGGTTTCCGGCCGGAAGCCGACAAAAGGCAGGACGCAGAGCGCCACGGCCAGGGAACCCGCCACCTGGAACAGCACGGCGCTGCGGGGCGGGATGTACTGCACCGCCAGTTTCGGAAAGAATCCCCAGAACCCGAAGAGCACCAGGGCAAGCAGCGCGGACGGAAACCAGCCTCCCATGATCCCTCCTCCCGGTTCGGCTCTTAGCAGCGGCTGCCGTCGGGGCTGAGCGAGCTGCCGGCGTAAAAGGAGCGGATGAACTGCCAGGCCTCGGCGGCGGTTTCCACGTAGCGGAAGATGTCGAGATCGGCGGGCGAGATCACGCCTTCTGCCACCAGGAACTCGAAATCGACGGCCCGCTCCCAGAACTCGCGGCCGAAAAGGATCACCGGCATCGGTTTGATCTTCCTGGTCTGGATGAGGGTCAGGGTCTCGAACAACTCGTCCATGGTGCCGTAGCCGCCGGGAAAAACGGCCAGGGCCCGGGCCCGGATCAGGAAATGCATCTTGCGGATGGCAAAATAGTGGAACTGAAAGCAGAGCTCCGGTGAGATGTAGGGGTTGGGCGCCTGCTCGTGGGGCAGCACGATATTGAAGCCGATGCTCTTGGCCCCGGCCTCGGCGGCGCCCCGGTTGGCCGCCTCCATGATACCGGGGCCACCGCCGGTGGCCACCACCAGGCGCTTGTTGCCGTGCCGCAGGCAGGTTTCCGAAACCAGCCGGGCAAGCTCCCGGGCTTCTTCGTAGTAACGGGTCTTGGCCGCCACCCGGCGGGCCACGGCCAGTTGCCTTTCGCTTTCAGCGCCCGGATTTTGCCGCGCTTTCTCCTCCGCCGCCGCCAGCCGCAGGCCTGCGGTTTCGGCGTCGGGCAGGCGGGCGCCGCCGAACATCACCACCGTGCCCTCGATGGCCTGCTCCTCCATCACCAGTTCGGGTTTCAGCAGTTCGAGCTGCAGGCGCACCGGCCGCAGTTCGTCCCGCAGCAGAAATTCGGGATCGTCAAAGGCAAGCTTGTAGGTCGGGCTCAGGGTCTGGGCCGAGGCCACGAAGCGCAGGGAATTGCGGGCGTCGTCACTGGCCTTGGGAAAACACTGGGGCAGTTGGGGCAGATGGTTGTTCTGGTCCATGAGGTCTCCTGGAAAAAGGGCGGCCCCGCGGGACCGCTCCCGGGGGGGCAATGGCCCCATACTACCAGAAAAAACGGAATCGGCAATGAACAGGGAACTCAGCGACATCCGGGCGATTCTCTTCGACTTCGGCGGCGTACTGGCCGAAGAGGGCTACCACCAGGGGCTCCTCGCCCTCGGCCGGCGCTTCGGCCTTGATCCGGAAGGATTTTTTGAACAGGTGACGGAGATCATCTACAGCTGCGGCTACGTCACCGGCAAGACCCCCGAAGCCTCCTTCTGGGCCCTGGTCAGAAAGCAGACCGGGGTCACGGCTTCGGACCAGGATATGCGGCAGGAGATCCTGCAGCGCTTCCTGCCCAGGCCCGGCATGCTGGGGATCGCCGCAAACCTGGACCGGAGCGGCCGCACCGTGGTGATCCTCAGCGACCAGACCAACTGGCTCGACGAGCTCGACGCCACATACGATTTTTTCCGTTTCTTCGAAGCAGTCTACAACAGCTTTCACCTCGGGATGAGCAAGCGGCAGCCGGAGATCTTCCCGGAGATCGTCGGCCGCCTCGGCCTCCCGCCTGGTGCCTGTCTCTTTGTCGACGACAACCCCGGCCACATCCAGCGGGCCCGCCAGATGGGGCTTGCAGCCCACCTCTTCACCGACGAGGCCGCCTTTGCCGCCTTTCTGGAAGCAAGCGGCCTCCTTTCTCTGACGGAAAAGTAGGAAGAAAGTAGGCAGTCAGCAGTAGGCAGCAAAGGCAACTGCAACCTGCCGACTCACGCTTGCTGAAGGCTATCGTACCGCTGAAGATGGCTAAACAAAAAGTTTGGTACACAATAGAGTAGTGGTGTCGAGCGCCGGAGACCCCGCCGCGACGCAGAAGATCGAACTTTTTGCGATGTCATCACGTTTTGGCGGCCGGTTGCCGGCTGCCGACTGCCAACTCGTACGCCGCCCGGGTGCCGGCATCGAAGCAGACAAAGAGAATCTCGGCCATTTGCGGCAGGCCCGCCAGGGCCGCTCGCGTCTCACGCACCGCGATCGCCGCCGCTTCTGCGGCGGGAAAACCGTAAGCGCCGGTGGCGATGGCGGGAAAAGCGAGACTTGTCAGGCCATGTTCCGCAGCCAGGGCAAAAACCGAACGGTAGCAGGCGGCGAGCAGTTCCGCCTCCTTGTGCTTGCCGCCCCGCCAGCGCGGCCCCACCGTGTGCAGCACGTAACGAGCCGGCAGCCGGTAGCCGCGGGTGATCCTGGCCTCGCCGGCGGGGCAGCCCCCCAGGGCCCGGCATTCAGCCAGGAGCTCCGGCCCGGCGGCCCGGTGGATGGCGCCGTCCACTCCGCCACCGCCCAGAAGGCTGGAGTTGGCGGCATTGACGATGCCGTCCACCGCCAGCCTGGTGATATCGCCATCCACCAGACGTATTCTGTCGTTCATTCTTCGTCCTCCTTTTCTGCCGGGCCGCTGTTTTGCCACTTGGCCCGCAGGATCTCGAGCTTGCGCTCCATCTGGCCACGGTGTGAGCCGGCCCAGTAGACCTTTCCGCAGGCAGCACAGATCATGAATTCTTCGTAATATTTTCTGGTAAGCGGCTCCAGCCGGTGCAGCACCACGTCTTTGGCCACCTGCCGCAAGAGCCCATTGCAGGCCATGCAGCGTACAAAAGGCCGGGTGCGGCCCTGCAGGCCGAAGAGCCGCACCACTTCAAGCAATTGCCGGTCGGGCTCCGCCGCCCTCACCAGGTGCCCGAAGAGCACCAGCCGGCGCTGCAGGAGACGCCGGTCCCGGGTGAGGAGGATACGTCCCTCGTCCCGGCTGCGGCGGGCAAGCTCGGCATCGCCCAGCCCTTCATCAGCGGTGCAGTCAAAGCCCAGCATTCGCAAGAACCCAGCCAGGCGGGCGACGTTGGCATCCACCAGAAAACGCTCTGCCGCCAGAGGCTCGGGCCGCAACACCGTGGGCCGGGTGACGTCGAACCCCGTCTCCAGAGGAAGAACGGTTATGGTCTCGCCGGGGGCGGGAATATGGGAAAAATCGAGGTGCCGGCCGCCCTGGAGCAGGGCGCCGATTTCGGGGTGGGGAATGCCCAGGGATTCGAGGATGTCCTTGATGGAAGCCCTGCGTTCCAGGGGATAGCAGACGGATGCCGCGCCCGGGTGCCGGCGGCCCAACAGCTCCCGCAGATTTCCTTTCACGACGAGGGTCAGGTCCATCCCAGGACAGTAGCCAATCCGCCCCGCCCTGACAAGCCTGGCCACCCACATGGAAGGCCGGTGTCTCAAGAAAAACCCGGCAGCCGGCGGGGGGAGCGCCGGCTGCCGGGTTGGAGGGAAAAATGAGGGGAAGGGTTATCAGCAGCCTTCCACTGCCTTTTTGGCCTTCACGTGGCAGTCGTTGCACTTGGTGGGGCCGGTCTTGCCTTCGTAGCCCTTGGTGTGGCACTCCTTGCAACGGGCGTGGAAGACGTCCTTGGCCGACTGCAGCTCGGGCTTCGGATGGGAGTCGTTATGGCAGCTCACGCAGGAGAGCTGGCCGGCGTCGGTCATGGCGCCGATGGCCTCGGCGGTGAGGGGCTTATAGTCCTTGTCATGGTGGCAGACCGCGCAATCCATGCCCAGGCCCAGGTGGGTGGTGTGGTTGAAGCGGGCCGGTTTCTTGCCGTCGATGGTGATCTCCTCGGTGGGCGCGGCCAGCGGCTCGGAAGCCGAAACCGTCAGAGCGCCATAGCCCATGGTCAGTACGGCGGCGAACGCGGCCCCAAGCAACATCATCTTCTTCTGCATCCTTGTTCCTCCTTTTCTTTCTTTTTCGGTGACGATGAAATTCGCAATGTGCGCCGCTTCCCTTCTCCGGTTCTGCCGGTGCGCGGCTTTGTCACCAGGTTAGGTTATTTCCGCTACGGAGGATACCGGACATAGGGCGAAACGGAACCAGACATGACCCGACATCGACCCGACATGGTGTGTTTTCAGGCTGTTGCAGAGAGAGACAAGAGAAGCCCGGCCTTCCCCGCAAAAGGGCGGCGACGGTTCGACATCGGCAGAAAAGAAGCATTCGGCTCCCTTTGGATTTGAATTGGCCCTCCATCCGGGGTATACATTCCTCGACGCCAGCGCCCTTTTCTCTCAAGAGAAAAGCAACCAGCCAGGAAGACGCGACACCACGATGGACAAACCGGAAAACCCATCCCCCGCCCCCCTCTACCCCGGCAGCATTGCCATGGCCCGCATCGACGGCTCCAGGGTGCGCCGCATCCGGGAACAGAAGGGCCTCACCCAGCTCTATCTGGCCACGGTGATCGGGGTCACCACCGACACCATCTCCCGCTGGGAGAACAAGCGCTACCCATCCATCAAACTGGAAAACGCCGAAAAACTGGCCGAGGCCCTGGAGGTGACGCTGGAAGAGATCCTCGAAGAGGAGGACAGCGAAACACCGGCCAGCCCCGAGACCCCACTTGGCACCTCCTCCCCGACCGAAACCGGAGAAGCGGCGGACGAAGCGGCAAGCGACCGGGAGAAACCTGCCCCTGCCCCCCCAGCCCGCCGCCGCTCGCTTCTCATCTGGCTCCTGCCGCTGGCTCTGGGCGTTGCCGGCCTTCTTCTCTGGCCCCGGCCCGAGCCGCCGCACGAAGAGGAGGTAACGGTTTCGGCCCAGCGCATCCTGCCGGCCCACATTCCGGCCGGCCAGAAATTTCCGGTGCTCATCCGGGTGGAGACCAGCGAGCCGGGACCGGTCTCGCTTCTCCTCAAGGAAACCCTGCCGGCCGGCTGCCTGGCAACGGGGGGCGAACCGGGCTTCACCTCCCAGGACGCCCGCAGCGGCGAACTCAAGTGGATCCGGCGCAGCAGCGACCGGCAAACCGTGTTCGCCTACCTGGCCCAGGCCCCGGCCGAAGCTGAAGCCGGCACCACTCTCGGTTTCAGCGGTTCGGTCACCCTCAAGCAGGAGGGCCAGAGCATGACCGCCATCGCCGGCGACACCACTATGACCATCGCCCCCTACCACTGGGCCGACAGCGACCGCGACGGCACGGTGGACGACGAGGAGATCCTGGCGGTCTACGACCGCTACGCCGATATTACGGCCCTCGAGTTCAACCGCGATCTGATCGACGACATCTGGGCCAGCGGCGGGTACCGCTGGGACCCGAAGAAAAAAACCTATGCCGTTGTCGAAGAAGACGACGGCCGGTGAGAAAACAATAAACCAGGGAGGCCCGCGGCCATGAAAAACTGCTCTTTTCGCCAGCTCCTCGTTCTGCTGACGGCGCCGGTCCTGCTGCTCCTTTTGGGCATCGCACCACCGGCCCTGGCCGAGCACCTGGTCACCGCCGCCTACCTCCAGGCCCAGGGCCGGCAACTGACCATCGAGCTGCAGATCGGCTCGCCGCCACCGCCCACCCTCATCATCATCCAGAACCTGCCCCCCGGCACCGCCATCGCACAGGCCGAGCCTCCCACCAAATCGGTGAACACCGCCAAAGGCGAAGCGAAGTGGTTGTTGAAAAACGTCACCGCCGGCCCCCTCACCCTCCGCCTCCTGCTCGACCGCGAGGTAAGCGCCGCAGAAATCTCCGGCGAGATCCGCTACCTCGAACCCGCCTCCGGCGCCATGGTGGAACTGCCGATCAGCCACCGCTGACCGGCTGGGGGTTGGCTTAAACGCCGGGGACTGGCCTCTGGCCTGTTGCCCAGCGAACTGACGAGCTCCCCCCTGTTTGGCCTACAGAGGCGGGAAATAAATCTGTCCCGGTTTTCGCTGCCGGCGGGGGACTATGGCCGAGATCAGGCTCTCATCGCCAGACGGCGCGCGGGTCACTGCCGTTTGATAAGGACGGTGGGGTTTCGTCTGCCGTGGAAACACGGTGAAAACGATGATGCCCTTGTCTGAAAGCATGTAGAAAAGGGCAAAAGGGAATTTCCGCAGCAGGATCCGGCGCGCCCCTCTCCTCCAAGCCGGATACTGGTGAGGGGATTGGGAGGCGGAGGTCGCCGCGGCCTCTACGGCGCGAAGGAACTCCGTGCCCAAACCGGGTGAGCGGGCTTCATACCAGGCAAAGGCTTCGGCGACTTCCACCGCTGCCTCGGGGGTAAAGAAAATTTGACTCACCGACCGGCCAGGATGTCCGCGACGGCTTCAGGCCAGGAGCGGAGGCGACTCTCCCCCTGCTCGAGAGCATCGAGCCGGCGGTCAAGCTCGGCCTCCTGAGCTGCGGTCAAGGCGAAATCCGTCTGGGCCAGGGCGATGGAGTCCCAGAGGTCTTCGACAAGTTGGATACGTTCCGCCACGGGCAGGGCTTTGAGCGATTCAAGCACTTGCGGGTTCATGGCACATTCCTCTCAACGGAAGGAGATGGAGAGCGGCACTGAATAGTGCTATTGTACATGGTTCCAAAAAAATGGCAAACTCGGAAGCCGGACCGTGATGGCTCTAGGGGAGGATCCGATTTCCCACATTTGCCTTTCTACTACCAGGCCAAAGATCACGGAGCCCACGTCTCTACCGTTTTCGACTGCCGACGAAGCCCCCGCCTCTTGCCCACAAGGAAAGGCCCCCACAATCGCTGACAGGCAGGGA
Source organism: Desulfobulbales bacterium (assembly GCA_041599275.1). Classification (GTDB taxonomy): domain Bacteria; phylum Desulfobacterota; class Desulfobulbia; order Desulfobulbales; family BM004; genus JBFHWX01. Next base: position 1,366 of record JBFHWX010000010.1, on the reverse strand, counting down.
ACGGATCTTCATTCCCCGCCGTCGCCCCGGGTGCTGTCCTCCCCTTCCCCGTCGGTCTTTTCCAGCCTCCGCCGCTGTTCCTCCCGGGCCAGGCGCCGGGCTTCGTTCTCGGTAGGTTCTGGCATGGCCGGCACGTAGCCCTTGACCATGTCCACCAGCACATCGAAGGGATCGAGCGGGAAGCCGCAGGTCGCGCAGCAGACGGTGCGGGTGTCGCGGTAGACGATGACGTAACGGTGGGCGCAGCCCGGCACCGCCTGCCTGCCTGTTCTTTCCTGCTTCTCCCGGGCCTCTGCCAGGCGGATGATCTCGGCCATACCCCCTATCCCCCAGAAGGATCGCTATTCCTCGAGCTTTTGGCCGCGCACCGCCCGGAAGCGGCGGGGTTTCTTCTTGTCGCTCTTGAGCCCGAAATCGATACATTCGGTGGTCAGCGCGCCGCTGCCGCAGACAGAGTACGACCAGTAGACCGCGGCGGCTGTGTGGGGAAAGAACTTTTCGTTCACCTTCGGGCCCTCGCCCTCCCCCTCCTTAGCCACCAGGGTGCGGAGCTCCACCGACAGGGGCACCCGCCAGTCGTCGAAGCCGGCCAGCTTCTCCTTGTTCAACTGCGGCAGGTACTCGTCCTCCAGTTGCCGCCACTGGTAGAGCGCGTCCTTGTCGCGGTAGGAGCCGTCGGCGCTCTTCACCTCCCAGACCAGGCCGTTGCTGCGGTCGAGCACCGCCACCCAGTCGCTCGCTGCTTCGTCGAGTTCCAGACCCGCGCCGTCGAGCTTAACAAAACGCGCCTCCTCGGCCCAGGCGGGGAGCAGGCAGAAAATCACCAAACAAAACGAAACGGCACAGGTGGAGAAAAACTTCTTCATTCTTTTGTTCCTCTTTACTTACGGAGTTGATGAAAACGCCCGGCCGGGCCGGGCCCATGGTTTCAGAAAGTCCAGCTGAGGGTGATCGAGCCGAAGATATGGTTTCCTTCCTGGTCTTCGAACTCGCGGCTGCGCACCACCTGGGCGTAGGCCAGCTTGACCCCGTGAACGATGAGCGCGGCGCCGCCCACCGCCTCGGCCACCCAGGTGTTCTTGTCCATCCCGTGGCTTTCTGCAAAGGTATTGCCGTCGAGAAAGATGTCCCGGGCCACCGCCTTGCCTTCGATGCCGCCGAAGAGATGGAAGCTGAACCTCTTTGCCGCGCCGTAGGTGGAGGTGGCGTCGCCGGCCGGTTTGATCAGGGAAATGCCGAAATCGGTGGGAATGTTCCAACCCACTCTGGTCTCGAGGCCGAGGTTTCCGTAAGTGTAGACATTTCCCAGCGCCCCGCCCAGTCGGGTGATCACGTCGTAGCCCAGGCCCTGCCGGTTGCGGCCGGG
>JBFHWX010000009.1:0-37430 GCA_041599275.1 Desulfobulbales bacterium | reverse complement strand
TGGTTCTTCTCCTCCCGCTCCGGCACCAGACTCGCCATGTAGCGCGCTCCCTTCTCGGCCTGCTCCACCATGTGGCGGATGGCGGCGATCATGTCGAGGCGGATCACCATCTGGGCAGAAGAAAGCTGGCCCTTGGCGGCGGCCCGCAGAAGAGCCGCCTTCAGGGAACGGTACTCGTCCCTGAAATTTTCGAGCTGCTGGTGGCCGCCTTCCACGCTGTAGTCGGGGTGCTCGATGTCGTAGCGGTCGAGAAGCGCCACCGCCCTGCTCTTGAAGCGGGCCAGCAGCTCGGCCAGCTCCGGCTCTTCGAGGTGCTGGCTGTGCCGGCGTATTTCCACCATGCTGATGGCCAGTTCGGCGAGATCGCTGTGGTAGCCGGAGACCCGCAGGGCGTTGGGCAGCACGTTGTCGAGTTCCGGCGGCAGGTTGCTGCGCTGCAGGGTGTTGCTGAAATCGGCGGTGGCGGCGATCAGCCGGTCGAGGGTTTCCTTGTCGCCGGCCAGTCGGGGCGAGGCCGCCACCTCGGCACTGATGGCTCCCTTGGCCATGCGCTTGGCAATACCTCCGATGCGCTGCAGCTCTTTCTCCAGGGCGTGCATGGCCAGCACCGGGGTACCCACCACGTTGCGGTCGAGATACCGGGGCCGGGCCTCGTCCTCTTCGGCGGTGCGGAACCGACCCAGGAGGATGCGGACCAGAAAACCGCTGAGGGGCACCATGAGCAGCACTCCCATGAGGTTGAAAACCGTATGAAAAAGCGCAAGGAATATGGCCGGCGTGGCACTGGGCACCAGATCGGCCTGCAGCATGAGGAGCACCCGGGTGAGGCCCGGCAGCAGCAACAGAGCCACCACCCCGGTGATCAGGTTGAAGGCGACGTGGGCCGAGGCCACCCGCTTGGCGTTGGAAGTGGCGCCGATCACCGCCAGGGCCGCCGTCGAGGTGGTGCCGAGGTTGGCGCCGATCACCGCCGCCGCCGCCTCCTGCAGGCCGATCACCGCGCCGGCCACGGCGGTGAGGATCACCGCCATGGCGGCGCTCGATGACTGCATGACCAGGGTGAGAAAAAAGCCAATGCCGGCAAAGAGCACGGTGGTCAGAGCCCCGCGACCGGCCAGCTTTGCCAGCGGGATGCTGGCGCCGATGCCGGCGAAGGTGTCCTTGAGGATGTCGATGCCCAGAAAAAAGATGCCGAAGCCCACCAGCACGTCGCCCAGGGCGCCCCTTCGGGAATCGCCGCTGCTCAGGCGCAGGAGCACGCCGCCCCCCACCGCCGGCAGGGCAAAGGCCTGGACGTTGACGTGGAAACCCACCACCGAGACGAGCCAGCCGGTCATGGTGGTGCCGATATTGCTCCCGTAGATCACCGGCACCGCCTGGGCCAGCCCCATCAGCCCGGCGTTGACAAAGCCGATGGCCGCCACGGTGACGGCGGAGGAAGACTGCACCAGGGAGGTGAGAAAGAGGCCGGAGAGGATGCCCCGCAGCATGGTGCGGGTAGAGCCCGCCAGGATGGTGCGCAGGGAATCGCCGGCGGCGAACTTGAGACCGTCGGTCATGAGGCGCATGCCGAGCAGAAAGAGGCCGAGGCCGCCAAAGAGTCTGCCGATGGCTGAAAGGTCCAAGCAGGAATCCCGGGTGCTGGTTCAGGGGGGGCAAAAGCCAAAAACATGCTAACGACGCTTCAATGTAGCCTGTTCAAAGGAAAAATTCCAGCAGGAGAAACGTAAGCGGTCATCGCCCCGTTGCTGCGCCAACCCATGACCGGTGACGGAGCAACACCGAAGCCGCCCCCGCTCACAGTTTCTTGCGCGGCAGATTGCCCTCCGCCGGGCTCTCCAACCGGTAGAGCCGCACTTTGCGGCTGCGGGGAAACTCGCGTTTAGCGATGGTTTTCAACAGCTTGGGCAGTTCATCGGCCTCCACCTCCAATTCCTGCTCCTGATACCCCCGCTCCCGGACCAGGTAACGGCCGCTCCCGGTCCTGATCACGGTAACGCCCCGGTTGCGCTTGTAGCACAGGAGTTCGAGCCCCTGGTCCGGCTCCAAGCGCTGGAGGGCCTCCCAGGCGGTGGCGAGGACAGATTCCCGGTTGCAGAGGGCCACGGCGCCTCACTCCTCACCTGTCGCCGTCCAGCAGCCGGCCGAGGCCGCCCAGGAGCGAGCCCTCTTCCCGGCTGGAGCCGCCGGCCCGCGGCGCGTTCTGCAGAATACGGTCGGCCAGGCGGGAGAAGGGCAGACTCTGCAGGTAAACGGTGCCGGTACCGCGCAGGGTGGCGAGAAAGAGCCCCTCGCCGCCGAAGAACATCGACTTCAGGCCGCCGGCCCGGGTGATGTCGTAATCGATGCCGCTGGTGAAGGCCACGATGCAACCGGTATCCACCCGCAGGGTCTCGCCCTGCAGGACTTTCTCCACCACCATGCCGCCGGCGTGCACGAAGGCCAGGCCGTCGCCCCGCAGCCGCTGCAGGATGAAACCCTCGCCGCCGAAGAGGCCGGCGCCGAAACGCTTGGTGAAGGCGATACCTATTTCGGTGCCGAGGGCGGCGCAGAGAAAGGAGTCCTTCTGGCAGAAGAGCTCGCCACCTATCTTCTGCAGGTCGAGGGGAATGATCCGGCCGGGATAGGGCGCGGCAAAGGCAACCCGTTTCTTGCCGGTGCCGCTGTTGGTGAAATGGGTCATGAACAAACTCTCGCCGGTGATCAACCGTTTGCCCGCCCCCATCAGAGTGCCGAGCACTCCCTGGCCGGCCCGGGAGCCGTCGCCCATCTTGGCCTCGAAAACGATGCCGTCGTCCATGTAGTTGAGGGCACCGGCCTCGGCCACCACGGTTTCGCCGGGATCGAGCTCCACCTCGACCATCTGGATGTCTTCGCCGATCAGTTCATAATCCAGTTCATGGCTGCGCATGGTTTTCTCCTTTCTCGCTTGTCGGGACGGCGCCGAGGACGCCGCGGATGGTTCCGGCCAAGCTGCTTCCGGTCATGGGCTTACAGACCACGGCGCTCACCGGCAGATCGTCGAGCGCTCGGTGGTCCTCGAGATCGTTGTGGCCGGTGCAGAGCACCACCGGCAGGCCGGGCCGGATTTCACGGATTTTCCGAGCCAGGACGCCGCCGTCCATTCCCGGCATGGAGAAATCGGTGAGCAGCAGATCGTAGGCCTGGGGCTGTTGCCGGAAAAGATCCAGGGCCTTGACGGAGCTCGAACAGACGGTGACCCGGTAGCCCAGACGCCCGAGGGCCTTGCCGACAAAGGTGCCGATGGCCGTTTCATCGTCGACGAAGAGGATATGCTCACTTCCCGCCTGGCCAGACCCATCGGTAGCGGCTTTCTCCTCCGGCGGCAGATGACGCGGCAGGTAGACGGTAAAGGTGCTGCCCCGGCCGGGCGCGGTATCGACGGCGACCGCGCCGCCCAGGCCGAGGGCGATGCCATGCACCACGGAAAGGCCGAGGCCGGTGCCGTGCAGCACATCCCTGGTGGTGAAAAACGGATCGAAAACACGGGCCGCCACTTCGGGCGTCATGCCGCAGCCGGAGTCGCGCACCAGAAGCCGCAGGTACTCCCGCCCCTCCTGCAGATCGCTCACCGAGGCGGCAAGCCGGCGGTCCGCTTGTATGCGGTGAAGCCGCACTTCGAGCTCGCCGCCCGTCTCTGCCATGGCCTGGAAGGCGTTGGTGCAGAGGTTCATGAAGAGCTGGTGGAGCTGGGCCGGCGAGCCCAGAACACAGCCCGAGGCCGCGTCGACATCCTGGACTATCCGGATCGAGGCGGGCAGCGAGGAGCGCAGCAGCTTGAGCCCTTCCTTGACAATGAGGTGAAAGAGCACCGGCTCCCGCCGCTGGTTGTCACCCTGGCGGCTGAAAGTGAGAATCTGCTGCACCAGCTCCTTGGCCCGCAGGCCAGCGTTCATCACCTGGCCGAGATACTCCCGGAGGGGCCCCTCCGGGGGGGCGGCTTGCCCGGCAAGCTCGGCAAAGCCGATGATCGCCGCCAGCAAATTATTGAAATCGTGGGCTATGCCGCCGGCCAGGGTGGCGATGGCTTCCATCCGCTGGTTGAACAGCACCAGGCTCTCCTGTTGCCGGCTCACCGCCCGGGGCCGGAGCACCGTGTGCACCAGGCCGCCGGGTCCGCCCACCACGAGGCTGCTTGCCTCGGCCTCGATGGTCCCCCCGATGGAAGTGTGGACGACGACCCCGTAGCGCGCCGCTTCCCCCTCACTCACCGCAAAGCGGGAGGCAAGGGGCAGAGAATCGGCCGGCTCCAGCACCTGGCGGAGCTCCATGGCCAGCAGCCGTTCCTTCGGCCCCCCCAGGAGCAGACAGGCCTCCCGGTTGGCATCGTGGATGCCGCCCTGTTGGTCGTGGAGCAATGCGGCGTCGAGGCTGTGCTCGAAAAACCGCCCGGCCAAGTTATCGCCAGGAAACACTTTCGCAGAAGAAGCGGCGGGTGATTTTTTTTCAGCAGGACCGGCAACGGGCACATCTGAGGGCATATTTTCCCCTTGGGCCTGGTGGGCAGGGAACAAACGGCATGGAACAGGCAAACGATTTCTCAGTTGTACCGGCTCGCTGCCGCTCTTGTCAACAGAGGCCGTTACGAGCAGATCGACCGGAAAGAAGGATGGGGGGGAAAGAGAGGAACAGCGTCCCGATGCAGGTGCGAGCGAAGATTTGGAGGATGGAAAGGGTCTGCATCGGGACGCTTGGAAGGATGAACGATTTCGATTATACCTCTCCCCGGCGGAACGGCAACAACAAAAAAAGCGAGGTTAATACCAGTTTCAACCTGGCATTAACTACCAGGTTTGGACAGCAAAACCGCCACAGCAGAGACTTTCACGAAAAACAAAAAAACAACGAAGCCCCTGACAAATACCCTCTTTCGCGGCCTGTCTGGCCACCAAGACCGGAAAAGTACGGCAAACCGGCTCAGAAGGCCTTGCGGGAATCGAGCAGCAGGGTGACCGGCCCGTGGTTGACCAGGGAGACCTCCATCATCGCCTGGAATTCGCCGGTGGCCACCGTCACCCCCTGGCAACGGACGGACGCGACGAACAGCTCGTAGAGTTTTTTTGCCATCTCCGGCCCCGCCGCCTCGGAGTACCCGGGCCGCCTGCCCTTGCGGCAGTCGCCGAAAAGGGTGAACTGGGAGACGGCCAGCAGTTCGCCGCCGGTGTCGAGGAGCGACAGGTTCATGAGATCCCGCTGGTCGGCAAAGATCCTCAGATGCACGATCTTCTCGGCGAGAGAAACGGCATCCTTCTCGGTGTCATCCCGGCCGACGCCGAGCAGCACGAGCACTCCCTCGCCGATGGCGCCCACCTCACGGCCGGCCACCGTCACCGCCGCCCTCTTCACCCGCTGCACCACTGCCCGCATTTTTTTGACTCCCCCGACCAAACGAGAATGTCGGCATTCTCACATAGTAAAATTGTCGAGCAGGAACTGGCCGATGGCAACGGCCGCCAGGGTCGCGGTCTCGGCCCGCAGAATACGGCTTCCCAGCGACACGGTGCGGCATCCTGCGGCCCGGGCCGCCTCCACCTCTTGCGCTTCGAAGCCGCCCTCGGGCCCGATCACCATGAGCGTGGGCCCCGGGGTCAGGGGCAAGAGGTCGGCCAGCCGGGTCTGCCGCTCCTCTTCCCAGAACAGCAAGCGGTTGGCATATCCCCGGTCCTGGCCGGCGACAAAAAGAAATTTTTCCCAAAGCACCACCTCCCTGATTTCCGGCGGCACCGCCCGGCCGCACTGCTTGCAGGCCTCGACCCCGATGCGTCGCCAGCGCTCCAGGCGCCGCTGCCGGTCCCGGGGGTCGGCCACGGTGCGGGCGGTGGCCAGGGGCTGGATGGCGGCCACCCCCATCTCGGTGGCCTTCTGCACCACGAGATCCATCTTCTGGCCCTTGAGCAGGGCCTGGGCCAGGGTGAGAGGGGCCCGCTCCTTTTCAAGGGGAACCAAACCACCACCGACGATCTCGAGCTCCACTCCCTGCTTTGAAAAGAGAGCGATCCTGGCCAGGTACCGGCCGCCCCGGCCGTCCATCAGCTCCACCTCGGCCCCCGGCTGCAACCGAAGCACGGTGCGCAGGTGGCGGGCCTCCTGGCCGCCGAGCAGAACGCGGCCGGCGACGATTTCCCCGGGTTCGACAAAGAAGCGGCGGGTCATCAGCTTTCCACGGGCCGCGCCAGGGCCACCCCGGCCCACTCGCCGTCGGTGTGCTGGACGATCGGTTTGAGCCCCAGGGCCTGAAAGGTGGCGGAGATCGAGCTGACCTGCTCGCCGGCCAAGAGGCCCGCCAGCACCAGGGTCCCTCCGGGCGCCAGCAGGCGGGCGAGATGGGGCGCCAGCAGGGTGAGCACGTCGTGGGTGATATTGGCCAGCACCAGGGAAAAGGTTTCTCCCGCCGCCGCCAGCTCCTCCACCGGGGTGTGGGCGGCGCTCACCACCTGCTCGAGGCGGTTGTGGCGGATATTGTCGGCAGCGGCGGCAACGGCGTCGGGGTCGTTGTCGAGGGCCAGCACCCGGCCGGCGCCGAGCAGCCCGCAGCCCATGGCCAGGATGCCGGTGCCGGTGCCGACGTCGAGCACCCTCTGCGGAAAGGGCTGCCCGGCGGAAAAGAGTTCTTCCACCAGGCGCAGGACGAGGCGGGTGGACTCGTGGTGGCCGGTGCCGAAGGCAAGCCCCGGGTCCATCTCGATAACCATTGGCGCAGGATCCGGTCCCTGCCAGACAAAGGGTTCCCAGGTGGGTTTGATCACCAGCCGGGGCGAAATGGCAAAGGGCCGGAAGTGCTGTTTCCACTGGGCGTTCCAATCTTCCTCGGCAAGAGTCGAGGTCTCCACCGCGGCGCCTTCCAATTCTGGGAACACCCCCTGCAATTCGTCGAGAAAGAGGCGCAGGCGGCCAAGGGCCTCGCCGCTGGCCGCCGGCTCCCCGGCCAGGTAGCCGGTCACCCGGCTGCGGCCAGGATCGGCGTCGGCGTACTCGGTGCCGCTGCCGGTCAGTTCGGCCAAAAAGCCTGCCACGGTATCGGTGAGAGCCGCCGGCAGATCGATGCTTATCTTCAGCCAACTGCGCGGCGTTCGATGGGAAAAGGTCTGGGTCATGTTTTTTTCTTGCCTTCTTGTTTGGGTGATCGGCGCGGGCCGGTGATGCGGCCGGTGTTCCAGGAGTCGTAATTCTCGAAGAGATGCCTGCGGTCGTCGCAGGACTCGAGGCTGCAGACCGGGCAGTAGTCGGGCTCGCAAGGGTCGAAATGGATCATGATGTCGCCCTCGACGCCGATCTCGGCCAGAAGCGCCGAGGTGATCTCCTTTTCCGTCTCGTGCACCCGCTCCAGTGGCCAGTAGTGGGGAAGCGCGATATGCAGGTCGACGTGGTGGTAGGTTCCCGAACGGATGACCCGCAGCTTGTGGGGGTTGAGCCAGCCCGGCTGGCGGATCCGGTTCATGGCGGCGCCGATGCGGGCGAGCAGTTCGGGATCGGCCTCGTCCATGAGCGTGGCGGCGGACCGGCGCATGAGCTTCACCCCGGGATAGAGGATGTGCAACGCCACCAGGCAGGCGGTGAACGGGTCGAGCCAGGCAAGGCCGGTGAGTTTCACCAGGAAGAGGCCGACGATCACCCCGGCCGAGGTGTAGAAATCGGTGAGCAGGTGGTGGCCGTCGGCCAGCAATGCCTCGGAATTGAGTTTTTTCCCTTTTCGGAGTAGATAGAGACCCACACCCAGGTTGACCAGCCCCGCCCCCAGCAGCAGCAGAAGGCCGGTACCCAGCATGGTGGGGGCAGAAGGCGCCAAAAAGGCGGGGATCGCCTGCAGGAAAATGGCGATTGCCGCCAGCACGATGAGCCCACCCTCGAGTCCGGCCGAGAAGGCCTCGATCTTGCCGTGCCCATACGGATGGTCGGCATCCGCCGGGCGGGCGCTGACCGCCACCGAGTACATGGCAAAGCCGCTGGTCACCACGTTGATGATGCTCTCGATGGCGTCGGAGAGCACGGCCTTGGAGCCGGTGAGCAGGTAGGCCACGAACTTCACCAACAGAAGAACGATGGCGGTCCCGAAGGCGAAGCGGGCCGCCACGATGCGGGGGTCTGTTTTCGGCATGGCGGCTATTGTAAAGGAACAACCCGGCGAAAAGCAAGAACGGCCAGCCGCCGGGGCCGCTCCCTCTTCTTTTTCGCACATCCCAAGCTCGACATGGACGAACGGAAACTCAGTAAACTGCTCACCGAAGTACAGAACGGCCAGCGGCCGGTGGCCGAGGCGGTGGAGATCCTCAAAAGCCTGCCCGCCGAGGAGATGGGCTTTGCCTGCCTCGACCACCACCGGCAACTGCGCACCGGCCGCCCCGAGGCGATCTACGGCGAGAACAAGAGCGGCGAGCAGATCCTGGCCATCGTCGGCTCCATGCTGGAGCGCGGCGCCACGGTGCTCGCCACCCGGGTGGCCGAGGACAAGGCAGCACTCGTTTGCCGCACCTTCCCGGCGGTGAACCACCACCCCACGGCCCGGATGCTCACCGCCAACCCGCTGGCAGCCGACACAGACCGGGTGCGGGGCGAGATCCTGGTGGTCTGCGCCGGCACCTCGGACCTGCCGGTGGCGGAAGAAGCCCTGCTCACCGCCCGCAGCCTGGGCCAACCGGTGAGCATGGTGGCGGACGTCGGGGTGGCCGGCGTCCACCGGTTGCTGCGCCGCCACGACGCCCTGCGCCGCGCCTCCTGCCTGATCGTGGTGGCCGGCATGGAAGGAGCGCTGCCCTCGGTGGTGGGCGGGCTCGTCGAGCGGCCGGTGATCGCGGTGCCCACTTCGGTGGGCTACGGCACCGGCTTCGGCGGCATCGCGGCGCTGCTTGGCATGCTCAACAGTTGCGCCCCCGGCGTGGCGGTGGTCAACATCGACAACGGTTTCGGAGCCGGCTGCATGGCGGCGGCCATCAACCGGCTCTGACTTTTCGCGCTATACCTCCGGCTCTCCGCTCTTTTTCGTCAAGCACAGGAATGCAAATTGACAGTTTCTGCAGGTCGGGTATAATCGCCCCTTGTTTTTTCTTCTATAATGAATAGTTTTGTCGCCGGGTTCCGGTGAAGCCCCGGCACTGCCGCACGGTACCGCAGAGCGTCTCCGCCCGCGGAGGGCACGCCGCGGTATCTTTTTTTGATGTTGCCGGACCGCCTGACGAGCCGAAACAACCCCCCCGTGAAGGAGCTTTGACGGATGAATAGATCCCTGAAGTGGAAAGTCGCTTTGTTGCTGTGCATGTTGGTCTTTGCCGGCATGATGGTGGTGCCCTCGGTCTACAAGGGCACGCCCCAGTGGTGGAAGAAGATAACCACCGAAGGCCTGCGTCTGGGCCTCGACCTGCAGGGCGGCATGCACCTGGTGCTGAAGGTCGACCTCGAGAAAGCCATCGAAAACAAGCTCGATCTGTCCGCCGGCCAACTCAAGGACCGCCTCGCCGAGGAGGGGATTACCGCGGTGCGCACCCCCTCTTCCGACCCCAAACAGGTGCTCTTCACCCTGCCCAACACCGGCGCCGTGGAAAAGGTGCGGCAGATCGCCGAACAGGACTTCGCCGACCTGGTGGCCGACATCAGGAGCGAGGAGGGCTCCTTTCCCCGGGTCTTCCTGCGGCTGAGCGACGAGGAGATTTCCGCCATCAACCAGGGCGCGGTGGAGCAGTCCCTTGAGATCATCCGCAACCGTATCGACCAGTTCGGCGTCGCCGAGCCGGTCATCGTGCGCCAGGGCGCCGACGAGATCGTGGTACAGCTGCCCGGGGTCAAGGACCCGGAACGGGCCCTCGACCTCATCGGCCAGACCGCCCAGCTCGAGTTCAAATTGCTCGACGAAGAGTCGACCCTCAACCCCAGCGAACTGGTGGCCAACGCCATCGCCGCCGGCAAGTGGCGGGAGGGCGAGGAGCGGCGCAAGCTCAACCTGGCGCTGCAGGGCCAGCTGCCCGCCGGCACCGAGGTCTATTTCGAAAAGCGGGTCGATCCCCAGAGCGGCCAGGAAACCAAAATTCCCATCCTGATCAAGAGCCAGGTGCTGCTCACCGGCGACATGGTGAAGGATTCCCAGCCGCGCATTGGCGGCAACTTCAACGAACCCTACGTCTCCCTCGACTTCACCTCCACCGGCGGCCGGCTCTTTGGCCAGATCACCGAGAAGAACGTCAACAAACGGTTCGCCATCATCCTCGACGAGGTGGTGCGCTCGGCGCCGGTGATCCGCGAGAAGATCCTCGGCGGCTCGGCCCAGATCACCGGCAACTTCACCCACGAGGAAGCTTCCGACCTCGCCATCGTGCTGCGGGTCGGCGCCCTGCCGGCGCCGGTGTCGATCATCCAGAACCTGACGGTGGGCGCCTCGCTCGGTCAGGACTCGATCAACAAGGGCTTGTTCGCGGGGCTCCTGGGCTCGGCCTTTGTGGTCGTCTTCATGCTGGTCTACTACCGGTTCTCCGGAGTGATCGCCAACCTGGCGCTGGGCATCAATATCCTCTTTCTGATCGCTGCGCTGGCCTCCCTCAGGGCCACCCTCACCCTGCCGGGCATCGCCGGCGTCGTGCTGGCCATCGGCATGGCGGTGGACTCCAACGTCCTCATTTTCGAGCGTATGCGGGAGGAATTCGGCCTCGGCAAGTCGGTGCGCAGCGGCATTGCCGGCGGTTTCGAGAAGGCCTTCTGGACCATCGTCGACTCCCAGGTGACGACCCTGATCACGGCGCTCGCCCTCTTTCTGTTCGGCACCGGGCCGGTGAAGGGTTTCGCCGTCACCCTGTCGCTGGGCATCATGATCAACCTCTTCTCGACGCTGTTCGCAAGCCGCCTCATCTTCGACCTCATCCAGGCCAAGAAACCGCTTAAGGGCCTCTCCTTCGTCGAGTTCATCAAGAAGCCGAACCTCGACTACCTGAAGATCATCAAGTTCACCATCGTCGCCTCCATCTTCATGGTTTCCATCGGTCTTGGCGGTTTCGTCCAGATCCTGCGCGGCCAGGCCAACCTCGGCGTCGACTTCTCCGGCGGCTCCCTGCTCCTCTACCGTGCCGCCCAGCCCTTCACCCTGGAGGAGGTGCGGCCGGTGCTGGCCAAGGCCGGCCTGGGTGACGCCGAACTGCAGAAAGTCACCAACGAAGAGCAGCTGCTGGTCAAGATGAAAAAGAGCCAGGAAGTGGTGGGCGGGCTTGCCGACGAGGTGAGCCGGGTGCTCCAGGAAAACATGGCCGACCGCGGCTTCACCCTGGAGAGCCAGACCGAGATCGGCTCATCGGTGAGCTCGGACCTCTCGGCCAAGGCGATCCAGGCCATCTTCCTCTCTTTTCTGGGCATCATCATCTACCTGGCCTTCCGGTTCGACGTGCGCTACGGGGTGGCGGCGGCCATCGCCACCATGCACGACGTGCTCTTCGTGCTGGGCATCTGCTGGCTCATGGGTGTCGAGATCAACTTGCTCCTCGTCACCGCGCTTCTGACCATCGCCGGCTACTCGCTCAATGACACGGTGGTGGTCTTCGACCGTATCCGTGAGACCATGAACCGGCCCGGCACCGAAAAACTCACGGTGCGCGAGATCATCAACACCAGCACCAACGAGGTGCTGAGCCGCACCATCGTCACCGCGATGACCACGCTGCTTGCCTCCATCGCCCTCTGGGCCGTGGGCGGCCCGGTGATCCACGACTTCGCCTTCGCCATGATCCTGGGCATCGTGATCGGCACCTACTCGTCGATCTACATCGCCTCCACCACCCTCTACCTCTGGCGGGAAAAGGCTTCGGGACGGGTCCTGGGATAGATCACCATGCAGAAACTGCCCGACTACGTCTCCCCCCTGGCTGCAGGCGAGACCTTCTCCTTCGCCTGCCATCCCGGGGTGGCCTGCTTCACCGACTGCTGCCGGGAGCTGGAACTGGCGCTCACTCCTTACGACGTCCTGCGGCTCAAGAATTTTTTGAACCTTTCCGCCGCCGAGTTCCTCGACCGCTATGTGCTCGTCGAGCAAAGCGTCGATGAGGTTTTCCCCCGGCTCTATCTCGCCATGGTGGACGACGGCCGGGCCTCCTGCCCCTTTGTCGACGACTCCGGTTGCACGGTCTACGAGGCGCGGCCCGGCGCCTGCCGCACCTACCCCCTGGGCCGCGGGGTGAGCCGCAACGGCGACGGCTCCTGCGAGCAACGGTTCGTGCTGCTGCGCGAAAAGCACTGCCTTGGCTTTGAGGAACAGAAGGCCCGCACCGCCGGCGACTGGACCGAGGACCAGGGGCTTGCCCGTTACAACGAAATGAACGACCTGCTGCTGCCGCTTCTGCAGCACCACAAGGTGAAGGCCGGCATCCGGCTGCCGGAGTCGCTGGCCGAGATGTTCCTGGTCGCACTCTACGACCTCGACCGCTTTCGCGAGATCCTCGCGGGTTCCGAGCTGTTCCGGAAAATGGTGCCCGATAAAGCCGAGCAGGAGAAAATTCTTGGCGACGAGACCGAGCGGCTGCGCTTTGCTGTAGGCTGGCTGCGCGCCAAACTCTTCGGGGACCCGGCGTGAATTCGGGTGACGCCGACCTGCCCCTGGGCCGCGAGCTTTCCGAAAAACTGTTCGCCGCAGCCCGGCCCTATCTCGACTCCCTGGGTGGCTGCCATGGGCCGGATCACACCGAACGGGTACACCGCACGGCGCTCCACATCGGCCGCCTGATGGAAGCGCGGCTCGGCATCCTTTCCGCCGCCGCCATCCTCCACGACATCGGCCGGCGCTTCGAGACCGAGCAGCAGGGCGGCCTCTGCCACGCCGAAAAAGGCGCCGAGCTGGCCCGCGACATCCTTCAAGGGCTCGGCTTCGAACAGGAAGACATCGAGGCCATCGCGCACTGCATCGAGTGCCACCGCTACCGCAACGACAAGACCCCGGCCAGCCTCGAGGCAGAGATCCTGTTCGACGCCGACAAGCTCGACGGCATCGGCGCCATCGGCATCGGCCGCGCCTTTCTGTTCGCCGGCCAACTGGGCGCCTGCCTGCATAATTCCGAGGAGATCGATCTTGCCGCCAGCCGGCCCTACAGCACCGAGGACACCGCCTACCGCGAGTTCAAGGTGAAGATGAGCAAGGTCCGCGACCGCCTCCTCACCCCGGAAGGCCGGCGGCTGGCCGAGGAGCGGCACCTGTTCATGGAAACCTTTTTCGCCCGCCTCGACCGCGAGGTCTACGGCCCCAGGTAACAGCCAACTTTTTTTTCGGTTTTCGTCCCCCGTACTGTATAGTGCGGGAGGCACGGTCCGCACCGCGCCAGAGCCTGCCCATCAGTCCTCCGGCATGCAGGCGGCCGGCCCCATCATCCCGACAGCAAAACGAGGAACCCCCCATGGCAAAGGAAGTAAAAGCCATCGTACTCACCGGCAACGGCACCAACTGCGAAACGGAAATGGCCCACGCCTGCCGGCTGGGCGGCGCCGACCGGGTCGATATCGTCCACATGAGCGAGCTCATCCACGGCGAATACAAGCTCGACGACTACCATTTTCTCAACCTGCCCGGCGGCTTCCTGGATGGCGACGACCTGGGCGCCGGCCAGGCAGGAGCGCACCGCATCCGCTACGCCACCATCAAACCCTCCGGCGAACGGCTGATGGACCAACTGCAGCGTTTCATCGGTGCCGGCAAGCTGATCCTCGGGGTGTGCAACGGCTTCCAGCTCATGGTCAAACTGGGACTGCTGCCCGGTTTCGACGGCAACTATCTGGAGCGCTCGGCCTCTCTCACCCACAACGACTCGAGCCGATTCGAGGACCGTTGGGTCCACCTGGTGGTGGACGAGGCGTCGCCCTGCATCTTCACCCGCGGCCTCTCCCGTCTCTACTACCCGGTGCGCCACGGCGAGGGCAAGTTCGTCACCCGGGACGCTTCGCTTCTGCAGCGCATCAAAGAGAGCCACCTGGGGGTCATGCGCTACGCCGACCCGGCCAGCGGCCAGCCCACCATGGACTACCCGGCCAACCCCAACGGCGCCGCCGACTGCATCGCCGGCATCTGCGACCCCAGCGGCCGGCTCTTCGGACTGATGCCCCATCCCGAGGCTTTCCTGCACCGCACCAACCACCCGCGCTGGACCCGCGAGGAGCTGCCCGAGGAGGGCCAGGGGGTGGCGCTGTTCCGCAACGCGGTGGAGTTCATCCGCGCCAACCTGCCGTAACTCCGGGGAGGATGCCGATTTGCCAGCGCTGAAACTCGTGGTCTTCGACTGCGACGGAGTGATGTTCGACTCCAAGGAGTCGAACCGGGTCTACTACAACCAGCTGCTTGCCCGCTTCGGCCACCCGGAGATGGATGAAGCGGAGCTCGACTACGTGCACGCCCACAACGTCATGGATTCGGTGCGCCATATCTTCCGCAACCATGCCGCAGAGCTCGAAGAGGTGCACCGCTACCGCCGCGGTCTCGACTCCACCCCGTTTCTCGAGCACATGAAGATCGAGCCCGACCTCATTCCCTTTCTCCAATGGCTGCGCCCGGCGCGGCGGACCGCGATCAGCACCAACCGCACCACCACCATGCCGGAGATCATGCGCATGCACGCGCTCGAACCGCTCTTCGACAAGGTGGTGACCGCCTTCGACGTCGAGCGCCCGAAACCGGACCCCATGGCGCTTGAGGTTATCCTCGGCAGCTTCGGGCTGTCGGTGGAAGAGGCGGTCTACATCGGCGACACCATGGTGGACCGGGAGCACACGGCGGCCATCGGTATGCGGCTCATCGCGTTCAAAAACCCGGCCCTGCCCGCCGAGTTCCACGTGAATTCCTTCACGGCGGTGCGCAGCCTGCCGATTTTCGGCTGATTGCCCAAGACAAGAGAAGACACTACAGACTGGCCGGGCCGCAGAATCCACCAACAAACGGGCCGCTCTCCAGGAGCCGGGGCGGCAAGAGGAAGGGGGAAAAAATGACGGTTTTACAGGAGATCGAACACGAGATTCTGGTGGGCGGCGCCGACCGTCAGGCCTGCGAAGAGCGGGCCCGCCACTTTCTGCGCCACAACCTGCTGGTGCAGTACGAAACGGTACGGTTCAAGAAGGAAGAGGGCGTGGCCGGCAACGAGGCCGGCTTCTGGGAACGGCTGAAGGCGGCCGAGGCGAAAAACCGCCAGGTGCTGGCCGGGCTTCTCGCCGAGCTGCAAGCCGAGGGCTTTGCCGACATCGAAAGCCTCCAGAACATGGCGCAGGGCTACCAGTCCAAGCTCCTGCACACCGCCGCCCACCTGCTCGACGGCTTCTTCGGCATCGACGTTTTTTTCTACAACATCGAAGAGGATGCCTGCCAGGTCTCGGAACGGCTGCGGGCCCAGATAGAGGCCAACCCAGCCGGCTTCATGCTGCTGCGCGTTGCCGGCGGTTTTTCGGCGAGCAGCGATCCCGACCGACTGGCGACGCTGAGGGCCGCCGGCACCATGGTCAGCTGAAATTCCGGCGCACCAAGGCCAAGAAACGCCCCGAAGAGAACAGCCGGCTCAGTCGTGATGGTGATGGTGGCCGTCGCCATGGTGGTGATGGTGGTGGTGGCCGGACTCGGCCGCTCCACCCACCAGCTCGAGGGCCCGGCCAAGGGCTTTGTCCGCCGCCTTGAGGCCGGCCACAGCTTCCTGCAGCAGCCTGGCCAGTTCGTTTTCGCCGGCGTTGGCGGCAAGTGCCGCCCACTTCAGAAATTCCGCCTCATGGCTGCGGTTGTGCTCCACCCAGTGGGGCAGCATGACCCGCAGCTTTTCCCGATCCGTCATTGGCTTCCGTCCTCTGCCACCCAACCCGCCCGCGGGCGAGCCCTGCGGCCCGTATACAGTTAGCCGCGATCCGCCAGGACCACGGTGTTGTTCAGAAAATCGATGCGTTTCACCACCGCCGCCGGCACCAGGGCCGGCTCCTCGAAAAAGGCCTCCACCCGCACCCCGTCATCGGTCACCTCCAGCCGGGTGACGTTGTCCATCACCTTTTCGGTGGTTCCTTCCTTCTCGTACACCACATTCATCTGGCACATTTTTTTCTTGTCTCCCGTCGTCTGGTCGAAGCCTGTTACACGAGGAACCGAAACTCCCCCTTGCCCAAGAGGTCGTGCAGGTGGAGAAGCCCGGCCAGGCGGCCGGCATGGTCGGCCACCGGCAGAGCGGTGATCTCATGCTGCTGCATGATGCTGAGCGCATCGGCGGCCAGGAGGTCGGGCTGGATGGTCTTCGGGGCCCGGGTCATGACCGTGCTTACCCGGGTCGCGTCCCAGTCCACCCCCTGCAGAATGAGGCGCCGCACGTCGCCGTCGGTAAGGATGCCGGCGATTCCCCCTTCACCGTCGCAGACCAGCACGGCGCCCAGGTTTTTTTCGTTGAGCACCCGCACCGCCGCCCGCAGCACCGTGTCTGGCGACACCGCCGGCACCTGGGCGGCGGGCAGCATGACCTCGGACACCGCGATCTTCAGCCGCTCGCCGAGCGACCCTCCCGGGTGGTTGCGCCGGAAATCGCTGGCCTTGAACTGCTTGCGCTCAAGGAGCACCACGGCGATGGCGTCCCCCATGGCCAGGGTGGCGGTGGTCGAGGCGGTGGGAGCAAGCCCCAGGGGGCAGGCCTCCTGGGGCACCGCCACCTCGAGCACCACGTCGGCGGCCCGGCCCAGGGTGGAGTCGGGCCGGCCGGTCATGGCGATCATCCGCACCGCACGCTTGCGCAGGCTGGTTACCAGAAGGTTGAGCTCGGTGGTCTCGCCGCTGTAGGACAGGGCGATCACCACGTCCCGGGGGTCGACGATGCCGAGGTCCCCGTGCATGGCCTCCACCGGATGCAGGAAGAACGAGGCGGTGCCGGTGCTGTTCAGGGTGGCGGCGATCTTCTGGCCGATCAGCCCGGACTTGCCGATACCGGTGAGGATGACCCGGGTCGGGCAGTCCATGATGAGGTCGATGGCCCGGTCGAACTCGTCGCCCAATCTGGCCGCCACCGCCTGAACGCCTTCGGCTTCGATGCGCAGGACTTCTTTTGCTTTCTGGACGGACATGCTGCTTCCTGTGGAGATTGCGGGCGGCAGGGGCCGCGCCGGTAATACACCTTTCTTGCGGGGTGTGGCAAGGTCAGGAAATATACCCGATGGGGGAAAAAAAGTACACGGTATCGTCCCCTGCGACTTTTTGTCCGCCGGCCCGATCCCTTGTCTTTCCGTTGCCGCTCCGGTAATATGCCGCACCGGACCGGCTCGGGCATCCAGCCCAAAGCTGCCTCCGGCATGCCAGGAGAGTTATGGATTTTCCCACGATACTTTTGATCGCCCTGGCCCTGGCGGTGGACGCCTTCGCGGTGGCCATGGCCTCGGGCGTCTGTTTGCGGGTGGTGGACCGCCGCCAGACCTTTCGGCTGGCCTTCCACTTCGGCCTCTTCCAGGGCGGCATGACGGTGCTCGGTTGGGCGGCCGGCCTCACCTTCCGGGCCCTGATCGAGAGCTTCGACCACTGGCTGGCCTTCGGGCTCCTGGCCTTTGTCGGCGGCAAGATGATCCGCGAGGCCCTGCAGCACGAAGAAGACAGGCCGGCCGGCGCCGACCCCACCCGCGGCACCACCCTGGTGGTGCTGGCCGTGGCCACCAGCATCGACGCGCTCGCCGTGGGCCTCTCCTTCGCGGTGCTCGGGGTCAGTGTCTGGCAACCAGCGGCGGTCATCGCGCTGGTCGCCCTTCTCCTTACCGGCTTCGGCCTTCACCTCGGCTGCCGGATGGCCGCCGCCTCCCGGCTCGGCGCCAGGGTGGAGATTGCCGGCGGCCTGGTGCTGCTTGCCATCGGCGTGCGCATCCTCCACGAGCACGGGGTGTTCTGACCCGTCCTGCCTGCTCACCCCTTCCCTGTTTCACTCCCCCTTACCATTCCCCTTCTTCTTGCCGTTCCCCGCTTCCGTCAGGGTAATCTCCACCGCCACATCGGGCAGTCGCTTGTCGGCGGCCTGCAGGCCCGGGGGGGCGATGAGTTTGCTGTAGACCAGGGTCTTGTCCCGCAGATTGCCGAGAAAGATCGGCGTGGTGAGCAGTTGACCGTGGGCCTGCTTGTAGTCCTTGTCGGGGATGAGCACCGCCACTTCTTCCGGGGTCACCTTGATCTCGCTGACCCGAAAGCCCTCGGGCGGCGCCCCCAGGAGCTGGGGCTTGATCTTCATGGTGTGGGGCCGGGCCTCGAGGAGCTCGAATTCGATGGCGCCGGGGGTGATCTCGGTCACCCGCACCCGTTTCGGCAGGTCGATGTTCTGTTCGGAAAGGGCAATGGTCTGCCGGCCCTGGCCCATGGTGGCGAGATCCACCAGCAGCCGGAGCTGCCGCGGGTCAAGGCCGTTCACCGTGGCCGCCGGGCCCTCCAGGGAAACCCTGGCTTCCTGACCGCCAGCGGCTTCGGCCAACACCAGATTGGCGGCCGGTTTGGTGAATTCGACCGGAACGGTATAGGAAATCTCCCGCAGTTCGGTCTGGCTGAGGATGATGGTGTTCCAAAAGAAGAGGGCTGCGGCCAGACTGCCCACCACCTCGGCGGTCTTCCGCCAGGGTGGGCGCTTGAGCTCGACGGGCCGGTCGAGCACCGGCCGCTCGTTGGCATGCTCGGCAACCGCTTCTTCGAGGGCCCGGCGGTCGGCCATCCGGGTCATGATCCCCTTGGAAAACAGAGAAACCGTGCCCCGTTCCTCGGATACCGCGATCACCAGGGCATCGGTGGCCTCGGCCAGGCCCATGGCGGCATGGTGCCGGGTGCCGAGTTCCGGCGGCAGCCGCTCGGAGTGCGACAGGGGCAGCCGCACGCCGAGCCGGGCGATGCGCGCGCCCTCGAGCACCACGGCGCCGTCGTGGCCCGGCGAGTTGGGATCGAAGATCGACAGCAGCAGCGGCACGCTCACCTTGCCGTCCACCGCGATCCCCTCGGTTATCCATTGCCGGACCGGCAACTGGCCGGGGATCACCACCAGAGCGCCGCGCCGCAAGGCGGCCAGGGCAAAAAGGCTTTCGGCGAGGACGTCGGCAAGAGGCAGGGCCCTGGTCCGGTTCAGGCCCCGGGAGAGCGCCGTGGTCCGCTCCAGCACCCGGCGGATTTCGGGCTGAAAGATGATGATCATGCCGAGCAGGGCGACCTGGCTCAGGTTCGAGAAGATCCAGCCGACGCCGCGCAGTTGCAGGAGGCTTGCCAGGCCGAAACCGAGGGCGGAGAGCGTTATGCCGAGGGCGATCTGCCAGGTACCCGAGGAGCGAAGGGTCCGGTACAGGGCATAAAAGAGCCCGCTCAACACCAGGATGTCGAGAAAGTCGTGCCAGTTGAAAAAAATGCTCATGGGGTTGGCAAAAAGGCAGGAAAAACAGCCGGGCCAGGGATGACCGAAAAGGGTTCTGCCGGCTGTGGTTGCCGGGAGATTAGCAGAATAGCGGGAAAACGGCAAGGACGGAGATGCGGCTGCCTGGAGCCGAACCTTGCCCATTACTGAACATCATCGAGCACCCGACGAAAAAGCGTCGAGAGTGTTTTCATGGACAGCGGCTTCCGGAAATGACGCAGCCGGGTGGAGCGTGGCAAGGAAAACACCCCTGCCGTCAGAGAAACTTCCTCGGTCATGTCCGTCGGAGCACGTTCACCCCTCGCTGCCAGGCGATCGCTGCTCCGCTCTCTTGGGCAGGGACACGAAGAAGGAGGTGCCCTCTCCCAGGCTCGATTCGCACCAGATGCGCCCCCCGAGCCGGCGGACCAGGGTCTTCACGTAGGCCAGCCCCAGGCCCTCGCCCCGGGTGTCCTGGCGGCCCACCCGCCGGAAGATGGCAAAGACCTTTTCCATGTCTTCGGCTGCGATGCCGCGGCCGTTGTCGGCGACCCGGAACACGGACGCGTCGCCCTCCTCCTGGCAACTTATCCGCAGTTCGCCCGGCCGCTCGGGCTCCAGGTATTTGACGGCGTTGTCCAGCAGGTTGCCGAAGATCTGCTCGAGGCTCACCCGGTCGCCATGCACCACCGGCAGGTCCGCCACCGCCACCGTGGCCCGGCGCTCGGCAAGCTGGTGGGCCAGGGTGGCGCAGATTTTTTCGACCAGTTCTCTGGTATCCACCGCTTCGTCCTGGAGCTCCCGGCGGCCGAGGCGTGAGAGCTTGAGGATGCCGTTGATCTGGCTGTCCATCCTGGCCACCGAGGAATTGATGAAGCCGAGGGCCTCGGGCACATCCTCCTCCAGCACCTGGTCAAGCAGTTTCTTGTCAGGCTCCGATAGATTTTCCCGGCATTTTTCGAGCACCCCTTCAAGGTCCTCCATGGAGGTGGCGAGTTCGGCGGCAAAGCCCTTGATGTTGACCAGCGGCGCCCGCAGATCGTGGGACACGATATAGGCGAAACTTTTCAGTTCCTCGTTCACTTCCTGGAGGTCGGCGGCGAGCCGGTCGCTCTTTTCCTTCTCCGCCGCGATGGCGGCCCGGGCCCGCTCCAGGGTGAGGATCTCCTGGTTCTGGCGGATCTGCTCGGCAAACAGCTCGGCGTTGTTGAGCCGCACCCCGAGCACCTGGGCGATACCCGAGAGCAGGTTTATATCGCTCTCCACCAGCTGCCTGTCGGTGTCTCTGTAGTCCACCGCCAGCACCCCGAGGGACTTCTCGTTGCAGACGATGGGGCAGCAGAGAAAGCTGCGCACGCCCAGCCGCTCGGCAAGCAGTTGGCTCTTTTCGGGCAAGGCGTCGCGGGCCGCCGCCATGTCTTCCACATGCTGGGGCCGGCGCTCGAAAAAGGCGCGGCTGAGGATGCCGCCGCCCTCCCCCGGCACCAGATCGACGGGGATATCGGCAAGAGCCTGCCTTTCCCTGTCGGAAAAGCCGTAACCGGCCCGGAAAAGAAGATGCCGCCGCTCTTGGTCGGCGAGCAGGATGAGGCCGCGGTGAAAACCGAGGCGCTTTTCCATGATGGCCACGACGCTGGCCAGAATCTCCTCGACCCCGGTCTGGGCGCTCACCGCCTGGCCGATTTCATTGATCACCCCGGCGTGGTCGTAGTTGATGCGGATCTGCTCGATGAGCTGCGAAGAGGGCTCCCGGAACCTTTCGATGTGCTCCTGCAGCTCCTTTTTTTCGAGACGGGCTATCCAGAGGGAACAAAGAGCCACCACCAGAGCCGCCGCCGGCAGGCCACGCAGAAGAAGAGCGGGGCCATGGGTGAAGGAGAGAATCCCGCCGGCGGCGAGCAGGAGCAGCACGGCCAGATCACGCCACTTCCTGGCCCGGCCCGAAGGCTTTTCCTTCCAGGAGATGATGTAGCGGCAGACCTGGCCGCCCCGGAAGATGCATTCCGGGTGTTCCACTTGCTGGCTGCGGTACCGAAAAAAGGAAAGCACCGCCTCCAGGGAGCCCAGCCGGTTTTCGCACTGAAACGGCTGCTCGTTCACCCCTTTCCGGAAGGAGACGACTATTTCCACGGTGTTGCCACCCCGGCGGTGGGTGGTGAAGGTCGAGGTGCGGGTGAGATGCGGAGCGATCTTGCCGACCATGGTGTAGACGTTGGCCGGCCCCAGAAAACTCAGGATGTGGTGCTTCATCACCCCGAGGGCCTCTTCGGCCATCAGGTTGCGGCCCGCCTCCCGGGCGATGTGGGGGTTGCCCGTAAGCTCGACCAGCCGCGAGTAGAAAAGATCGATCTGCTCCTGGGAAAACCAGTGGCCCTCGTCGGCCACCTCGGTGGGTTTCATGCCGGCCGAGCGCAGCAGCTCCGCCTGGTCGATCCGCGGATAGCGGCGGCTGAGCAGCTCCATGTAGCTTAGAATGGTCCGGCTGTTGTAGAGCGGCGTCTGCCGGTCGATGGCGGCCATGTCGTTCTCCCGCCTCCGGCTAGAACCGGTAGATGGCCGAAAGAGCCAGCAGGTGGATGTCGGTGCGGTACTCGCCGTTGGCGCTGGTGGCTGGCGCCAGGGTGAAGGGATCGACGAGCAGGTTGCTCTTGCTGCGGTCCTCCTGGAGCTGGTAGGCGTAGCTGGCGCCGACCCCCCAGCGCTCGCCCTGCCACTTGGTGCCCACCGTGAAGAGATGGGTCGGTGAATCGGGCACCGCCGGCTCGAAGCTGTGGTCGGGCACCGCCTCCTCACCGTAGAGATAGCCGGCCAGCAGCCGGAGCTCGGAAGAGAGTTGGTAGTCGAAGCCCAGGGTATAGGCCCAGGTATCGTTCCAGTCCTTGGTTTCGACGATGGAGTTGGAGCCGAGCACCGGCAGCGCCGTGGTCACCTCCACCCGGTCGTAGCAGCTCCAGCCCTCCCAGCGGGCCCCGGCCTCGACGGTGAGCCGCTCGTTTGCCCGCCAGGCAAGCCCGACGGTGAGCTGGTCGGGCAGGGTGAGCTCGGTTTCGGCCGCGGTGTCGGGCAGGGCCCCGGCGAGAAGAGGCGTCGGCAACTGAAAGGAAAGCTTTCCATCGACGTCCACCGTGACCCGGCTGCGGTAGCCCACCCCCAGGGTCCAATTTTCGGCAAGATCGGCGAGCAGGCCGAGGTTGAAGCCCAGGCCCTGGCCGTCGCCCTTCAATTTCTGGTTGCTGTCGGCCAGGGTTTCGGCACCCGGGATGGTCAGGAAGGAGCCGAGGGCCGCCGAGTTGATCTTGCGCTGCAGAGAGGTGTCGAGCAGCACGAAATCGAGGCCGGCGGCCAGGGTGAAGCGGGGGTGGAGCTTCCAGGCCAACGCCGGGTTGAGGTTGAAGGTGGTGAGCTCGCTTTCCGTGGCCAGGTAGCGGCCCTCCCAGCCGGCGGGCCACTTGGTGGCGAGCCCGAAGGGGCTGTAGACCGCCAGTCCCGCCGAGAAGTGGTCGGAGAGCTCGTGGGTGGCGTACAGGGTGCTCGGAAAGAAAATCTGGTGCTCGGCCTCGGTGGTGGTGCCACTGAAGTCGCTAGAAAACTCGCGGGCCGGCACGATCATGGTCGTGCCCATCTCCACCTGGGTGCCGGGGATCTTCGCCATCAGCGCCGGATTGAAGAAGAGAGCCGAGGGTTCGTCGTGATGGGCGGAGACGCTGTTCGCCTGGCCCAGGCCGGTGGCCGACTGGGTGAAGATGCCGAAGCCCGAGGCCATGGCGGAAGCGGCGACGGAGAACAGGGCAAGGGTGCAGACAGAGACGCGGTAGAGCTTTTTACGCATTGGGTTTTCTCCGTGGAAGTACTTTTTCTCATTCCTCACTGCTGCCGGCGATCCTGGCCTGGCCGCGGCCGCAGCGTTTGGCTTCGTACATGGCGCTGTCCGCCGCCCGCAGCAGGCTCTCGGCGTCATCGCCGTCGCGGGGAAAGACGCTCACCCCAACGCTTGCCCCCACCAGGCCCTGCCGGCCTTTGAGGTCGAAGGGCTCCCGGAGCTGCTCGACGATCTTTTCGGCGATCATCAGCGCGTTATCGGCCTCAGTGATCCTGGTCAGAATGACGGTGAACTCGTCGCCACCCATCCGCGCCACCGTGTCGCAGCCCCGGACGCAGGAGCGGATGCGCTCGGCAGCCGTCTTCAGCAGCAGATCCCCCATGTCGTGGCCGAGAGAATCGTTCACCTCCTTGAACCGGTCGAGGTCGAGGAAGAGCAGGCTGAAGATGAGCTGGTAGCGCCGGGCGTGGAGCAGGGCCTGGTCAAGGCGGTCGAAGAACAGGGTGCGGTTCGGCAGCGAGGTGAGCGGGTCGTAGTGGGCCATGTATTCGAGGCGCTCCTGGGCCAGTTTGCGCTCGGTGATGTCCCGGAAGATGAAGAGAATGGCCCACTGCTCCTGGTAGATGAAGGGAATACCCGAAACCTCGACGTCGATGGCGTCGCCGTCCCGGCGAGCGAGCCTGGCCTCGATCCAGGGCGCCTTCTCCTTGCCGCGGACGATGAGATCGAGCTGCTCGCGGATCGGGTTTTCGCTCTCCGGGTGCACGAAATCGAAGAGCGGCCGCTCGATCATCTCCTCCACCTCGCCATAGCCCAGGAGGGCCACCCCGGAAGGATTCACGAAAGCCAGGCGCTGGTCGACGATCACCGCGATACCGTCCGGAGTGAGCTCCACCAGCCGCCGGTAGCGCTCCTCGTTCTCGCGGATCTTTTTGAGCATCTGCTCCTTTTCCCGAAGGAGCCGTTGCTTGTCCCGGACCTGCTCGATGATCATCGGCAGCAGCTCCAGGTAGTTCATCTCCACGTCCTTCACCAGGTAATCGGTGGCGCCGAGCTTCATGGCCTCCACCGCCACCCGTTCGTCGCCGTTGCCGGTCACCATGATGGTGGGCGGCATGTTGCCGCGTTCGGCCATGGCCCGCAGCACGTCGTTGCCGCACATCCCCGGCATGTTGTAGTCGACCAGCACGAGATCATAGGGCGCTGCCGCCAGCATCCGCAGGCCCGTTTCGCCGTCGCCGGCCAGGTCCACCTCATGGCCGTGCCTGCGCAACCGCTTGCGGAGCAGGCGGGCCAGGCCCTCGTCGTCATCCATGTAGAGGATGCGGGTCGCTTCGGAGTCGTTCATTGGTTCTCCCTCCCGGGACACGGCAAACAGTCCTTGCCGCCCTTTCCGCTTTCGGGCACCTCGATGATGGAAAGCAGGAGGCCGAGTTTCTGGATGGTGTCGGAAAATTTTTTGTAATCCACCGGTTTGGTGACAAAGAGATTACAGCCCAGATCGTAGCAGCGGGCCATTTCGGCAGGGCTGTCGGTGGTGGAGACGACCACCACGGGAATCGCTCGGGTGGAGGCGGTGGTCTTGATCCGCTCGAGGATCTGAAAACCGTCGCAGCCCGGGATATTGAGGTCGAGGAGAACGAGGGAGGGCAGGGAAACGCCGGCGGGGTCAGAGAAGAGATGGTCGAGGGCCGCCTGGCCGTCGCTGAAATGCAGGAGGGTATCGACGCAGCCGGCCCGTTCCAGATTTTTCTGGATCAGCCGGGCATGGCCGAAATCGTCCTCGACCAACATAATGTGCAGTGTTCCTTTCCCGGCCATGGTGCGCCGCCTCCCTGCCGCGCCTCTGTTGTGAAGTGACCGCATGGGCCGCCGGCCGGGACGAGCCCCGAACGAACAGCCAATGAACATGACTAGATCGGCAGCAGCGAAACCATTCTTTACACTTTTTTTGAAAATAATTTGCCAGAGGGAAGGAAACGGCGGCGGGCGGGGCTCTCTATCGCCCCGCCGGAGAGGGCGCGCGGCGGTGAAGAACAAAGGGACAAAAAACCTTGGGTCGCGATGTCAGCTTCGCTCAGGCGGAAAGCGCCCCGCTCTTGTGCAGGTAGTACTCGTAGTTGCCCTCGTAGACCCGCATCTCGCCGTGGTCGAGTTCGAAAACCCGGCTGGCCAGGGAGCGCAGGAAGTGACGGTCATGGGAGACGAGGACCACGGTGCCCGCGTACTTCTGCAGGGCGTCGAGGAGGATCTCGCGGCTCTGGATGTCGAGATGGTTGGTGGGCTCGTCGAGGATGAGGAAGTTGAGCGGCCGGCCAAGCAGGGTGGCCAGCACCACCCGGCTCCTCTCGCCGCCGGAGAGCATGGAGATTCTTTTCTCAACGTCGTCGCCGGAGAACAGAAAGGCGCCGCAGAGGTTGCGGATCACCCCGATGTTCGCTTCCGGCATGGCCTCCTGCACGGTCTCGAACACGGTGCGCTCGGGCTGCAGGAGCTCCAGGGCGTGCTGGCTGAAGTAGCCGGCCGAAACCGAGGCGCCGATCTCCACCGTGCCGGCGCTGGGCTCCAGGTGGCCAGCCAAAATTTTCAAAAAAGTCGACTTGCCGGCGCCGTTGACCCCGACCACGGCGATCTTCTGCTGGCGGCGGACAACGCCGGAAACACCGCCGAACACCGATTTCTCGCCGCCTCCCTCGAGGGGCCAGCTTTTGGCCAGATTATCGAGCCGGGCCACGTCGTCGCCGCTCCGGGGCGGCTCGGCGAACTCGAAGCGGATCAGCCGCTGCTCCGGCGGCAGCTCGATGCGCTCGATCTTCTCGAGCTTCTTGACCCGGGACTGGACCTGGGCGGCGTGGGAGGCGCGGGCCGCAAAACGGGCGATAAACTCCTCTTCTTTGGCCAGCATGGCCTGCTGCCGCTGGTAGCTGGCCTGCAGCTGCTCGCGGCGGATATCCCGCTCCCGGAGATAAAAATCGTAGTTGCCCGAATAGGTGGTGATGGCGCCGCCCGCCACCTCGATGATCCGGTTCACGATGCGGTTCATGAAGTCCCGGTCGTGGGAGGTCATCAGCACGGCGCCCTTGAACTCCTTGGAGATCCAGTTCTCGAGCCAGACGATGGACTCGACGTCGAGATGGTTGGTGGGCTCGTCGAGAAGCAGCACATCGGGGTTGACGGTGAGGATTTTGGCCAGCGCAATCCGCATCTTCCAGCCGCCGGAAAAAGATTCCACCGGCTGATTGTAGCGTTCCGGCCCAATGCCGAGGCCGGTGAGCACCGCCTGGGCCCGACTCTCGAGATCGTAGCCGCCCCGGTGCTCGAACTCTTCCACCGCGTTGCCGTAGCGCTCGAGCAGCGCCGCCAGTTCGTGGTCGGCCATGGGCTCGGCCATGGCCGCCTCCATCCGCCGGATCTCCTCGCCCAGAGCCACGGTGTCGCCGGCTGCCGCCATCACCTCGGCAAGCGCGGTGCGGCCGGCCATGTCGCCCACCTCCTGGGAGAAATGGCCGATCACCGTCTTTTTGGCGCAGCAGATGGTACCGGCGTCCGGTGTTTCCTCGCCGGTGATGAGCCGGAAGATGGTGCTCTTGCCGGCGCCGTTAGGACCCACGAGGCCGGCTCGGTCACCGGCCAGGATCTGGAAGCTGGCCTCCCGGAAAAGGACCCGGGCGCCGTGCTGGCGGGTTATGTTGGTGCAGTGCAGCATTTTTTTTACCTCTTCGTCCCCGGTTCTTCCCGGGCCAGCGGCGGGGAAGGCTATCGGTTTGTCGTTTCGTTGTTTTCAGAGCGGACCACGGTAGCCGGTCCGGTGGCAAAAGTCCATTTTTTTTGTCGCCGCGCCAGTGGTAAAAAAAGGGGCCGGTGGCGGGCTTTCCCCGCCACCGGCCCCTCTGCTTTCAAGCGTGGGCTCAACCGGTCTTACTTGGCTTCTTCCGCCGCGGGCGGCGCCGCTTCGGCCGGTTCCGGCTCAATGATCTCTTCCTGCACCTCCGGCTCGCCGATGGAGAGCAGCTCGACCTCGAACTGCAGCACGGCGTTGGGCGGGATACGGTTGCCGGCGCCGGACTCGCCGTAGGCCAGCTCGGCGGGGATGTAGAGCATGTACTTGCTGCCCGCCTTCATGAGCTGCAGGGCCTCGGTCCAGCCGGGGATGACGCCGGCCAGCGGCAGGGTCACCGGTTCGTTGCGTTCGTAGGAGGAATCGAACACGTTGCCATCGAGCAGCGTGCCCTTGTAATGCACGGTCACCGTATCCTCGGCGGTGGGGATGGCGCCGTCGCCCTCGGCAAGCACCTTGTACTGCAGGCCGCTTTCGGTGGTGGTCACTCCTTCGGCGCCCTTGTTGGCAGCCAGGAAGGCCTCGCCTTCCTTCTTGTTGTCCTCGGCCAGCTTCTGCAGTTTTTCAATCTGCTTCTTCTGCAGCTCCACCAGGAATTCCTGGCGGGCCATGCCCGCCTCCTCCTCGGTGAGCTCGGGGCTGGCATCGGTGAGCATGTGGCCCACGGCGCGGCTGAAGGCTTCGAGGTCGATCTCGGTCTCGAGGCCCTTGAGGGACTGGCCCACCTGCATGCCGAAAGCATAGCTCAACTTAGCGGCCGGCGAGCCCAGGCCCGGCTGGTCCACCTGCGGCTGGGGCTGCTGCTCCTTGGCCTCCTCGGTCTTTGCCTGGCAGGCGGCGACCAGAAAGAGGGCCAGACCAAGGGCCATGATGGTGCGAAGAATGGACGGGGTGCTCATACTTTCTCCTTTCTCTAGGGTTATTTGAGCTTTATGTAACCAACGGCCCGCACGGGCCGTGTTGATCTCGGTAACAGCCGAGGGGGGCAAACCCTCTCGCCGGGCGTCATTCCCCGGGCGCCTGCTCCGTTTCCCAGGGCAGATGCGGCAGGCCATGAAGGGCGGCCACGAATTTTTCCTCGTCGTAACGCCGGCCCTGGCCAAGGACCTCGAGGACTTCCTTGGCCACCACATAGCCGATGAGCTTCAGCGCCTCGTCCTCCGAAAACCCTTCGCTCCGCAGGCGGACCAGGGTCTGCTTGGTGGCGGGCGGCTGGTTGTCGCGGATCTGGTTGCGGATCACCTCGAAAATCGCTTGCCGCAGCCGTTCGTCAGAGTTCTTTTCCATGATTCTCAGGGTAGCCGGGGCGGCCCGTCGGCCAGCATCCGGGCAATGGTCGTCTTCAGCCGCGGCATGGGCCGGGCAAGCGGCTCCAGGAGCTGGCGCTCGATGGCCACCATGCGCTGGAAAAAATCGGTGCGGTCCATGGCTTCTGGCGTGTTGTCCAGCCTGGCGGTCTGCTCCTGGCAGCGGAAGCAGCCGGGGAACTCGATGTCCTTGCCGTCGGGCCGGCGGAACACCGCCGGCACCCCGTGCAACCGGCAGATCAGCAGCCGGTGGGCATAGAGGGCGCAGAGCCCATTATCGTTGAGCGGGCAGAGCACCCGCGGCCGTTCGCCACGGCCGAGGCTCTCTTCGCAGGCCGTGACGGCCTGCCGGCCCCGCTCGACGAGCGCCTGCTGCTTTTCCTCGGGCAACTGGCGCAACCCCTGCCAGAGATAACTCCATTCGCTGTAGGTATAATGTAAAAAATAGGAATCGCAGCAGTTGTCCGGGCAGCCTTGGCAGGAAAAATCGAGCTTCCCGGCCACTTCGTCGTAACGCTCCTCGATCTGCCGGTAGAGGCCGGCGAGCTGGGTTGCAAGCCCTGGGGGCAGGGTGAGTTCGGTCATCGTTCTACTCTTCTTCGGAAAAATGCTGCACCTGGTACGTGGAGACCTGAAGGTCGCCTTGCTTCCAGGCGTCTGCCGGCAACCCGGCCTTGAGGCAGAGGTGGTTCAAAAAATCCTCGGGCCGCGGCAATTGTTCCCAGACCTGGGGCAGAAAGGTGGCGCCGGCCCCGCCCCGGCGGATGACCAGCCCATCGCTGCCCGGCCTGATTTTCTTCAATAAATCTGCTCCATCTTGGTAAACGAGGGGTTGCGGCTCGGAGAGAATGCTGATCTCCACCTCCACCCCCAGCAGCTCGTCGGCGCCGAGTTGCGGGAAACGCGGGTCGCCAAAGGCGGCGTTCTCCGCGTTGCGCCGGATATTGTCGGCAAGGGACTCCACCGCCGCCAGCGAGCCGATGCAGCCGCGTAATCGGCCGCCGCTCTTGAGGGTGACGAAGGTGCCACGCTTCTCCCGGAAGACCGGGGCGGCAAGCTCCGCCGCCGAAACCTCCCGGGCGGTCATCCCGAGCCGGCGGGCAATGGTGGCCCGGGCCAAGCGGACGAGGGCTTTTCCCTCGCCAGCGGTTACTTTCTTCTGTTCCTCCATGGCGCCTCCCGTTCACCATTCGATGCCGAGCATGAGGCAGTTGATGCCGCTGCCGATGCCGAGCAGCGCCGCCCGCTGGCCAGGGCTCAGCAGCCCCTGCTCGATGCCGATGGCCATGGTGAGCGGCGCCGCCACCGAGCCGGTGTTACCGAAGCGGGCCAGGGTCTCGAAATTCCTGGCGGGATCGAGGCCGAGGCTCTCGAAAAGCAGCCGGGCATGGGCGCTGCCCACCTGGTGGCAGAAGAAGACGTCGATCTCCTCCGGCCCCCAGCCCAGTTCCTGGCGAAAAGCATGCCAGGTTTCCCGCGCCGTTTCCACTCCTCTTTTAAGAAGCTCTTCGCTGTCGGTGGCCATCAAGGTTCCTTCCTCGCCGGCCCGGCCGCCCTGACAGAGGTCGCTGTGCTGGGTATTGGCCCGGCAGACGCCGCCGGCAAGCCGGCGGCGGTCGTCCTTTTCAGCCCGGCTCAGCACCAGGGCCACGGCCCCGGAGCCGATGGTGAGGGAGGCAAAAGAACTCTTGATCGACCGCCGGGTAAGGCCGGGATCGGCCAACAGCGCGGCCAGGGTCGACTCCACCAGAGCCTCGGCGGTTTCACCGGCCACCACCAGGCCGTGCTCGATCTGGCCCAGCTCGATCATGTTGGCGCAGAGCAGCATGGCGTCGAGGAAACCCAGGCAGGCGTTGGAGAGGTCGAAGACCAGGCAATCGCCGGCAAGAGCAAGCCGCTGGTGCACGAAGGAGGCGGTGGCCGGCTCCAGCATGTCCCGGGAGACCGAGGAATGGATCAGGCAGCCGATCTCGGCGGGCCGCAGACCGGAGGCGGCAATCGCCTTCTCGCCTGCCAGGGCGGCGGCCTCGCTGGGCCGGGTGTTCGGCGGCCAGAAACGGCGCTCGCCGATGCCGCTCAGGAGCTCCAAGCGCCCCTCGGGCAGCTTCAGCCGTTCGTAGACCGGCCGCAACTGTTCCTCGAGATGGGCCGAGGAGCAGACCCGGGGCGGCAGTTCGTAGCCGAAACCGTTGAGCCGGACGTGCTGGTAACGCATCAGGAGCCCACCACCTTGGAGACGATGGCGGCGTCGAAATAATTAAGCCCCATGCCGGCATCGATCACCAGGGTCTGGCCGTTGATGCCGCTTGATCGCTCGGAGAGAAGGAAGGCGGCAGCCGAGGCCACCTCGCGGGTCTTTACCCCTTGCTTCCGCAGGGTGGCGGCTTCGGCAAAGAGATAACTGTCTATATAGTTGGGGATGCCGGCCGAGGCCGAGGTCTTCAGAAGCCCGGGGCAGACGGCGTTGAAGCGCACCCGGGAGAACTGGGAAAAACTCTTGGCCAGAAAGCAGACCGAGGACTCCAGCGCCGCCTTGATGGGCGCCATGTAACCGTAGTTCTCCGCCGCCATCCGGGTGGTGGAAATGGAGATGGTCACCACCCCGGCATCGGGGTCGAGCAGCTCCTTGAAGTGGTTGCTGATGGCGATGAGGGAAAAACAGGAGATATTGGCCGCCTGCAGGAAATCCTTCTGCACCGTGGCGTGGAAGGGCTGCATGCCCTGGGAGTAGTTGGCAAAGGCGATGGAATGGACGATGCCGGCGAACGGCCCATGGCCGTCAGCGGTGATTTCCTCTGCCAACCGCCGGATGTTTTCCTCCTGCTCCACGTCACAGAGGTAGACCGGCGAGTCGGGAAAAAGCTTGCGGGCAGCGGCACGCCGCTCCTCGCTTCGCACCACGTGGATCACCCGACCACCCTCCTCCTCGATGAGCCGGCCGATGGCGCAGGCCACCGACTTGCGGTTGGCGAGCCCGAAGATGAGAAATTTTTTATCGGTAAAGTGAAGAAAACCCATTTTGCGGGTACGCGGCGGGAGTTATGCTGGGGTTGCGGTGATTCCTGCGGACAAAAAAGGCACTTTATAGGGGGGGCAGGGAGATGTCAAAGCATTTTTCCCGGTCGGCCGGGCAAATACGGGCTTTTCCGGGCGGCGCAAACCGGCAAAAATTTGGCGAGAATCCCCTTGTCCAAAATCGAGCCTTGCTGCTATAGTGTCGGCCATGAAAACGCCAAGCATTTCCACCCGGACCAAGTTCATTTTCATCACCGGCGGTGTCCTCTCCTCCCTCGGCAAGGGCCTCGCCGCCGCCGCCATCGGCGCTCTTCTCGAAAGCCGCGGTCTCACCGTCACCTTTCAGAAGCTCGACCCCTACATCAACGTCGATCCCGGCACCATGAACCCGTTCCAGCACGGCGAGGTGTTCGTCACCGACGACGGGGCGGAGACCGATCTCGACATGGGGCACTACGAGCGCTACACCTCGGCGGTGATGAGCCAGAAGAACAACTACACCTCGGGCCGCATCTACCACTCGGTGATCATGAAGGAGCGGCGCGGCGAGTACCTGGGCGGCACCGTGCAGGTGATCCCCCACATCACCGACGAGATCAAACGAGCCGTGTTGCAGTTGGCCGACACGGTGGATGTGGCGATCATCGAAATCGGCGGCACCATCGGCGACATCGAGGGCCTGCCCTTTATCGAGGCCATCCGCCAGCTGCGCTACGATCTGGGCCGGGCCAACTCGCTGTTCATCCACGTGACCCTCGTCCCCTACATCAAGACGGCTGGCGAGGTGAAGACCAAGCCCACCCAGCATTCGGTGAAAGAACTTTTGGCCATCGGCATCCAGCCCGACATCCTGCTCTGCCGCACCGAGAAAAAGCTCTCCCAGGAGCTGAAGAAGAAGATCGCTCTGTTCTGCAACGTCGAAACCGACGCGGTGATCACCGCCGCAGACGTCAAGAGCATCTACGAGGTGCCGCTACGCTTCCACCAGGAGGGGCTCGACTCCAAGATCCTCGAGATCCTCAACATCTGGACCGGGGCGCCGCGCATCAGGCCGTGGGAGGATCTGGTCCGCAAGATCAAGAACCCGGCCCACACGGTGACCATCGGCATTGTCGGCAAGTACGTCGAGCTCACCGAGAGCTACAAGAGCCTGCACGAGTCCCTGGTGCATGGCGGCATCGCCAACGACGCCAAGGTCGAACTGATCTACGTCAACGCCGAAGAGCTGGAAAACCAGGACGACAAAACGGTGGCGGCGCGGCTGGCCGGCTGCCACGGTATCCTGGTGCCGGGCGGCTTCGGGGCCCGGGGCGTCGAGGGCAAGATCCGCGCCATCCGCTTCGCCCGCGAGAACGGCATCCCCTTCTTCGGCATCTGCCTCGGCATGCAGCTGGCCGTGGTGGAGTTCGCCCGCCACCTCGCCGGCATGGCCGACGCCCATTCCACCGAGTTCCACGTCAAGACCAAGCACCCGGTGATCTTCCTGATGAAGGAATGGTTCGACTACCGCACCGGCGCAGTCCAGACCCGGGACGAGACCTCCGACATGGGCGGCACCCTGCGGCTTGGCGCCTACCCCTGCGTGCTCCACGAAAACACCTTTGCCGACCAGGCCTACAGAACCAAGGAAATCCTCGAACGGCACCGGCACCGCTACGAATTCAACCCGGAGTTTCGCCAGCGCCTGGAGGAGAACGGCCTGGTGGTGAGCGGCACCTCGCCGGACAACACCCTGGTGGAAATCGTCGAGCTGAAGGACCATCCCTGGTTCCTGGGCTGCCAGTTCCATCCGGAGTTCAAATCGAAACCCATGGCGCCGCACCCGCTCTTCGTCGACTTCATCAAGGCCGCCCTGGCCGCCCGTCCCAAGGCCTGAAACGAGGCTCCCGCCCATGGCTGATCTTTCCCCCGTGCAGATCGACGGTCCCGCAGGCCCGCTTGCCGCCGGCCCCGGCCAGCCGCTCCTGCTTCTGGCCGGACCCTGCGTGCTGGAGTCCGAGGCCATGGCCCGGGAAGTTGCCGGCTTCATGAAAGAGCTCTGCGGCCGGCTGGGCATCTCCTACGTGTTCAAGGCCTCCTTTGACAAGGCCAACCGCACCTCCCTCGATTCCTTCCGCGGCCCGGGTCTCGACCGGGGTCTCCGGATACTTGCCGACATCCGCGCCGAACTGGGGGTGCCGGTGGTTTCCGACATCCACGAAACGAGCCAGGTCGGACCAGCCGCCGAGGTCCTCGACATCCTGCAGATCCCCGCCTTTCTCTGCCGCCAGACCGATCTGCTGGTGGCGGCGGCGGCCTCCGGCAAGCCGGTCAACCTGAAAAAGGGCCAGTTCCTCTCGCCCTGGGACATGAAGAACGCGGTGGCCAAGATCCGCAACACCGGTTGCCGCAGACTGCTGCTCACCGAGCGCGGCTTCTGCCTGGGCTACAACAACCTGGTGGTGGACATGCGCAGCCTGCCGGTGATGCGTTCCCTCGGCTGCCCGGTGGTCTACGACGCCACCCATTCGGTGCAGTTGCCGGGCGGCTCCGGCTCCAGTTCCGGCGGCCAGCGCCAGTTCATCCCGCCGCTCACCCGGGCGGCGGTGGCGGCCGGCATCGACGGCCTGTTCATGGAGGTCCACCCCGACCCGGCCCGGGCCCTCTGCGACGGCCCCAACTCCCTGGCCCTCGACCAGGTGGAAGAGCTGCTCGCCACCCTGGTGCGGATCCACCAGCTGGTGCAGACCCCGTAGTTACCGGCGCCGCACCGGCGGCCCGCTTTTCTTTTTTGAGACGAGACCAAGGACATACCATGGCCCCGGACCATCCCGACTGCCCTTCCTCCGCCAGCGGCTATCCCTCGGACTGCGAACTGACCCAGGCCCTGCGCCAGCGGGCCATGAGCCGAACCTCCGAGGGCAGGAGCTACGCCTGGCGGGCCGCCCTGCCCCAGGCCGCCAAGATAAAGCTGCTGCTGCTCGACGTCGACGGCGTGCTCACCGACGGCTCCATCACCTACACCCACGGCGGCGACGAGCTCAAGTCCTTCAACACCAAGGACGGCCTCGGCATCCGGCTCCTGCAGGAAGCCGGGGTGGAAGTCGGCATCATCACCGCCCGTCTCTCGGAGGCGGTGGCCCGGCGGGCCGGCGATCTGGGCCTTACCCACGTCTTTCAGAAATGCCGGGACAAGCTGGTAATCTTCGAAAAGCTGCTCGAAGAACTGCAACTGATGCCGGAGGAGGTGGCCTACATGGGCGACGACTGGCTCGACGTGCCGCTCCTGGTCCGGGTCGGCTTTCCAGCCACAGTGGCCGACGCGGTGGATGAAGTGAAGGAGCTGGCCCGTTACGTCAGCCAGCGGCCCGGCGGCCGCGGCGCGGTGCGCGAGGTCTGCGACCTGATCCTCGAGGCAAAGGGGGTCCACCGCACGCTCTTCGAAAAATACCTGCACCGCTAGAAGCCCCGCGCCATGCCCTCCGCCCGCACTTTTTCCTGGCTCCTGCCCCTTCTGCTGCTGCTCACCGCCCCCCTCTGGACGGGACCGGTGCTCCGTTTTTTGGACCCCAGCGCCGGCTTCCAGGCGGTGCCGCCCGATCCCGAGGCCCGCAGCCGGGCCGAGATGGAGGGTGTGCGTTTCTTCCAGGACAAGGGTGGGGTGCGGGACTGGCAGCTCACCGCCCGCCGGCTGCGTTCAGCGGACGGCGAAAACCTCGAGCTCGACGGGGTGGATGCGCTCTTTCACGGCAGCGGCGAAGAGGGCCGGCAGATGTCGGTGTCCGGCGAACACGGCCGTTACCAGACCGAGACCCGCAGCCTCACCCTGCAGGGCCAGGTGCTGCTGCGGGCCGAGCCCGACTACCGGATGGCCACCGAAAACCTCGAATACCGGGAAGAAGACCGCGAGCTCTTCGCTGCCGGCGAGGTCACGGTGAGCGGCGCCCAGTTCGAGATCAGCGGCCGGGACCTGCGCTACGATCTGACCAGCCGCGATTTCCAGCTCGCCGGCCCGGTGCTCTGCACCCTGCAGGACGCGCAGCTGCGCTGATTTTTTCATCCTCCTTTCGCAACGGAGAACAGTATGGCCGACAAAAAAGGCATTCCGCTCCAGGACCGCATCATTCTCGCCCTCGACCTGCCCGATCCCGAGGCCGCCAAAAAACTGGTGGCGGCCACCGAGAGCCGGCTCGGCTTCTACAAGGTGGGGTTGCAACTCTTCCTGGCCGGCGGCTTCCCGATGATCGACTGGCTGGTTGACCGCGGCCACAAAGTGATGCTCGACCTCAAGTTCTTCGACATCCCCGAGACCGTCAAACTGGCCGTGGCCCAGATCGCCGACCGCGGCGTCACCCTGGCCACGGTGCACGGCAACGACCCGATCATCCGGGCGGCCCTGGAAACCAAGGGTGAGGTAAAAATCCTGGCGGTCACCGTGCTCACCAGCTTCGGCGAAGAGGACATGCGGGCCATGGGCATGACCCGTTCGGTGGCCGACCTCGTCTTCTACCGGGCCCGCCGGGCTCTGGAACTGGGCTGCGACGGCGTGGTCTCCTCGGGACTCGAGGCCGAGGCCCTGCGCCGGGAACTTGGCGACAAACTGCTCATCGTCACCCCCGGCATCCGACCGGGTGCCAACCTCAGCGAGCCCGGCCAGGACGACCAGAAACGGGTGGTCACCGCCGGCCTCTCCATCGGCAACGGCGCCGACTACGTAGTGGTTGGCCGGCCGATCAGCAAAGCAGCCGAGCCCCTGGCGGTGATCGACTCCATGCAGCGGGAGATCGAAACCGCGCTCGCCGCCCCCAAAGGCTCCTGACCACCGTCAGGAAAACACCGGAAAGACGAAGCGCAGCAGGATCTGTAGCGCGGCGAGGCCATAGAGCCCGGCCATGATGTCGTCGAGCATGATGCCGGGGCCGCCGTTCAGACGCTGGTCGAAGAAACGCACCGGCCAGGGCTTGAGGATGTCGAACAGCCGGAAGAGCAGGAAGCCGGTGAAAAGCGCCCAGAAATTCAGGGGCGCGCCGGCAAGGGTCAGGAGCATGCCGGCGATCTCGTCGATGACGATGGCGCCGGGGTCCTTGCGGTCGAAAATCTTTTCGGCGGAGCCGGCCACCAGGGTGCCCACCACGGTGATGGCCAGCAGCACGGCAAGATAGGTGTCGAGCTCCAGGTGGCCCAAGCCCAGGTAGAAGAGCACGGCCAGGGCCGAGCCCCAGGTGCCCGGCGCCTTGGGCAGATAGCCTGAGTAGCAGCCGGTGGCGAGAAAGACGATGAACTCGGTCATTTTTTCTCCTTTTCCAGCCGGCCGGAGTCCCCGGCGCCGTCTGTGTCCTCTTTCTTTTTCTCCACGAAATCAGTTACGTCCCTTCTCGCCACCTCGGCGTACAAGGCCCGCAGCGGCACCCCCTGCAGGCGGGCCAGCCGCCGGCAATCCTCGTACTCCGGGGAGAGCTGAGCACCTGCCGGACCCTCCACCAGCTTCACCGCCACCTCGCCCCAGCGGGTCGTCACCGTGCCCGTCCGCCGGGGCAGGGTGAGCCTCGCCTCGCGCCGGAAGCGTAGACCAATGGCACTGGTTTCGGTAAAGATCGTCTGCTTGAGCTCATGACCGTGGGCCGGGCCGGCGATCACCCGCAGCAGGAAACCCGGCCGCCCCTTCTTCATCTGGATGGGACCGATGGAAACGTCGAGGGCACCCCGTTCGAAGAGAAGTTCGGACAGATGGGGAAAAGTCTCCGGCGACCAGTCGTCGAGGTTGGTTTCGATGACCTCCACCTCCTGCGCCTCGGCGGCCGAAAAAGGGTACCCCACCAGGAGCCGCAACAGATTGGGGCGGCCGTCGGGCCGCCGGCGGCTGCCGGCGCCGTAGCCGGTGGCGGTAAGGGTCATGGCCGGCAGAGAGCCGAACCGGGCGCCAGAACCCTTCAGAATGGCGGCGCCGGTGGGGGTGACGAGCTCCATGTCGATCCCGGCGCCGTAGACCGGTGCTCCCTCGAGCAGGCGGCAGACCGCCGGCGCCGGCAGGGGCAGGGGGCCGTGATCGCACTCTGCCCAACCGCGGCCCAGGGGCAGGGGCGAGGCGGCGACCGAAGCGATGCCCAAAGCATCAAGGCCGATGGCAACGCCGACGATGTCGACGATGGCGTCCA
>JBFHWX010000008.1:0-37434 GCA_041599275.1 Desulfobulbales bacterium | reverse complement strand
GGCCCCGGGGTGCCGCATCGGTCCACTAAACGATGAGGAGCAAAACTCAATGGTAACCATGCTGGTACTGGCCACCAAGAACCAGGGAAAACTTAGGGAATTCAAAGAGCTGCTGAAGGATTTCCCGGTCGAGATCCGCTCCCTCGCCGATTTCGGACCGATCCCCGAGGTGGTGGAGGACGGCGCCACCTTCGACGACAACGCCTACAAAAAGGCCGCCTTCACCGCCAAATGCCTGGGGATCCCGGCCATCGCCGACGACTCGGGCCTGGTGGTCGAGGCCCTGGACGGCGCGCCGGGGGTCTACTCGGCCCGCTACGCCGGTGAAAAGGCGAGCGACGATGACAATATCGACAAACTGCTCAAGGAAATGGAGAGCGTCGACCACCGGCGGGCTGCCTTCCAGTGCGTGATCTCGCTCGCCGTGCCGAGCGGCCCGGCCCTCACCTACGAGGGGCGCTGCGAAGGGGAGATTCTCCGCGAAAGAAAAGGTGAAGGCGGTTTCGGTTACGACCCGGTCTTCTACTACCCGCCGCTCGATGGCACCTTTGCCGAGATCCCGCTGGCCGAGAAGAACAAGATCAGCCACCGGGGCAAGGCCCTGGCCGAACTGGCCGCCGAGTTCGACAAGGTGCTGGTCTGGCTGAAGGCCAGGCTCACCGAGGTCAAGCCGCCCAAGCCGGACCACGAGGAGTTCGAGCACAACGACTGGTCCCAGGAAAAAATGGTGTAACGGTAGAACCTTTTGCAAAATGAACGTCGTCGCGAGATCGAGGAAAAAATTATCTGAGCAAGGATGAGTTGTGAAATTGCCCGGAAGCGTAGCTGGGCTACGTTGAGGACGATTTCACAAGGAAGACGCAGCACAGGGAATTGTTAACCGATCGGAGTAGATGCTCACTTTGCAAGAGGCTCGGTACGATGGACTTCTTGTGAGTCCATCACGGGAAGATTCCGTGAAAAAAGGGGGAGCACGCCGGCGCGACCGGCGCGCTCCCCCTTTTCATTTCCACCCCGCCGTCCTCACCCTCTGTTTTCCCGGGCAAAGCCATTGACAGGGAGGAAGAGAGCGGGGAAGATGTCAGGACAAGAACGGTTCCACCGCCCCTTCCTCAAGCCCCCCGACACCCCATGCCCGAAGCCCCCGTTCCACCCCGCCGGCCTTTGTCGCTCCTCGAAAGAGCGCTGCGGCTTTTTTCCGATATCCGGGCCGGCGAGGGAACCACCGGTCTGCTGCTGCTGGCCGACGTCTTCCTGGTGCTGGCCGCCTACTACCTGATCAAGCCGGTGCGCGAGGGATGGCTGGCGGTGGCCGACATCAAGGGTCTTTCGAAAATGGAGCTCAAGGCCTATTCGAGCTTCGGCCAGAGTCTCCTGCTCCTCGGGCTTATCCCCCTGTACGGCAAGCTCTCCTCGACCCTGCCGCGCTTCCGGCTGATCACCGCCACCACCCTCTTCTTCATCGCCAACATGGTGTGCTTCTGGTTCCTGCGGCCCGAGGCCGCCGGCTCCGCCACCACCCTGGTGAGCATCGGCTTCTATCTCTGGGTCGGCATCTTCGCGGTGGCGGTGGTCGCCCAATTCTGGGCCTTTGCCACCGATCTCTACACCGACGAGCGGGGCCGGCGGCTCTTTCCGCTCATCGCCATCGGCGCCTCGGCCGGCGCCTCGGTGGGCTCCTGGTTCACCAATCTGCTGCTGCGCACCGAACTCCTGGCCTCCTCAGACCTCATCCTGGTGGCCATCCTGCCGCTTCTGCTCGCCCTTCTTCTCACCGCCGTCGCCGACCGGCGGGGAGCGGTGGCCGGCGCCCAACCGGCATTAGCCCGGCCGACCGCCCCGGAGCGGGACCGGCGGGGCGCCTACGGCCTCATCTTCTCGAGCCGCTATCTGCTGCTCCTGGCTCTCCTCACCCTGCTGGTCAACTGGGTGAACACCAACGGCGAGAACATCCTCTACGGCGCCGTGCAGCAGGCCCTGAAAGCAGAGTACCAGAGCCTGGGCCTTACAGCCGCCCAGCAGGCCGGCTTCGTGAAGGAACAGACCACCGCCTTCTACGGCAACCTCTTCTTCTGGGTCAACCTCTGCGGCCTGCTGCTGCAGGCCTTTGCCGTCTCGCGGCTGTTCAGGTACGGAGGGCTCGGCACCGTACTTCTGGTCACCCCCTGCATCGCGCTCTTTTCCTACGGCCTGATGGCCCTGGTGCCGCTTCTCGGGGTGATCAAATTTATGAAAATACTCGAGAACTCGAGCGACTACTCGATCAACAA
This sequence comes from Desulfobulbales bacterium, assembly GCA_041599275.1. Classification (GTDB taxonomy): domain Bacteria; phylum Desulfobacterota; class Desulfobulbia; order Desulfobulbales; family BM004; genus JBFHWX01. The sequence continues at coordinate 35,164 of JBFHWX010000008.1, read as the reverse complement.
CACCGGCCGCCACGCTCTCTGGCTGCCGGTGCCCAAGGGCATCCTCTACCGGACCAAAGCGGCGGTGGACACCTTTTTCTACCGCACCGGCGACGGCCTGGCCGCCTTCACCGTGCTGGTGGGTACCCACTGGCTGCAGGCAGGGCTGCGCGGCTTCATGGTGGCGAATATCGTGCTCGCCCTTCTCTGGCTGGTCGTCGCGTTGTTCGCCTGGCGGGAAAACGGGCGCCAGCCACGGCTGGCCAACGGGGAGCCGGCCACTTTCTGATGGCTTCTTTGCCCCATTCAGGCTATATTGAACGCATTTCTGTAGACATAGCCCCTGGCGGACAGCCTTGTCGCCGCTTATTTCATTTGTTATTTCGAGGATATTCCTTATGAAGCGAGCCATCGCCCTGGCCCTGGCCCTCTGCCTTCTCCTCTCCTTTTCTTCCCTCCTCATCGCCAAACCCCGCAAGACCATCCCCCGTCTGCAGCCCGTTACCTTCGAGCCGCTGCAGAGCCGGGTCGACAGCCGCCTGCAGCGGCAGCTCGACAAAGAACTGGCCGCCAACCCCCAGTGGGCGAAGCTCGTCCGCGAACGCAAGATGGCCGTCGGCCTGGTGGATCTGGCCGACCCCAATGGCCCGCGCTTTGCCGCCATCAACGGCGACCGCATGATGTACGCCGCCAGCCTGCCGAAGATCGCCATCCTGCTCGCCGGCTTTGCCGCCTTCGAAGACGGTTCGCTGAAGGAAACCAAGGAAATTTACGAAGATCTGCACGCCATGATCCGTGTTTCCAGCAACACCGCCGCCACCCGCATGATCGACCGCTTGGGCTTCCAGAAGATCGAGCAGGTGCTCACCGACCCGCGCTTCAAATTCTTCGATCCGGCCCACGGCGGCGGCCTCTGGGTGGGCAAGCGCTACGCCAAGAGCGGCGCCCGCCACCCCGACCCGCTGCAGGGCCTCTCCCACGCCGCCACCGCCAACCAGGTCTGCCGCTTCTACTACATGCTGGCCGCCGGCAAGATCCTGAACCCGCGGCGCTCGGCCCAGATGCTGGAAATCCTGGCCGACCCCGGCCTGCACCACAAATTTGTCGGGGTCATCGAAAAGCGGGATCCCGAGGCCCGGCTCTTCCGCAAATCCGGCACCTGGAAACAGTGGCACTCCGATTCGGTGCTGGTCTGGGGCGGCGAGGAACGGCGCTACATCCTGGTCGGCCTGGTGGAAAACGAGCAGGGCGAGCAGATCCTCCGCGACCTGGTGCCCACCGTCGAGAACCTGGTGGTGGTGGCCGCCAAGAAGCCGCTCACCCGCACCGCCCGGGCTCACTGAGGAGCAACAGGCGCCGGCTCGATGATGCGGTCGATGAAGGTGGCGAGCGACTGGTGCTCCACCGCCGAATTGACCTTGAGCACGTTGGACAGGAGCACCGCAAGGTACCTGCGGCCATCGGGCTGCTCCACCACTGCCACCGAATTCATGTAGTTGTCCACGTTGCCCTTGTATTTGCCGCAGGAAAACCCCTCCTCCTTCTTGCAGCGGTAGAGGCTGCCCGACTTGAAGTAGACCGCCGCCTTCGAAAGCGCCGGCGACGAGGCGTAGCGGATCCGCCGCGCCGTCATGTACATGAGCTTTTTCAGCTCCAGACTCGACCAGGAGTCGACCATCTCCCCTTTTTCCATCTTCACGAGAAACGTGAGCAACGCCCGGGCGTTGGCGTAGCTGGTGCCGCCCGAGGGCACCATTTTTTTGCCGGTAGCGGTGAAAAGAGAGCCGAGTTGCCAGTCGTCCTTTCCGATGCCGGCACGCCGCAGCGGCTCGTTCACCACCGCCATGGCGAGATCACGAAGCTCGCTGCGCGGCACCTCCCGGAAAAAGCGGTTCTCCTCCTCCAGGCTCGGCGGATAGCTTGCAGCATAATGGCGCATGAGGATGAGCTCCTTCCACACCGTGCTGGCCGCGGCGTTGGCCGAGGCGGAGAGCATGTGATCGGTCCACTCGTAGAGGGAAAAAACGTCCCCCACCCGGATCTGCCGGGAACTGTATGACCCGGAGCCAGGGTCGAAGAGAGGGACATTGTGGTGGTCGGTGTGGATCAGCGAGGTGGCGACAACCATTCTGTTCTTCAGGAGCTGCCGCCGTTTCTCGGTCGAATCGGGAAAGAGCCGGGCCAGTTCGGCAAAGAGACCGGCGGCGATCGCAAGTTTCCCCACCGAGCCCGGCGAATAGAGGCGTTCTTCCTGGCGGCCGGCATAGCGCGGCGGCCGGCCCGGGGTAATGTCGAGGAGCGCCAGGCCGTAGCTTGCGTGCCGGTTGGGAAAGAGCCGGTCCACCTCGCGCTGCAGAGCGGGATCAGCGGCCAGGGGCCAGGAAAAGGCAGGCGCTTCGGTGCCGGTGAGATTGAGACGGATGGCCGCCGCCGGCTGACGGGCTCCCTCGGGCAGGGTCTTGGCGAGCTGGTCAGCGGAGAGGGAAGCAAGTCGGGCGAGCCGCCGGATGCCGGTCTCGTCGTAGCCGTCCATGGGGTAGGCCGCCAGCCGGCCGGCCCCTGCCGCACCGAGCAGAACAACACTGATAAAGAGCAGAAAAAACCTCATGGCCGCTCCTCCCGGTTGGGCGCCGCGCCGCTCCCGCCTCCGGCGTCGAGCCCGCGCAGGTAGACGGAACCGGCGGCGCGTTTGTTTTCCACATAGGGCCGGGCCTGGAAGAGCCAGAGTTTTTCACCCTCGAACCCCAGCTCGACGTCGAAGGGCCCGGCTCCACCGATGCCCGGGGCGCTGGGCAATTTGGCGCGAATGGCCCCGGCTGTTTTTCTGAGCGCCGCCCGTTTCTGCGCATCGGCAACCGGAGCGGCAAGGGTGGCCCAGCCCTCGCCGGAGCCGCCGGTCTGAGGCAAAGTGCGGTGAAAGAGCGCCCGGGCCGGGCGCAGCAGCAGATCCTCTCCACTGGCCGCGAGCAGCCAACTCTCCGCCGCCTGGCCCTCAACGGCGCCGCCCGCCCCGCGGCCGAAGGCCACGGTGGAGTCCTCGAGGCCGCCGGTGGTGACCCCGGCGGTGATCAGCACCCCGGAGCGGTCCACCGGCACCGAGGGCAGGATGAGGATCGACGGGTAGACCTGGAGCGGGTTTTCGAGAAACTTCTGGCGCCAGCGGTAGGAGCGCTCGGCATAGGGCGAGGCCCAGACGTCGCGGATCGCCTGCAGGATTTTTTGCTCTTCCACCACGTTGAACACCGTGAGGTTAAGGCCGGCGCCGGTGAAATCCTTCAAGTCCTCCATGTTGGTGTCGCTCCGCACAAAGACCGGCAGACCGCCCAGCGGCTTGCCCAGATCGTTCATGAACCGGCTCCGCAGGGTTTCGACAAAGCCCGGCAGAAAGGGGATAACGGCTATTTCCCGGCGCAGCTCGGCAAGGCGCTCGAGCACCTCCTGCTCGCTGCGGGCAGCGGCAAACGTCTCCTCCAGAAACCGCCAGTAACTCATGGCCCGGCCCGGCATCGGCTGCTCGAGATGGGCCCGGAAGAGCCCGAAGGGCAAAATCAACCCCTCCACCACCTGCTCCGGAAAGAGATGCTTCAGCTCGCCGAGGTTGGCGGCCTTGGGACCGCAGATGCGGCCCGAGGCCGCGGCCCGGACGTTTTTCAGGCCGACGATGGAGGTCTCACCCAGATCCAGGCGATCGGTGGGCACAACCAGCCGCCGGCGCTCCTGTTGCTCCCGCTGGATGGCCGCTCTTTCGTCTTTGTCCATGTCGCCCGCCGCTTTCAATACAACCCGGCCACCCGGCGAGACCGCGAAGAAGACCTGCCTGCCGTGGTGAGCCAGGAGCCCGGCCAGGTGGCCCGGGCCGATGGAACCGTTGGGGATGCCGAGATTCCGGGCCAGAAGCTGGACGTGGGAGACCAGATTGCCTTCGTCCACGGTGAGCAGCCCGGCCACCGGTTTGAGATCGTGGGGCGGGGCGGGCAGCACGTAGATGCTCGATTCATCCCAGTCTGAAAGCGCGGAAAGATCCCGCACCACCCGCAGGGTGCCGAGGGCAAGGCCGGGGTTGATGCCCTGCACCGAGGCCCCGTCCGGCAGATCGAGGACCTGGTTGGCGCGGCCCTCAGCCTGCTGGACCGCCGCCGCCAGCGCGTTCGCCGCCTCGCCCAGGACGAGCAGAACCGAGGAGCGGATGCGGTCGTCGATGAAACCGCCGGCCAGCGGCTCGAACCCGGCAAAACGCGCCACCTCCCGCCCATATTCGGCCGCCGCCATACCGCTGCCCCATTCCACCAGGCTGCGGAAGATTCCGGTGGCGGCCCGCGCCCGCTCCTTCTCACCCAAGCGGGCCAGGGACTCCATCTGTTTCTCCAGTTCCCGCCATTCCCAAAGTTCGATCAAGCCGCAGCCCACAGCGGCCCGGGCGAAAACCAGGGCGCGGTCGTACTGTGCGGCCGGGGTGACAGGCATCCAGTCCGCCCCCTGACGGAAAAGAACGGCTTCGGCGGCCAGGGAAAGGTCAAGAAGGGCCAGCCGCTCGCTGGCCTTGGCGGCAGCCGGGAGATCGAGCCGGATCTGAAGGATGATTTCGGCAAGGGTGACGCAGAGCACCGCAGGCGGGGCTTTTTCTTCATGCTGGGCAAGGAGAAGGGAAAAAAGCCGGAGAACCTGGCTTGCGGCCGGGAGTTTTTTCGAAAAAACCTCGAGTTCGGCAATGCCCGCGGTGCGGTAGAGGCTGCGCAGTTCACCGAGCAGTTCCTCGACGAGAAGCAGGTCGTCGCCGCCAAGCTCTGGTTGATGGTCCCGCAGAAACGCTTCGATGCGCCCTATGTCCTCCCGGTGCGGCCGGCCGTGCAGCTTGACCCGCAGGTCGCGGAAGGCTGGCAGCCGCTCCTCGATGGACACGGCCCTGGCCCGCACACGGCGCCAGCGGTCGGCCTGCAGGCCGCGGCGCGGCAGGTCGCGGACGAGCTCCCGCAGCAGGTAGAATTTTTCCGAAAGAAACTCGGTATCCGAGAGCCGCTCGAGGAGAAAGCCGCTGCCCCATTTCTCCTCGTCCTCGGCCTGCAGGGCGCCCCGGTAATAGCGGCCGCGCCGCATGATCCAGCCGTCGTCCACTTCCTGCAGGTACTTTTCGAGCTGGTACTGTTTCGCCCTCGAGTAATTGTGCTGCCGGTCGAGAAAATCAGAAAACTCGGTGCCTGCCAGGATCTGGCCGAGAAAGAGGTGCTCTTCCCGGGCCAGGGCGGCAACCGCGTCCTTGGGCAGGCCGTGCTGGATGCCGCCGGGCTCGGCGCACCGCTCCTTGGCCGGGATCACCGTTCCATCGGGGCAGAACCAGCGGATCGCCTGGTAGGGCCCGCGGGGATCATTTTTCAAATTGTCGACCAGCGTCCTGAGCGCGGCCGAAGAGGACCCGCCACCCTGGGCCTGAGCGCCAGTGGCAAGCAACAAGAAAAAAACAGGGAAACAGAGAGTTCGAAACAAACGGAGACGCAGCACCACCTTTCCTCCTTCCGGGGTTCAAGGCGGCCTGTCAGGTCTGAAAAAAACGAAAAGAGCGACGGGATTCTTAAAAAATCCGTCACCGGTTTGCCGAGAAGTAGGCCGGCCCGGTGGGGAAGGTATACCGCGAGGGTGACGAGGGTGTCAACCCGGAGAACTCAGGAAAGCTCCTGCTTGAGATCGCGTCCCATCAGCTCGCTTACCGCCTCGCCGCAGTCCACGTCCTCGTAGAGCACCCGGTAAACCTGTTCGAGGATGGGCATTTCGACCCCCACCTTGCGGGCCAGCGCCATGGCCGAGCGGGTGGTCTTGACGCCTTCGGCAACCATGTTCATCTCGGCAAGGATTTTGTTCAACTTTTTGCCGCGACCCAGTTCGAGGCCCACCGAGCGGTTACGCGACAGATCACCGGTGCAGGTGAGCACCAGGTCGCCAAGGCCGCCGAGACCGGCGAAGGTGAGGGGGTTGGCGCCCATCCGGATGCCGAGCCGGCTTATTTCGGCAAGCCCCCGGGTGATGAGGGCGGCCCGGGCGTTGGTGCCGTACTTCAGGCCGTCGCAGATGCCGGCGGCGATGGCCACGATGTTTTTCAGGGCGCCGCCCAACTGCAGGCCCACCACGTCGGTGGAACCGTAGACCCGGAATCGGTCGGTGGAGAAGAGGTGCTGCCAGAAGCGGGCTTCTTCCTCGCTGCCTGCCGCCACGGTCACCGCGGAGGGCAACTCGTCGGCCACCTCCCGGGCAAAGGAGGGGCCGGAGAGCACCGCGGTGCGGCAGCCGGTGTCCTTCGGCAGCTCCTCGGCCATCACCTCGGTCATGGTGCGCAGTGTTTCATTTTCGATGCCCTTGGCGGCGGAGACGATGTGACTGCCTGCTTCGAGGTGTGGCACAAGCCCGGCGAAAACAGCTCGGAAGACATGGGAGGGGACCACCATCACCACCGCCCGGCAGCCCCGCACCGCCTCGGCGAGATCCGCCAGGGGCCGGACGTTTTCCGGAAAACGGTAGCCGGGCAGGTAGGAGCGGTTCTCGCGGTCGCGGCTGAGCGCCTCGACGTGCTCGGGCCGGTGGGCCCAGAGCCGCACCTCGCCGGCGTTGACGGCAAGCGGCCGGGTAAGCGCCGTGCCCCAGCTTCCGGCACCGATCACCGCCACCGGATTTTTCATGCTATTCCTCGTCGGCAAGGAAATCTCCTTCTTCACCTTCTTCATCGGATTCCTTGGCCACCCGGTCCATGGCCACCACCTTTTCGCCCTCCTCCAGCGAAATGAAGCGTACGCCCTGGGTGTTGCGGCCGATGATCCGCACCGTGTCCATGCTCATGCGGATGATCTTGCCGCTATTGGCGATGAGCATCATGTCGTCCTCGTCGGTCACCTGCATGGCGCCCACCAGCATGCCGTTGCGCTCGCTGGCCTTCATGGCGATGATGCCCCGGCCGCCGCGGCGCTGCAGGCGGTATTCCTCCGCCGGGCTCCGCTTGCCGTAGCCGTTCTCGGTGACCGCCAAAATCGAGTCGTCGGGGTTCAAGACCACCACCCCCACCACCTCGTCCTCGTCGGCAAGAGTGATACCCTTCACACCCGCCGCCACCCGGCCCATGGTGCGCACGTCGTCCTCGTTGAAGCGGATCGACATGCCCTGGCGGGAAATGAGCAGGATGTCGTCGCTGCCGCTGGTCAGCGCCGCCGAGATGATCTCGTCGTCCTCGTTGATGGTGAGTGCTATCTTGCCGCGTTTCAGAGGCCGGGCGAATTCCTGCAGGCTCGTCTTCTTGACCCGGCCGAGTTTGGTCGCCATGAACACGTTCTTGAACTGATCGGAGTTGAAATCGGTCACCGGCAGGATGGCCGCCACCTTTTCGCCCTGGGAGAGCTCGAGCATGTTGACGACCGCCTTGCCCCGCGCTGCGCGGCCCGCCTGCGGGATCTCGTAGACCTTGCGCCAGAAGACCTTGCCGTGGTTGGTGAAGAAGAGGAAGGTGTCGTGGGTGGAGGCGAGGTAGAGATCGCTCACGAAGTCCTCTTCGACGGTGGTGATGCCGCGCACTCCCTTGCCGCCCCGGCGCTGGGAGCGATACAGAGAAGCCGGGTTGCGCTTGATGTAGCCGTTGTGGGTAACGGTGACCACCATGTCTTCCTGGGTGATCAGGTCCTCGGGCAGAATCTCGTCGGGGGCTTCGATGATTTCGGTGCGGCGGCCGTCGCCGTAGTCGTTCTTGATCGTCTCGAATTCGTCGCGGATGATCTTCAGCACCAGGCTTTCATCGGACAGAACTTGCTGGTACCAGCTGATTTTTTCAAGAAGCTCGCCAAGCTCGGCGAGAATCTTGTCGCGCTCGAGGCCGGTGAGCCGGTGGAGGCGCATGTCGAGGATGGCCTGGGCCTGGATGTCGGAGAGGCCGAAGCGCTCCATGAGCGCTGCCTTGGCCTCGGGGGAGTTGGCCGAGGCGCGGATGAGCTGCACCACTTCGTCGAGGTTGGTGATGGCTATTTTCAGCCCCTCGAGGATGTGGGCCCGTTCCTGGGCCTTTCTGAGATCGTACAGGGTGCGGCGGTAAACCACGGTCTTCCTGTGCAGCAGGAAGTGGTCGAGCATCTGCTTGAGGTTGAGAACCTCCGGCTTGTTGTTGACGATGGCCAGGAAGATGATGCCGTAGGAGCGCTGCAGCGGCGTGTTCTTGTAGAGCTGGTTCAAGACCACGTCGGGGATCTCGTCTTTTTTCAGATCGAGCACGATGCGCATGCCGTGGCGGTCGGATTCGTCGCGGATCTCGCTGATCGCCTCGATCTTCTTTTCTTTCACCAGCAGCGCTATTTTCTCCACCAAAGTCGCCTTGTTCTGCTGGTAGGGGATCTCGGTGATGACGATGGATTCGCGCCGGTTCTTCTCCTCGACGTGGCTCTTGGCCCGCATGATGATGGAACCGCGCCCGGTGCGGTAGGCGTCGATGATGCCGGCCCGGCCGCAGATATAGGCGCCGGTGGGAAAGTCAGGCCCGGTTATGATCCCGCAGAGGTCGGAGACGGTGATCTGCGGGTCGTCGATCAGCGCGATGAGGCCGTCGATGATCTCGGTGAGGTTGTGGGGCGGGATATTGGTGGCCATGCCCACGGCGATACCCGAAGAGCCGTTTATGAGCAGATTAGGGATCTTGGTCGGGAAGACCACCGGCTCGGAGAGCGAGTTGTCGTAGTTCGGCGCGAAGTCGACGGTCTCCTTCTCAAGATCGGCGATCAGCTCCTGGTCTATCCGGGTCATCCGCGCTTCGGTGTAGCGCATGGCCGCCGGCGAATCGCCGTCCACCGAGCCGAAGTTGCCCTGGCCGTCCACCAGCGGGTAACGCAGCGAGAAAGGCTGGGCCATGCGGACAATGGTGTCGTAGGCCGCCGTGTCGCCGTGGGGATGGTACTTACCGATCACGTCACCGACGATGCGGGCCGACTTGAGATAGGGCCGGTTGTGGTAGTTGTTGAGCTCGCGCATGGCGAACAGCGCCCGCCGGTGCACGGGTTTCAAGCCGTCGCGGACATCGGGCAGGGCACGGCCGATGATGACGCTCATGGCGTAGTCGAGGTAGGACTTCTTGAGCTCGCTTTCAATGGAAACGGAAAGGGTTCCCGGGGTGCTGTTTTCTTCAGCCATGGGCTTGCGACCTTCTTTTTTTTATTGTGAATCTGGTATGTTGAAAAAAATCAGATATCGAGTTCCGACACTTCCAGGGCGTGGCTCTGGATGAAGTCACGACGCGGCTCCACCTTTTCACCCATGAGGGTGGTGAAGATGTCGTCGGCCTTTTCGGCGTCCTCCACCCGCACCTGCAAGAGCACCCGCTGGTCCGGGTTCATGGTGGTCTCCCAGAGCTGCTCCGGATTCATTTCACCCAAGCCTTTGTAGCGCTGGAGCGAGGAACCCTTGAAGGATTCGCGGCGCACCACTTCGAGAAGCTCCCGCCAGCCGGCCACCGCAATCTCCTGCTTTTCGGTGCGGATCACGAAGCCGTCGCCGAGAAAATCCTTTACCTGGGGGTAGAGAGCTATGGCGGTGCGGTATTCCGGAATAAGCGGCAATTGGGGACCGACGGTGAGCATGATGTGGGCCTTGCCCTTGATCGCCGCGTCGAATTCGTAGCAGCTCGACTTCCAACGGCAGGTGCGGATCGGTCCCAAGCTGAGAAGCTGGTTGCTTATCTGCTGGCGCAGGTTCCGTACGAACTCTTCGTCGGTGAACTGGTCGGCCGAGTGCACCTCGTTGTCGAGCAGGGTATAGAGCATTTCTTCCCAGATGTTCAGACGGTCGAGATAGGCCACCACCTTCTGGTGGGAGGAAAGCTTCTGCAGAAGCCCGATAAAGGAATCTCCGGCAAAGGAGCTCCCACCGGTTGCGGCCTGGATCTCCATGCTCTCCGACGCCTGATGGAAGAGAAACCGGTTGAGTTGCTCCTCGTCGGTGAAAAACTGTTCCTTCTTGCCGCGGCCGAGGCGAAAGAGGGGCGGCTGGCCGATGTAGATGTGGCCCGCTTCGATCAGCGGCAGCATCTGGCGGTAGAAGAAGGTGAGCAGCAGGGTGCGGATATGGGCGCCGTCGACGTCGGCGTCGGTCATGATGATGACCTTGTGGTAGCGCAGCTTGTCGAGTTCGAATTCGTCGGTGCCGATGCCGGTGCCGAGCGCCGCGATGATCTGCTTGATCTCCTCGCTGGAGAGGATGCGGTCGAAGCGGGCCTTCTCGACGTTCATGATCTTGCCCCTGAGCGGCAAAATGGCCTGGTAGGCCCGGTCGCGGCCCTGCTTGGCGGAGCCTCCCGCCGAATCGCCCTCGACGATGAAAATTTCACGGCGAGCCGGATCCTTGCTCTGGCATTCGGCGAGCTTGCCGGCCATCAGAAGGTCGATGCTCGAACCCTTCTTGCGGGTCAACTCCTTGGCCCGCCGCGCCGCTTCCCGGGCGCGGGCCGCGTCCACCACCTTGGAAAGGATCTTTTTCGCCTCCTGGGGGTTCTGCTCGAGGTAAATTCCCAGTTTTTCGTTGCAGATCGATTCGACGATGGACTTTACCTCGGAGTTGCCGAGTTTGGTCTTGGTCTGTCCCTCGAACTGGGGATTGGGAACGCGTACGGAAATGACACAGGTAATGCCCTCGCGCACGTCGTCTCCCCCCATCTTTTCCCGCAAATTCTTGGGCACGATGTCATCGGAGGCGTAGCGGTTGATGCACTTGGTGAGCGCCGCCCGGAAACCCGCCACATGGGTGCCGCCTTCCTTGGTGTTGATGTTGTTGACGTAGGAGAAGACCCGCTCGTTGTAGCCGTCGAAGTACTGGAAGGAGATGCCCACCTGTACCTGGTCCTTTTCGCCGGTGATGACGATGGGCGCCTGGTTGACCACGCTGCGCTTGCGGTTGAGATACTCCACGTAGGAGGCGATGCCGCCCTTGAAGTGGAATTCGTCTTCGGCGCCGCTGCGCTCGTCTTTCAAGAAAATTTTGACGTTGCTGTTCAGAAAGGCCAGTTCCCGCAGCCGGTCCTGGATGATCTCGTACTTGTATTCGGTGGTTTCCTTAAAAATGGAAGAATCTGGCTTGAAGGTGACCACGGTACCGTTGAGGTCGGTGGTACCCACCACCTCTACCTCACTGTCCCTGATCCCATACCGGTAGCGCTGGCGGTGGATCTTGCCTTCGCGCTTTACTTCGGCCACGGTCCATTCGGAAAGCGCGTTCACCACCGAGACGCCCACTCCGTGCAGACCGCCGGAAACCTTGTAGGTGGAGTGGTCGAACTTGCCGCCGGCATGCAGGGTGGTCATCACCAACTCCAGGGCGGAAACCTTCTCCGTGGGGTGGATGCCCACCGGAATGCCCCGGCCGTTGTCCTCCACCGAAACCGAATTGTCCTTGTGGATGATCACCTTTATTTTGCTGCAATGACCAGCCAGGGCTTCATCGATGGAGTTGTCGACGATTTCGTAGACAAGATGATGAAGTCCTTCCTCGGCCGTGTTGCCGATGTACATGGCAGGCCGCATGCGCACCGCTTCGAGCCCTGCCAGTACTTTTATCTGTCCTTCATCGTAAGAACTACTGTTTTCTTCTATCATCCGATAAAATCCTTAAGAAATGCTCAATAAATAATAAATTTTAATATTAAATATTAAAAAAAATCAAATTTTCATAGGCATAATTATACTCATAAACCCTTTATCGTCATCTCCTTCCAGCAGGCATGGAGTTTGGCTTGTATTTATATAAAGAGTAATTATTTCGCTTTTCATCACATTAAGAACATCTATGAGGTACTTACAATTGAAGCCAAGCGTCATTTGCTCCTTTGGTCCGGAAATTTTCAACTCGTCCTTGGCGTTTCCGAAATCCATGCTGCTCGAAGAGAGCACCAGGATATCTTCGTCAATATCGAGTTGGATGGCATTAAAGGCATCTTCCGTGAAAATATTTATCCGCTTCAATGATTCGAGCAGGAGTTTCCTTTCAACCTTCATACTATTCTCTTTGTTTACTATTTCGAGAATACTTTTGTAGTCGGGGAACTCACCGTTCATCAGGCGGATAATGAGTAATTGTTCATCTCCCTTTATCACCGCCTGTTTGGCGTCGAACCCGATGGCGATGGTTTCGTTGGCATCGCAGAATTTTCTTATTTCGAGCACTCCTTTCTTCGGAATAAGGGTATGCCCCAGAGGCATGGAAGAAAGATTTTGTTCGCAGCTTTTCTCCATTATCGACAGTCTATGGCCATCGGAGGAGACCATACGCAGGGAGTCGCCACTTTCTCCTTCTGTCACTTTTTCGAAAAGCATGCCGGTGAGGGTATAGTTGCTCTCCTTTTCCTGGGCAACGGAAAAGATGGTCATGTCGATCAGCTCCTTGAGACCGGCGCTGGCAATCTCAAAGAGGATTTCCTCGTCGTATTCGGGAAAGACAGGGTACTCCTCCACCGGGGCCCCGGCCAGGTTGTAGACCGAGGTGCCGGAGGTGATCCGCACCCAGTTGTTTTCTTTTTCCTCACAGGTTATTTCGAGGCCGGCTGATTCCCTTGTCAGTTCGAAAAGTTTTTTCGAGGGCAGGGTTATACCGCCTTCGCTCTGGATCTGGGCGGGGATGATGTTCTTGATGCCTACCTCGAGATCGGTGGCCACCAGTTCCAGTTTGTCGGCGCCGATGCTGCGCAGGCAGACGTTGGAGAGAATGGCCAGGGTTCCCCGTTTGCCGGTGATGTTCTGCAGGGAACCAAGGGAGCGAATGAAATCGTCTTTGGATATCGTGCATTGTAGAGCCATGGCGCAGCCTCTTTAGTAAGTTATTTTTTTTTATGGAAAGAAGATTGGTATTTATTAGGGTTTGGAAGAGTGTGGAAAATTAGATTAACCAGCTCATTTTATGATAAAAAAAATAAAAAATTAACGTTTTGAAAATCGTTGGCAGCCAGTTTACGGAGTGTTCAAAAAAGGGAGAAAGGACTTTTCAAGAAAGTAATAAACAGACGGTGGTTGAAAGTATGTTTTCCCTGTTTGTCCTTGCGCCTTGCGGGTTTTTTTGTAAGGTCAGTAAAAAATTTTAACAAGACCTCATAAATAGGCGGGGTAAACGCAACAACTATATTTGATAACAACTAAAAATTCAATCTCTATGAAAGAAACCTGGTACCTTTGGTATTGTCTTGAATTTTAATCGAAAAAAAAGAAGAAATGTTTTTCATGGATGCCACCGAATGGACCGGGTTTCTGACCGGTAAAAAGGGCCTGCTGACCCGCGCCGTGGAGGAAGGTGTTTTCCCTGGAGCGGTGGCTGGAATTTTCCAACAGACCGCCAGGGGCAGGTTCGTTGCAGTGGCCGCCGCCGGGCACCGCCGGAGCGGGCGGGAAGCCCAGCCCATGAGCCGGGAAACCCTGTTCGATCTGGCTTCCCTCACCAAGCCACTGGCCACCAGCATGGCGGTTCTTTGTTTGTTAAAGCAGGGAAGTCTCCGCCTGGACGAGCCCCTCGACGAAATGGCGGGCCGCCGGGTGGAGAAGGAAAAGAAATCCATAACCCTCTTTCATCTTCTCAATCACTGTTCCGGTTTGCCTGCCCACCGGCCTTATTTTGAGGAATTGAGCAAGGTTCCGGTGGCAAGCCGGGCAGGATGGCTGGTGAGCCGGATTCTCAGCGAACCCCTGCTCTTCCCGCCAGGCGCCGCGTCGCTCTACAGCGATTTGGGTTTCATGCTGCTGGGGGCGGTGGTGGAAAGAAAGACCGGCATGGATATGGACTCTTTCACCAAGAGCGCTCTCTTTGAGAAAATCACAGGGTGCGCCGGCCTGGGCTTTCGGCCGCTGTCGGCAAACATATCTTTTTCGGAAAAAGGGAAAGAAAATATTGCGGCCACCGAAGTCTGCCCTTGGCGGCGCAAAGAGCTGGTAGGCGAGGTACACGACGACAACTGTCATGCCCTTGGTGGGATATGTGGTCATGCCGGCTTGTTTGGCACCATGGACGGGGTTTTGGGCATTGTTTCCTTTCTTCTCGGCCAGTGGCAGGGAAGAGCCTTCCATCCATCCTACCGCAATGAAGACCTGGCGGTCTTTCTCCGTCGCCAGGAAGTGGTGGCGGGTTCTACCTGGGGGCTGGGGTTCGACACCCCGGCGGCCGAGAACTCCAGTGCCGGAACGCTTCTTTCCCGGGAAAGCGCCGGTCATCTCGGGTTCACCGGCACTTCGTTCTGGATGGATCCGCAGCGGGACTGCGCCATCGTTCTTCTTACCAACCGGGTGCATCCGAGCCGGGAGAACAACGGTATCCGTCTTTTCAGGCCGTATTTCCATGATAAGATCGTCGAAAAGCTCGACCACGTTGGATGAAAGGGATTCTCGTTCCTGACAAATAAAAAAAGTTCAATAATTTGGCAACAGACCGCACTTTTTCCTCTGGAGTCCCACACCGTAGGACTTTCCAGGCAGGCTTTGAAAAAAAGGGAGAGAGGTCAACAGTCCTTGACAAAAAAATATCTTGCGGGTAAGAAATTCATCATCATGAATGAGTGTTCATTCTTTATCTGAGTAATGACGGTTGCTTTTCGATCAAGGGGAAGAAGCAAGCTCAAAAATTTTCATATTTTTAGGAGGAAGGAGGGAATGAGTCAGAACATCATGGGAGAGAAGATAAAGGGGCTGTACAAGTCTGTCTGCAAAGACAACTACAGTGCCTATACTTCGGGTATCCTGGTCGCCATTCTCAGCATTCTCATGCTGGCCTGGGACAGACCGTGGGGAGCCACCGGCGCCGTACGTAACTGGGCTGAATGGCTTATGTATGGGATCGGCGCATGGGGTGACGACGCCCCCGCCTCGTTTCTCAAGCACACCGGTTCGGTGATCGGCCTCGGCTTCATCGGCGGCGCCTTCGTTTCCGCCTGCCTGGGTGGCGACTTCGCTTTCCGGATTCCCCCCAAACTTGAAATGGTGAAAGGCGTCATCGCCGGCCTGTTCATGGGCACCGGCGCGGCCTTTGCCGGCGGCTGCAACGTCGGCGGCTTCTACAACGCCATCGGCAATCTCTCGGCCCATGGTTTCGCCATGATGCTGGGCCTGGTTTTCGGCGCCATCCTCGGCCTCAAGTACACCTATTGGGAAATGGAAAAAATTTCCTGGGGCCAGGGCGGCGGTAAGACCATTGAGCTGCCTTCCGCTCTGCAGGCCGTTCTCGGCCTGGCAGCCCTCGCCCTCGGCATCTGGGGCGCCTATGCCTATGCCGGCGCCGAGTCGGAAAAAATTGCCAAACTGAGCGGCACTCTGATGATCGCCGCCGCCCTCGGTTACGTCTTCCAGCGCGGCCGCTGGTGCATGATCCAGGGTTTCCGCGAGCCGCACATGACCGGTGAGTGTTCGCTGGCCAAATCCGTTGCCCTTTCGGTGGCTATCCTGGCCATCGGTATTGCCGTCATCAAATACCAGGGATTGCGCGAGGTTGAGCATTACGTGCGTGGTGTTTTCGGCTGGGGTGGCGTTTTCGGCGGCGTGGTCTTCGGCTTCGGCGCCATCCTTGCCGGTGGTTGCGGTACCGGCACCCTCTGGCGGGTGGGCGAGGGGCAGATCAAGCTGTGGATCGTCGTTCCCTTCTTCGGTCTGTCCAATGCCATCGTCGACAATTTCGTGAAGAACAAGGAATGGGAAGCCGCTTTCGGCGAGTCCGCTTTCCTTGGCAAGAGTGTCTACATGCCGGAAACTTTCCTTGGTTACGGCGGCACCATCGCCCTCATCCTTTTCGCCATGGCGGTCTGGTACGTGGTGGTCGACTGGAATGAGGACACCAACAAGTTCACCCTGGAGATGTAATTTCCTAGTGAGATAATTCACTACAAACAAAAAAAGAGTAGGAGGACACTATGGACGTAAAAGTTGACAAGACCCTGGATGCCAAAGGACTGAGCTGCCCCATGCCCCTTCTGAAGACCAAGAAGGCCATCAACGAGATCCAGTCCGGCCAGGTGCTGGAAATCCTGGGCACCGACCCGGGTTCCAAGAACGACCTGCCCGGCTGGTGCGAGCGTTCCGGCCACACCTTCCTGGGCGCCGAGGAAGGCGACGGCTTCTTCAAGTTCTACATCAAGAAGGGCTAATTAGCCGAAACAAGATAAAAAGATACCGCATCCGCCGTACTTTCCCTTCTCCGCGGATGCGGTATCTCTTTTGATGAGGAGAACCATCATGGCAAAAAGCTTAGGCATTTTTGTTACCAACCCGAACAATATGCGGCATATTATGGGCGTCACCAAGGCCGCCAAGGCCAAGGGATCCAAGGTAAAGGTCTTCTTCACCTGGAAGGGCACCATGCTCGCCCGCACCCCGGAGTTCGAAGAACTCTGCAAGATCGCCGACGACGTGTCGATCTGCGCCGACAGCTACAAGAAGATGGGGTTCGACGTGGCCGATATCCCCAAGGGCCTGACCGAGGCCCAGATGGCCACTCAGGCCCAGCACGGCGCCATCATCGAAGATTACGACTGTTACATGACCTTATAGGGAGGGGCGTACAATGTCGAAAAAAGTCTTTTTCATGTATGCAAACGAAGATTATGCCCTGGACGGGCTTCGCTCCTGCCTCGGCCTCGCCGTCGAGAACAACTATTCCTTCGGCGCCGTGCTGAACACCGAGTTGCCCGAACTGGACGATTACAACAAGGAAAACATCGACTGGGTGCGGGACATGGAAGGCGAGGTTTACTCCACCATGCCCGGCAACTGCGAGAAGAACAACATGACGTCCATCACCCTCGAAGAGCTCGGCCAGAAGCTGCGCGAGATGGACTTCATCGTTCCCTACGGTATTTCCAAATAATCGTTCGCCACAGGAGAGCCTGCCATGAAGATACTCAACGTTTACCGCTCCGCGCCCAACGAGACCACCAAGAAGCTGGTGCAGATCGTAACCGAAGGCCGCGAATCCGACAGCTTCGACCTCAACGTCGACAACCCGGATTACAATGCCTTGGTCGAAAAGGTGTTTGCCGCCGACCAGACCATCTGCTGGTGGTAAGAACATCCTCCTCGTTTTACGGAACGTATGGATTTGAGGCCCCCGCTAAGGGGGCCTTTTTTATTGCCGGGGTAAAAGCTTTCAAGTAGACACAGGGAATGGATGCGACCATGGATCGGGCCGAGTTGCGAAAATCGATTCTTGCCGCCCGTCAGGCCATGCAGCCTGACCTCCGCCGACAAAAGAGCCAGCGGATAGCAGCCAGGCTGCGGGCCATGCCAGTTTTTTTGGAAGCCGGCCTTTGTCTGTTCTACGTGAACTTCCGTTCGGAAGTGGAGACAATGCCACTTATCCGGCTTTGTCTCCGGGAAGGGCGGCAGCTGGCGGTGCCGCTCACCCTCGTGTCGGCAAAAAGGCTCGTTCCCTACCGGCTCCGAAACCCGGAGCAAGAGCTGGTTGCCGGCTATTGCGGTATTCTCGAGCCAGATCCTCTGGTGGTCGAACCCGTGGACCCGGCTCGTCTCGAGGTGGTGGTGGTGCCGGGCAGCGTCTTCGATCTCCAGGGGGGGAGACTCGGCTACGGCGGCGGGTTTTACGACCGCTTTCTGGAAAAAGAGGCGCCGGCGGCGGTGCGTATCGCCCTGGCCTTCGAGATGCAACTGGTGGACAAGGTGCCGGTGCAGGACCACGACCAGGTTATGCACTTCATCGTCACCGAGGATCGGGTGATCGAACTCCCTTGAAGAGCCCTTGCACGGCGAGGGTGAAGGGGAGATCGAGAAAAAAATTCTGCGCATTGAATTGTGAAATCGCCCGGAAGCGTGGCTCCGCTGCGGGCGATTTCACCGGGAAGAAGCCGCACAGGGGGTGTTTATTGAGCGGCGCAGATGCTCATTTGGCAATCGGCTCTTCATACCAAGGGAAACACTATGAGACGGACAGCGGTTTTCAGGGACTCTCTCTTTCTGGAGCACGATCCGGGCCCCCAGCACGTCGAGCGGGCCGACCGGCTGGCGGTGGTCCACGCCGAGCTCGACAAGCCGGAGGTTGGCAAACATTTTCTCTCCCCCGGCTTTCATGAGGCCTCCCGCCAGAGTTTGCTGCGGGTCCATTCCGAGCGCCATGTCGCCCGCATCGAGGCCACCGCCGGCCGTTCCTTCGGGATCCTCGACCCGGATACCTACACCTCGGCGCGCTCCTGCGAGGCGGCAAAACGGGCGGCAGGCTCTCTGCTCACCGGCGTCGATCTGCTCTTCGCCGGTGAAATCGACAACGGCTTCGCTCTGGTCCGGCCGCCGGGGCATCATGCCGAGCAGGACGCCGCCATGGGTTTTTGTCTTTTCAACAATGTGGCGGTGGCGGCCCAGTACGCCCTGGATTCGGGCAAGGCATCGCGGGTGCTGGTTGTCGACTGGGACCTGCACCACGGCAACGGCACCCAGAAGTCCTTTTACGGCACCGACCAGGTGCTCTATTTTTCTACCCACCAGTACCCGTACTATCCTGGCACCGGCGCCTTTCTCGAGACCGGCGACGGGCCCGGCGAGGGCTTTACGGTCAACCTTCCCCTGCCGGGCGGCCAGGATGACGCCGCCTACGGCCGGATTTTCAGGGAGCTTCTGGCCCCCGTGGCCCGCCGCTACCGGCCCGATCTCATCCTGCTTTCCGCCGGTTTCGACATCTACCAGGGCGATCCCCTGGGCGGCATGCAGGTCTCCATCCAGGGCTTTCGTTACCTGACCCGCCTTCTCGCCCGTCTTGCGGAAGAACTCTGTGGTGGCCGTCTGCTGGCCACCCTGGAGGGCGGTTACAATCTGGTGGCGATGCGGGACGGGGTGCTGGCGGTTCTCGCCGAATTGTCCGGGGCCGACCACCTGGCCACGCCCCTGTCCGCCACCGATGAGAAACGTCTGGAAAGCTCCAGGCATCCCGTACCCGGTCTGGAGCAGGCGCTGGATATTGCAAAAACATTTGGCAGTCTGTAAGATTACTGTTTGCTGTTTGAATTCTCTGGCCTCTGGCGAGCCGATCCGGCAAGCCGAAGGCTTTTCCAGAGGTTGCAGAAAGGAGGCAAGGACAGGATCTTATGGGTTCCACACGCATTCTCGTTGTGGATGACGATCCTTTCGTTCGGGACACCGTTGTCGGCATCCTCGAGCTCTTCGACCACCGGGTGTCCAGCGCCGCCAGCGGCCACCAGGCCCTGGAGCTCGTTTCCGACGAGTTCGACGCCATCGTCATGGACATCAACATGCCCGACATGGACGGCTTCCAGACCCTGAAGGCTTTGAACGCCAAAGAGCTCGATGTCCCCGTCCTCTTCCTGACCGGCGTCGGTTCCCTGGAAACCGCGGTCCAGGCTCTCAACCTGGGAGCCTACGATTTCATCGAAAAGCCGATCCTTGATCCAGAGCTCTTCAACGTCAAGGTCAAGCGCGCCGTTGAAAAACGCAGCTTTGTCCGCCGGGAAAAGGAATACAAGCTGCGGCTCGAGGAAGACGTCCGCGAGAAAACCAAGGAACTGGCCGAGAAGAACGCTCTGCTTGAGGAATACAGCCGGCATCTGGAGTCATCGACCATCAATATCATCATGACCCTGCAGGCCGCCCTCGAGGAAAAGGATTTTTACACCGCCGGCCACACCTCCCGGGTCACCCGTTACGCCATAATGATCGGCCGTGAGATGGGGCTTGGCGATGACGATGTCAAGGTTCTCGAGCGGGCTGCCAAGCTGCACGACATCGGCAAGCTGGTGATCGACGTGAGCGCCATCAAGAAACCCGGGCCGCTCTCCATCGAGGAGTGGGAATGGATGAAGAAGCACCCGGAGGTGGGTGCCAACATCATCAAGCCCCTGGGTTTTTTGAAGCGGGAAGAAGAAATCATCCGCAACCACCATGAGCGGGTGGACGGTCATGGCTATCCTGGCCGGCTGGGTGGCAGCGACCTCGACCTGCTCACCAAGATCATCACCGTGGCCGACAGCTTCGACGCCATGACCTCTAAGCGCAGCTACAAGCTGAACAAGCGGTTCAACGAGGCGGTGGCCGAGCTCAACCGTTGCGCCGGCAGCCAGTTCGACCGCCAGGTGGTGGAGGTCTTCACCGGGCTCATCTCGAGCATGACGGCCGAACAACCGCTTTCCCACTAAGAAGCCGTGGCGGGTTCTTGGGAGTCCAAAAAAGGTGGATTCGCAAGAAGTTCATCGTATCGCTTGAGATGGCTAAGCGAAAAGTTTGGCACAAAAGGAGTGGAGGAGTCGAGGGCGCGGAGGCTACAGAAGGCATGTCGAGCACCCGAGATCCCGCCTCGAGGCAGGAGATCGCGCCATCAAGGAAGTGCTTCCCCGCTTTCTGTGGGCTTTGAGCCGGCAGCAGGCGTTCTGAAAACATTCAGGGTAACGAAATGAAAATAACACCGGAAGAAATACGCCATGTGGCCAGGCTCGCGCACCTCGATCTGGGGCCTGGTGAAGTCGAAACCATGGCCACCCAGCTCGACAAGATCCTGAGTTATGTCGACAAGCTCAGCGAGCTCGACACCGGCGGGGTGGCGCCCACCACCCATCCCCATGCCGCCCGCAACGCCTTTCGCGAAGATGAGGTGAAGCAATCCCTGGAGCGCCAGGAGGCGCTGGGCAATGCCCCGCAGGCAAATGCCGAGACCTTTGTGGTGCCCCGGGTTATCTGATTTCCACCGCACCCTGGGCCCACCTGCGCCAGGGTGCGTTTTTTTATGCTACATGAGGAAGGAATGGAACTTCACGAATTGACCATCCACGAACTGCGGGGGCTTCTGGCCGAGCGCTCGGTTTCGTCCGTCGAGGCCACCCGCGCCGTGCTTGCCCGCATCGATGCCGTGGACAAGCAAATCGGCGCTTATATCACCCTCGACCGGGACGGAGCGCTGAAGCAGGCCGAAGCGGCGGACAAGCTGCTGGCCGAAGGCCGCGGCGGTCCGCTTCGCGGGGTGCCGCTGGCGCTGAAGGACGTGCTCTGCACCCGGGGGGTGCGCACCACCTGCGGCTCGCATATCCTCGAAAATTTCGTGCCGCCCTACGACGCCACCGTGGTCTCGCGGCTGAAGGAGGCCGGCGCGGTCATCCTCGGCAAGGTGACCATGGACGAGTTCGCCATGGGTTCGGCCAACGAGAACACTCCCTACACCGTGCCCCGCAACCCGTGGGACACGAACCGCGTTTGCGGCGGTTCCAGCGGCGGCTCGGCGGCAGCGGTGGCGGCCGGCGAGTGCTTTGCCTCCCTCGGCTCCGACACCGGCGGCTCCATCCGGCAGCCCGCCTCCCACTGCGGGGTGGTGGGCATGAAGCCTACCTACGGCCGGGTTTCCCGCTACGGCCTGGTGGCCTTTGCCTCCTCCCTCGACCAGGTGGGCCCCTTTGCCCGGGATGTGCGCGACTGCGCCACCATGCTGCAGGCGATCAGTGGCCACGATCCCCGGGATTCCACCTCCATGGCCGAGCCGGTGCCCGATTTCGCAGGCGCCCTGGTGGAAGGCCTGCAGGGGGTGCGGCTGGGGATTCCCGAGGAATATTTCGGGCCCGGCATCGACCCCGAGGTGCGGGCTGCGGTGCTCGCCGGCATCGACCGGCTGCGTGAGGCCGGCGCCGAGCCGGTTTCCGTCTCATTGCCCCACACCGAATACTGCGTGGCGGTCTACTACATCATCGCGCCGGCCGAGGCCAGCAGCAACCTGGCGCGCTACGACGGGGTGCGCTACGGCGTGCGGGCCAAGGAAGCCGTCAGCCTTGCCGAGATGTACCGGGCCAGCCGTTCCGCCGGCTTCGGCGCCGAGGTCAAGCGGCGGATCATTATCGGCACCTACGCCCTCTCCTCGGGCTACTACGACGCGTATTACCGCAAGGCCTCCCAGGTCCGCACTCTGATCACCGAGGATTACCGCCGGGCCTTCGAGCAGTGCGACGTGCTGGTCTCGCCGGTGGTGCCGACCCCGGCCTGGCCCCTGGGTGAAAAGCAGAGCGACCCACTTTCGGTCTATCTTTCCGACATCCTCACCATTTCCGCCAATCTGGCGGGGATCCCCGGCATGTCGGTGCCCTGCGGCTTCAACTCCGGCGGCCTGCCCATCGGCATGCAGTTGCAGGCCGCCCATTTCCAGGAGGAAAAGCTGCTGCGGGTTGGCTACAACCTCGAGCAGCGGCTGGGCCTCGCCGGTCGCCGGCCAGTTCTGTGATTTTTGTTGAGGAGATGAAAAACGTGAAACTGCAGGTCGCACCCCACATCGAATCCCTGGTGCCCTATCCGCCGGGCAAGCCGCTGGAGGAACTGGAGCGGGAATACGGCATCACCGGCTCCATCAAGCTCGCCTCCAACGAGAACGCCTGGGGCCCGTCGCCCAAGGCCACCGCCGCCATCGCTGCAGCGCTCGCCAACCTGCACCGGTATCCCGACGGCTCCTGCTACTACCTGGCCCGGGCTCTGGCCGAGAAACTCGGGGTGGAGCCCGCCGAGCTGGTCTTCGGCAACGGCTCCAACGAGGTCATCGAGCTTCTGGTCAAGGCTTTCGTGGCGCCGGGCGACGAGGTGGTGACCAGCAACCCGACCTTCCTCATGTACCAGAAGCTCGTGCAGGTGCAAGGCGGCATCACCCGCTCGGTTCCGCTCCGGGACATGTGCCACGATTTCGAGGCGATTCTGGCGGCGGTGGGCGCCCGCACCCGGATCATTTTCTTCGACAACCCCAATAACCCCACCGGCACCGCCTTTGGCCGCGAGGCTTTTGAAAGTTTCCTCGACCGGCTGCCGGAAAACATCATCGTGGTGCTCGATGAGGCCTACGTCGATTTCGTCGAAGAGGGGTTGCGACTCGACGCCATCAGCTACCTGCCGGGCCGGCCGGCGGCCCGGGCCGGCAAGCCGGTGGTAACCTTCCGCACCTTCTCGAAGGCCTATGGCCTGGCCGGACTGCGGGTCGGCTTCGGCATCATGGGCAAGGAGATCTCGGCCATCGTGCAGCGGGTGCGGCAGCCCTTCAACGTCAATTCCCTGGCCCAGATAGGCGCGCTTGCCGCCCTCGAGGACGAGGAGCATTACCAAAAGACCCTCGACGGCACCAGGTCGGGCCGGGAGTGGATCTCCGCCGAGGTGGAGAAGCTCGGTTGCACCCCCTACCCGTCGCAGACCAACTTCTTCCTGATCGACGTCGGTTTCGACGCCAAGGCGGTGTACGACCATCTCCTGCACCAGGGGGTCATCGTTCGCCCCATGCAGGCTTACGGCTATCCGACCTTTATCCGCATCACCGTGGGCCGCCCCGACGAGAACGAGCGCTTCGTGCGCTCCCTGGCCCGCACTCTCCGAGAGCTGGCCAATGACTGAGAAGCAGCAGGAGATCGTCACCATCGACGGGCCGTCGGGGTCGGGCAAGAGCACGATCAGCCGCCTGCTGGCCAAGCGGCTCGGCTACACCTACCTCGACACCGGCGCCATGTACCGGGCCGTGGGCCTGGCCATGCAACGCCGGGACATCGACCCCGGCACCCCGGAGGGCGAGGCGCAACTTGCCGCCCTGCTCGATGAAATCGATCTGCGCCTGGCGCCGGCCGAGGGGGAGGGCGATACCCGGGTCTTTCTCGACGGCGAGGAGGTCTCCCTCGCCATCCGCACCGCCGAGATGGGCATGGTCGCCTCCCGGGTGTCGGCGGTGCCCAGCGTGCGCCGCAAGCTCACCGCCATGCAGCAGGAGATGGGGCGCGTCGGCTTTATCGTGGCCGAGGGCCGGGATACCGGCACCGTGGTCTTTCCAAAGGCGCGCCACAAGTTCTTTCTCGACGCCTCGCCCCACGAGCGGGCCCGCCGCCGGCAGGAACAGCTCGCCGCCAAGGGCGAAGAGGTGGCCTTCGAGACCCTGCTCGCCCAGATCGAAAAGCGCGATCGCGACGACGCGGCCCGTTCGCTGGCCCCCCTGCGGGCCGCCGAGGACGCGGTGGTGGTGGACAGCACCAGGATCAGCATCGAGCAGGTGGTGCAATTCATGCTCGACCGCACCGGCGCCACCTGATTTTTTTCTAAGTTTCCTGCCCAAAGCTCAGGCGGATGCGCTGCGACCCGTTCACTCCAGGTCGAGAACCGTCTTCCATTCCGTTTCCGTGACCGGTAGCACCGACAGCCGGTTGCCCCGCCGCAGAAGCACCATTTCTTCAAGTTGTTGCACTTTTTTGAGCTCAGCCAGAGCCACGGGCCGAGCCAAGCGCCGCACGAGCTTTACGTCGACCATGAACCAACGCGGTCTCTCCGGGGTGCTCTTGGGATCGAAGGTGCCGCTTTTCGGGTCGAAGGCGCTGGGGTCCGGATAGCCTTCCCGAACCACCTCCATGATGGCGACGATGCCGGGTTCTTTGCAGTTCGAGTGGTAGAGAAAGGCAAGATCCCCTTTTTTCATGCCGTCGCGCAGATAATTGCGGGCCTGGTAGTTGCGCACCCCGTCCCAGGCCTCGGTCTGGCCGGGCCGCCTCTCCAGATCGTCGACCCCGAAGGTGCTTGGCTCCGATTTCAGCAGCCAGTGGTTCACGTCTTTCCCTCCTCTTCCTTCGCGTTTTCGTTGGCCGATCCGGTAATCATGTCCGAGGAGCCGTAGACGAGGAGCATCGGCCGCCGGCAGCGGTTGGCCACGTCGTCGGCCAGGGAGCCGAAGAGCTTGCGGGGCAGGGAAAAATCACCGGAGCCGGCCATCACCAGCAGGTCGTGCTGCTCCGCTTCCTGGAGGATGGTTTCGAGCCGCGTTTCGCTGGCCACCGCCCGGGCCCGGACAAAGGGAAGCTGGTTGACCGAGGCCCAGCTTCTGAGCTTTTTTCGTTCCTCCTCCTCCCGGGCGGCGCTGGCGTCCGACGGCAGCAGGCGCAGCAGGGTCACCCGGTGCTTGCCCACCGCCACCATGGCGCAGAGCACGTCGCGGATCACTTCCAGCTTGGCGGAGTCGATCACCGGCACCAGGATGCGCTCGGTGTGGAGAATGCCCGCGAAACGGACCAGCACCACCCGGCAGGGGGCGCGGTTTACCACCTCTTCCACCACTTTCTTGAACTGCTGCTCGGTGTGCTGGAGCGGATAACCGAGCAGCACCAGTTGGGCCCGGTAGGTTTCGGCGCTGTCGACGATGCCGGCGGCCACCGTGCCGGCCTCCACATGGGCGGCCTGCATGGTGTACCCCATGGTTTCCGCCTCCCGGGCCGCGGCCCGGAACAGGTCGTTGCCATCGGCCAGCACCGCCTCGGGATCGTCGCATTTTCCCAATTGGCTGATTCGCACCACCAGGGGGGTTGCCCGCAGGTGGTGGGCGAGCAGGGTGGCCATGCGGCTGAGACCGGCCACGGTATCGAGCTGCGAGACCCCGAAGAGCACGGTGCGTTCGGGGTGCGGGGCCGGTTCCAGCTTTTGCCAGGTCCAGGGAACGAGGTCGATGCCGTACAGGTCGTCCTCGCCGGCGCTGCTGCCGTTCTCCTCGGCGCTGGTGCCGAGCATGGCCTCGCCGGCGCGTTCGAGGGCGAGTTTCGCGCAGGCCGGCCCGATGATTTCGGCCAGCAGCGCTCCGGTGAGCACGGCGGGCAGCAGAATGGCAGCGTAGGGCTCGAGGTGGGGAAAGCTCGCCAGCAGGAAGACGAGGCCGATGGCCACCCCGGCCTGGGGGATGAGGGCGAGGCCGAGGTAGGTTTGCACCGCGGGCGGCGCCTGCACGAGATGGCTGCCGAGCCGGGCACCGACGATCTTACCCACGGCGCGCAGCACGAAATAGAGAAGTCCCAGCCAGCCCGCGACTTTCAGCGAAGCGAACTCGAGGTGTGCCCCGGCCAGGATGAAGAACAGCACGTAGATCGGCGGCTCGAAGGAATTGACCACCCGGAAGAGGCGCACGTCCCGGCGTTCGCGGTTGACAATGGTGAAGCCCACGCTCATGCCGACCAGCAGCGGCGAGATCGCGAAGTAGCGGGCCAGCTCGCCGGCCAGAAGCAGCAGGGCGAGGCCGATGGTGAGCATCTCACCACGGCTCTTGAGACGCTTGAATATCTTGTCGATGGTGTAGCCGGTGGAGACGCCGAGAGCGAGGGAGGAGAGGATGATGCCCACCGAGCGCATGGCCACCCAGGAAAAGGAGCCGGCGCCGCCTCCGGCCAGGTGGCGGGCCGTGGCCAGGGCGAAACCGAAGAGCATGATCGCCATGCCGTTGTTTATTGCCACCGACTGCAGAAGGGTGGTGGTGAGCGGCCCCACGGCCTTTGCTTCGCGCATCACGTGCAGGGTGGTGTCCGGGGCGGTGGCGGCGGCCACGGTACCGAGCAGCAGGGCGATGATCAGGAAATCGATCCGGGTTTCCAGGGGCAGGCCGAAGAAGGAAAGACCCGAGAGAAAATAGACGCCACATCCCACGGTGAGAATGGTGCAGAGAATCTCGGCGCCGCTGATCACGGTCTGGGTGCGGATGGTCTTTCTGAGCCGGCGGATCTCCATGTGCTCGCCAATCCCCAGGGCGATGAGCATAATGGCGATCTGGGTGAAGTGGCGAAGCTTTTCGTCGAGGAGTTCGTGGGTGAGCAGACCGATGCCGGAGGGTCCCAGCAAAATGCCGGCGCAGATGTAGCCGGTCACCGAAGGCAGGTGCAGGAGCTGGCCGAGCTTGGCCATGGCAAAGCCCGAGGCGAGGAGGATCGCCAGGGCGAGGGTGGTTTCCTGCATAAGGTACTCCGAACGGCTTGGCCTTTCGAGATGATGAAAGATGAAGAGATTATTTTTTCAACACCCTGCCGACATCATCGGCAAGGTCGGCAAGGATTTCCTGCACTCCCCGGTTCCAGCCCTGGACCAGGGCCTCCGGGGTGCGGTCGGCAACCGCTGTTTCTCGGCGGTACTGCCTTGAAAGCAGCACCGAAGCCCTGTTCGGTTCGCCGCTCACCACCACGACGGCCATGGCCACCACGGCCCGCGGCTCGCCGCGGTAGTCACCGGCAAGCTCGGTGAGGGTGCCCTGCAGGATGTGGGTGGGCAGCAGGAAGCCGGGCCGGGTGGTGACCTCGGCCGGGGTGGTGGCGGCCAGCCAGGCCCGGCCGAGCTCGGTGAACTGCTCGCCGGGGGGCACCAGGAATTCGTTGTAATGATCGGTTTCGTAACGGTTTTCGGCGAGACGGTAGACGAAGTTGCGGCCCTTGAACAGGGGGGCGACGCCAAAGCGGTTGACCAGCAGCACGGTGTCATTTTTGGCAACCGCCTCGCCGGGTGGCGGCGCGTCCAGCATGAAGCGCGCCTTTTCCTGGTAGTTTTGGCGCACTTGCACGCAGCCCGCGCCAAGGGCGGCGACGAGGGCGAGGATGAGTAAGAGAAGCTGCCGCCTAGGGCTTGCTGCGTGGCGGCGGCTTGCTGAACAGCACCTGGCTGGGGCTGGTGGCAAGGGCATCGCTGACCTCCCGGAGATTGTCGGTGACCTGTTTGAGGTTGGATAACGTTTCGTCGATGTTCTGCTGCTCGCTGACCAGAAGCTGTTCGAGTCGGCGGAGCGAGCCGTGCAGGGGCGCCATGTCCTCGGGCAACCGCTCGGCCACGGTGTTGAGGTTTGCCGTCAGCTTCCGCAATTCGGCGGCGGCCTGGGGCAGGGTGGTGGCCAGCTCCTCGAGCCCCGGGGCGGCCCGGTCCACCATGCCCTTCACCGAAGTGTTGGTGGAACGCAGCTCGGCGATAAGCTCCTCTGCCTGGCGGGACAGTTCGTCCACCCGGGCTCCCGCCACCATGGAACCGATCTCGCGGTTGGTGTCGCGCAGCTCGGCGAGCAGCATGCGGCCCTCGGCCTGCAGTTCGGCGATGTTGGTTTCCTTGAGGATGGCGGTCATGGCGGTGAGGGCCTCTTCGACCTTGAGGCTGATGCCGGCGGCGTCTATCCGCTCGAGGTTGGCGAGGATGCGGCTCGCCGCGTCGGAGAACTGGGTGATGGTGCTGGTGGCCGACGGCAGGTAGGGATAGTGGGGCTGCCAGGCGACGGCCAGCGGCGGGTTGCGCTCCGGATCGAGGTAATTGAGCTCGAGGTAGGCGGTGCCGGTCACCCCCTGGTAGGCAAGCCGTACCCGCAGGCCCTTGGCGATCTCGACGGGCATCTCCTCCCGCACCACCCTGGCGGTCTGCATGC
This sequence comes from Desulfobulbales bacterium, assembly GCA_041599275.1. Lineage (GTDB taxonomy): Bacteria > Desulfobacterota > Desulfobulbia > Desulfobulbales > BM004 > JBFHWX01. Next base: position 7,072 of record JBFHWX010000008.1, on the reverse strand, counting down.
CGCTCATCTCCGGAAAAAGCGCCATCACCACCCGGATATGGCGTTCGTCCGTATCGTAGACCGAGTTGACCACATGGATCGCCTCGACGTTGCCGATGTGCACGCCGCGGAACTTCACCTGGCTGCCGATGTCGAGGCCCTGCACCGACTCGGCGAAATAGGTTTCCACCGGGGTGTTTTGTTCGAACAGAGCGCGGGCGCCGAGCAGCAGCACGCCGACCAGAAAAAGGGCGGCGCCGCTGAGCACGAAGACGCCGATCTTGAAGAAATTGGGTTGGGCGCTCATGGTCCGTCTCCTGGTTGCGGGCAGGCGGCTGCCGTGCGGGAAAAGAACTGGCGGACAAAGGGCACCGGGCTCTCGTCGCGGAGCTTGGCCGGACTGCCGGTGGCGACGATCTTCTTGACCGCCTTGTCCAGCATGATGACCCGCTGGGCCACCGCAAAGATGCTCGCCAGTTCGTGGCTGACAATGACAAAGGTGATGCCGAGGGAGCGGTTGAGCGTGAGGATGAGCTCGTCGAGCTCGGCGGAGGTGATGGGGTCGAGGCCGGCCGAGGGCTCGTCGAGGAAGATGATCCGCGGGTCAAGAGCCAGGGCCCGGGCGATGGCCGCCCGTTTGCGCATGCCGCCGCTGATCTCGCTGGGCATGAGGCGGGCGGCATGGGCAAGGCCCACCAGCTCGAGCTTCATGAGGGCCAAGAGATCCATGGCGTCTTTCGGCAGGTCGGTGAACTCTTCGAGGGGCAAGCGGACGTTTTCGAGCACGGTGAGCGAGCCGAACAGAGCGCCGCTCTGGTACATGACGCCGATCGAGCGCAGGATCTCGGTGCGTTCGGCGCCGCCGGCCCGGGCGACGTCCCGGCCGTTGATCAGGATGCGGCCGGCGGCCGGCTGGTAGAGGCCGATCATGTGCTTCATGAGGGTGCTCTTGCCGCAGCCCGAGCCGCCCAGGATGACGAAGATCTCGCCCTCGCCCACTCCGAACGAGAGGTCGTCGAGCAGCACGGTGCCCCCGTAGGCGGCGGTAAAGTGCTCGACCTCGATGATGTTTTTTTTATCTTCCCGCTCCACCGTTCAGATCCCCAGGTAGTAGAAAAGCACCGAAAAAATACCGTCGGCCACGGTAATCAGGATGATCGACGAGACCACCGCACGGGTGGCGGCGTCGCCCACGGCGCTTGCTCCGGTCTTGGTGCGCAGGCCATGAAAGCAGCCGACCCCGGCCACCAGCAGGCCGAAGACCACCGATTTGCCAAGTCCCCCCAAGAGATCGGCGTAATCCACGGCGCTCTGCACCTGCTGGAGATAGGTGATAAAGGGGTACTTCATGGCCAGCAGCACGATGGAGCCGCCCAGTACCCCGACCAGATCGGCGAAGACCACCAGAAAGGGAGTGACCATGACGGCGCCCAGCACCCGGGGCAGGACCAGGAAGCGCACCGGCGGCAGGCCCATGGTGGCGAGGGCGTCGATCTCCTCGTTCACCCGCATGGTGCCGAGCTCGGCGGCAAAGGCGCTGCCGGTGCGGCCGGCCAGGATGATGGCGGTCATCAGCGGGCCCAGCTCGCGGATCACCGACAGGCCAATGAGGTTGGCCACGTAGATCTCGGCCCCGAACTGGCGCATGGGAATGGCGCCCTGGAAGGCCATGATGAGCCCCACCAGGAAGCTGATCAGGATGACGATGGGCAGGGCGTTGACCCCGGCCTTTTCGGCGGCGGTGAAGGTGTCGGGCCAGCGCAGAAGGGCCGGCCGGCGGGCCACAGCCAGGAACTCAACGGCCAGTTCGCCGGTGAAGGCGACCAGTGCCCGGCTGGCGTCCCACACCAGCCAGGAGGCGCGGCCGACTTCCGCCGGCGCCAGGCCGTGGGGTTTTTCTTCCACCGGTGGCTCGGGCATCTCGTCCTCGTGATAGAGCGCCAGGAGCTCGTGCAGGTGGGCGGCCAGACCGTCGAGGACAAAGGAGCCGCCTTTTGCCTTCTGCAGCCGCCGGAGCTTGACCAGCAGCGCGATACCGGCGGAGTCGCAGAAGGTGACGGCCCGGCAGTCCACCCGCAAGACCCCGGACTGCTGCTGACCCTCGACCAGACCGAGGGCTTTGCCCCAGAGGCCGGCAACGGTGGCGCGGTCGAGGTTGCCGCGCAGGACCAGAGTCAGTTCGCCGGGGGCGGAGCGGCTTTCGATGGGCGGGGGGTGCGGTGCCATGCCGTCCTTGGGTGAGAGCGGTTCGGGAAGACCGAAAGTGGAAGGCCAAAACAGCATGCTAGCAGAAACAAGCGCTCCCAGGCAAACAAATCAATTGTCGTCGAGCTCGTATTTCTTCAGCTTGCGCCACAGGGAAACCCGGTCGATGCCGAGGATCTGGGCGGCCATGCTCTTGTTGTCGGCGGTTTCCCGCAGCACCCATTCGATATAGGACTTCTCCTGATCGGCCAAGGACGGAAAGGTGCCGTCGGAGCGGCGCCGGAAGGTCTGCAGGAAGACGCCGCGCAGGTCCTCGGGCAGTTGCTCGCCGTCGAGCACGTCGGCCGGCGCCAGGGCCACGCCGCGCTCGACGATGTTCTCGAGCTCCCGCACGTTGCCGGGGAAATCGTAGCGCATGAGGGTTTCGATGAAGTCGGGCCGCACGTCCAGCGGCGCCCGGCCCATGAGAGCCGCGTACTTGCGCACGAAATGGCCGACCAGCAGCGGGATGTCGTCTTTGCGTTCGGCCAGCGGCGGGATGGAGAGGGCCACGACGTTGATGCGGAAGAAGAGATCCTGCCGGAAATGGCCCTCCCGCACCTCTTCCTGAAGGTTGCGGTTGGTGGCGGCGATGAAGCGAACGTCCACCTTCAGCGGCTGGGTGGCGCCGATCCGCTGCACCTCTTTTTCCTGCAGCACCCGCAGGAGTTTGACCTGCATGGAGGGAGCCATCTCGGTGATTTCGTCGAGGAACAGGGTGCCGCCGTCGGCCATTTCGACGAGTCCTTTCTTGGTGTCGGCGGCACCGGTGTAGGCTCCTTTTTCGTGGCCGAAGAGCTCGTTGGCCAGCAGCTCCTCGGAGAACACCCCGCAGTTCAACGACAGCAGCGGCCCCTTGCGGCGCCGCGAGCAGGAGTGCACGTAACGGGCCAGCAGTTCCTTGCCGGTACCCGACTCGCCGGAGATCATCACGTTGCTGTCGGTGATCGCCACCTGGCGGGCCATGGCCAGCAGCTTCTTCATCTTGTCGTTCACCGTGATGATCTCGGAGGTGGAGCGCACCGCCTGCAGATCCTCGCGCAGCCGTACATTTTCCCGCTTCAGGGTCCGCTTCTCCAGGGCCTCCTGCACCACCTTGCGCACCTCGTCGAGCTTGTAGGGTTTTGGCAGGTAATGGTAGGCGCCGGCCTTCATGGCCTCGATGGCGGTGTCCACCGTGGCGTAACCGGTGATCATGATCACCTCGGTGTCCGGGTACAGGGTCTTCACCCGCTCCAGGATGCGCATGCCGTCTACCTTTTCCATCTTGAGATCGGTGAGCACCAGGTCGAATTCCTGGTGGTCGATGGTCTCCAGGGCCTCGGGCCCGCTCTGGCAGGCGGTGACCGCATAGCCCTGCTTCTTGAGGACGTGGGTGAGGTTGTTCAGCGCGATGGCCTCGTCGTCGACCACCAGCAGTTTCGCATTTTCTTCCATTGTTTCCAATTACCTCTGCTCGTCGGCGAGCCAGATGATGAAGGTGGTGCCGCTGCCCGGGTGGCTGTCCACCGTGATCGAGCCGCCGTGGCTCTCGATGATGTCGTGGGCGATGAACAGCCCGAGCCCCGAGCCCTTGCCCACGTCCTTGGTGGTGAAGAAGGGGTCGAAGATGCGGCGGGCGTCCTCCGGCGGGATGCCGGGACCGTCGTCCTCGATCATGATCTCCACTTCGCGCTTGGTTCCCCCCGACTCCAGGCGGCGGGCGGTGATCCAGATATGGCCGTTTTCGTCCACCGCGTCGATGGCGTTCTTGATCAGATTGAGAAAGACCTGCTGGATCCGCTGCTTGTCGGCGAAGATGGCGAGGTCCTCGGGAATCTCCACCCGCACGTCCACCATGCTCGGCACCTGGCCGCGGATCAGGCGGATGGTGTCGGTGACCAGCTTCAGCAGGGGCAGCTCCTTTTTCTCGAAGACCTGGGAGCGGGAGAATTCGAGCAGCGTTCTGACGATGTCCCGCGCCTTGTCGGCTTGTTCGTCGATTTGGGTCACCAGGCTTTTCTTGAACTCGAGATTGTCCTCCTCGATCTCTTCGGCGAGGATCTGGGCCGAGGTCGAAATGTTGGACAGCGGGTTGTTGAGCTCATGGGCCACGCCGGCCAGCAGGGTACCGAGAGCGGCCAGCTTCTCCGACTGCACGAGCTGTTTCTGGCGGATCTGCAGTTCGTGGGTCATGCGCTTGAAGGCCTGGATGATGGCGTCGATCTCTTTCTCGCCGCCGTGCATCGGCAGTTCGGGCAATTCGCCCTGGGAGACGCTGCGGGTGTAGTCCTCGAGCAGCTTCAGGGACTGCACCACCCGGCCGGCCAGGAAGGTGGCCATGGCCACCGACAGCACCACGAGCCCGCAGATCGAGGCCACCAGCACCACCCGGGTGGTGCGCAGCAGGGTGTGGATCTGGCTCTTCTGGGTGCGGCCGATCTTTTCGGCGAAGTCGGTGAGCTCCTTGCCGGTGGTGCGCAGCTGGTCCTGAAATTCCAGCCACTGGCGGCGCTCCCGGCTCGACTCGGGGCTGCCCTTGAGGGGGTGGAGGCGCTGCATGAAGTCGTTGTAGCGGCCCAGGGTGTTGGCGGCCAGCTCCACCCGGGCGGCGGGCATCAGGGAGCCGAAGGTGGAGCGGTTCTCCTCGAGGAGCAGAACGAGACGCCGGCCGTAGGAGAGGTTCTCCTCGTAGTCCTTTTCCTGTTCGTAGAGAAAGAAGTTTTTTTCGAAGCGCCGCAGTTCCAGGGTGAGGTTGAAGAAATCGTCGACGAGACCGAGCTGCTCCACCCGCTGCTCCACCTTCCAGACGATGCCGTAGGTCAAGAGCGCGGTGCCCACCACCACCGCCAGCAGTGCGTAAAAGCTGTAGGTGATCTTCTTGCGGATGCTGAAGGCGGTGCGGATGAACGGCATGGAGGTCTCGGGTCTGGCGGTTTTCGGTGAACAGCGATGTCGGTTGCAATATGCAACAACCGCTCTTTTTCTGCAACAAAAAACATAACCTTTCTGAATTGCAAAGTTTTTTTCTGCTGTGTGGGGCCCATTGTTGCAATCTGCAATTTGGGGGGAGCTGCGTCTCTGCCGTGTAACAAACCGTTTTTGTTTGATAATAAAAAAATTCATAGACTGGCATGGCCTGTGCTTAAGAGGGAAGGCAAAGGCGCGCAAAAAAAAGAAAGCCCCTGAGCGGGCACCCACACAAGGAGTTCATTCATGAAAGGCAAGCTGTGCCGATTTGATCGTTTGATGCTGGCCGTCACCTTTGCCGAGGCGGGCGTCGCCGACCTGGTGCTCGAGCCGGCAAAGAAACAGGCCGAGGCCTTCTCCTGCGGGGCGGGAGAACGGCGTTTTGAAGGCAGGAAGATGGCCGAGTGCGGTTCCGCCTCCCGCGGCCGGGCCTGACCGCTGCTGTCAGGCGATAACCAGTCACCGGGGTCTTCGATTATGGGTATCACGGACATATTGAAAAGCTTCGAAGAGGCAATGGCATCCGCCGCCTTTGCCGAGGCCGGCGAATTCGAAATGGCCCGCCAGCTCATGACCCGGAGCGGCAAATCCCGCAAGAAGGTGCTGCTCGGCACCAGCGAGGAAAACATCGACCCGCGGGTTGTCGGCCATGCCCTGAAGCTCTGCCAGCGGGTGGAGGCGGGCCTCGAGATTCTGCATGTGACCGGCTCCAGAGGCCGGGGCCGGCGGGCGCCGAAGTCGTCGGCGCCGCCTTCTCTGCTTCAGAAGATGGGGATCGTCTACAGCCCGGTAAAGGGCGATGCTCCCCTCGAGCAGGAGCTCGTCGAGCAGGTTTCGCGGCGCCGCGACATCCTCTGCGTGGTGGTGGATGCCGGCGATGAGGCCGGGCCGGCGGAGCGCCGTAAGCTGACGGAGATATTCCGTCGCCTGCACTGCCCCCTCGTGCTCTATGGCGAGGGAGCGGAAATCTGATGGTGTCGGCCGCGGAGGGAAATTCCTCCGCGTGCCTCTTGTTTTGAAACCAGCTGTTGAGCAACTGAAAAAGGAAGGAGTAAAGCAAATGATGAAACTGAACGAATTCGACAAGACCATGGCGGCGGTTGCCTTTGCCGAGGCAGATGAGGCCGGCACCGCCCGCGAGATCCTGGGAGCAGGAGGCGGCGCCAGCAAGGGTTCTCCCGCCGAAGCCCAGAAGAAAAAACCCTACGGGGCGGCGTTGCTGTTCGGGGCGATCTCCATCTCGTGCTACATCGGTCTGTTCATGAATGAACGGCTGGTGACCAGCACCTTCACCAAGGGCGGCATCAATACGCTCTTTCCGGTGCTTACCGCATTTTTCTTCTCCTTTATCCATGGGGCCTTTGCCAGCAACCTGCTGAGCGTTTTCGGCCTCGAGGCGAAGAAGAAATAGTTCCGCTTTTCAATTGAAACATCCCCAATTCTCACTCTATTCAAGGAAGGAGTTCACATCATGTGGAAGAAGCTGATTTTCGTCATGCTGCTCTTGGCGCTCTTTAACCTGCCGCTTGCCTCCCAGGCCCTGGCCGGCGGCGGCGCCGGTCCCCCCAAGGACATGATCAAAGGCATCATCACCGAGGTCCATGCCGAGAGCCGCACGGCGCTCATCGTCAAGGACGGCAGCGGTGAGCAGATCACCCTCACCCTGGGCGAAGGCATGGACCCGGCCAAGGTGCGTATCAATAAAAAAGTGCTGGTCAGCATGGACAGCCACGCCGGCCCTGGAGTGATCAAGAGCATCGATATCATGTTCATGGACATGACCGCCCAGAGGATCGTGGCGCTTCTCATCATCGGCCTGATCGGCGGCCTGCTCTCGGGCTTCATCGGCTCGGGCGGCGCCTTCGTGCTGACGCCGGCGATGATGAGCCTCGGTGCCCCG
>JBFHWX010000007.1:0-41052 GCA_041599275.1 Desulfobulbales bacterium | reverse complement strand
CGCCTCTGGTCTACAACGAAGGGGTGGTCTCCGGGCGTCTCTATGCCAGGGCCTCGATGCTGAAACCGGCGCCCTCGCTTTCGCTCCGCCACCTGCCGACCGGCCGGGAAGAGGAGGTCGAGAGAGGCGAAGACGGGACTTTCAGCATCCGGTTCGGCGCGGACATGGACCCTTCAGACTATGCCCTGCTCGCCGCGGCCCGCCACTTCCGGCCCGTGAAAGTCGGCGGCCTTGCCGCCGGTGCCTTCTATTCCCTGCCGCTTTTTCCCTTCGCGGCACGGGTCAGGGGCGTTGTCCTGCTCAAGACCTCGCGGCCCCGCCTTGTCCGCCTCGATGTCGTGCTGGCTGACGATGCGGAGCGGGAGCCTGTTTTCTTTCAGGCGGTGCTGACAAATCACCGGGTCGAGCTCCCCGCTCTTGCCGCTGATGAATCGTATCGCCTGGTCGTGCGGGAGATGCAGTTTCTGCAAAGCATCGCCGAGGCGCCGCTGCTGGTAAGGGATGGCGGCGGATTCTGCGATTTCGCCATTGAGATCGAGAGCTGCCAGTTCGGGCCCGCCGGGGGTCACCCATCATAGGGGCATGGCTGGCCCCGCGCCTCTGCCCTGTGTGACCCCGCGCTCCCCGCTCCTTGACATGCTTGCGACTCATGGGGGGGCGGGAGTGGCTGGTTGGCAGTGAAAAAATGACAGAGCAAACCATGCCGGTAACAAGAAAAATAATCTCAACGGGGATTGGTTCGGTAGTGCTTGTGGCGACAATTGCCTCGGCGTGGATCTGGCTACGCCACGGCGCCTATGGGTTCAATACGATCTTGCGCCGCGGGGGGACATATTGGATCACTCTTGAAGCCAATGACCCGCGTCTGTCGCCATCAATGCGACTGGCCTTGGAGCAACCGCAAGCGGCTGTTCAGGCGGGGCCGTTGGTCTGGCAAAATGTTGAGAGCGGCTATGACGTGGCGGAATTGCCCGTGATGCTGGCGAATCAGGAAGTCGATCGCATTCTGCTCAATCGGATAGAGCCGGATCTGTTTCGGTTCGTTGTCCGAAATGCCCCCAGGGGGGACAAGGGAATTGATCAGTGGGAACAAGAACTGCCGGAGGCAGTGCTCATCGTGAACGGGAGCTATTACGACCTGAAAGGTATGCCCGACACGCCTACTCTAATCAATGGGTTAGACTCCGGTCCAAAATCCTATGACGCCAAGGCGGGCGCCTTTGTCGCAACTGATAGGGGCGCAGACATTAAAGACCTCTCCCATCAGGATTGGCAAACAGCCTTCGAGGGAGCGAAACACGCGATGGTTGCCTATCCCCTGTTGATCGGAGATGACGGGAAGACACATGTTGCTGTAAAAAGCAATTGGCTGGCCAATCGGACGTTTGTTGGCAAGGATGCCCAGGGGAGAATCATCATCGGGACGACAAAAGAGGCTTTCTTCTCGCTTTGGCGGTTGGCTGAGTTTCTGAAGGATTCATCTTTGGATTTGAAGGCCACGCTGAATCTCGACGGGGGGCCAATTGCCTGCCAGAGTGTGCGGGTAAAAGGATTCCAGCGGAAATTCTACGCCAAATGGGAAGCCCGGGTTAACGGAAACCAAGTGAAGTTGCTCCGCTGGCCATTGGCGAAGGTCTCTTGGGCTATGCCAATGGTTTTGACCGTAGAACGACAAGAATAAAGAGCAGATATTTGTGTGAAGCCGAGGTGACCTTTCGGATTCCAGCTATATTGCACCAGGACAGCTCTTCATTGCGGAGTATATGGACGAGCGCGATCCCAGCCAGGGGCAGCTGCAGGTGGGGCGGAGTGTGGTGACGATCGTGCTCCGGTGGTTTCCTTTTGCGGTCATGGCGGCTCTCAGCCTCTGGGTTGCAACAGGACTGCCTGGTGCCCGCAAGCCCTTTTTCGTGGATTTCGACCTGTCGCCCAGCGCCCTTGCCCAATCGTTGGCGAAGATCAAGCACTACCAAGCGACGGCCCTCTTCTTCTTCCTTGGCGTTCTGGCTGTCGGGCCGCGTCCAGCCAGCATTCCATTCTGGCTGGCCATGGGACTTGGGGTGGCATGGGAGTTGGCGGAAGCAACAGGTGCGCGACACACGGCGCGTCTTGCGGACCTGCTTCCTGATCTGATCGCCGCGGGTGGCAGTGTGATCATCCTGCTTGCCGTTCGCGGTATCGTTGCGAGGTGGCGTGGACGTATGGCGTCAACGGGCGGAGGCTAGTGGACTGTGCGGTTAATCGAGTCAGAGAGCTAGGCGGGGAACCATGACAGGAAAAATTCTGGTCATCGAAGACGAGCAGTCCATCGCCGACAATATCTCCTATGCCCTGTCCACCGAAGGGTTCGCGCCGGTCTGGCGCTCCACCGGCGCCGAGGCCCTGGCGGCGCTGGGGGCGGAGGAGTTCGACCTCATCCTGCTCGATGTGGGGCTGCCCGACATGAACGGATTCGAACTGGCCCGGCGGATTTTCGCGGCGCACGGGCTGCCGGTCATCTTCGTCACCGCCCGGGCGAGTGAAATAGACCGGGTGGTGGGGCTCGAGATCGGCGCCGACGATTACGTGGTGAAGCCTTTCAGCCCCCGGGAGTTGACCGCCCGGGTAAAGGCGGTGCTGCGGCGTGTCGGCTCCCCGCCGGCCTCGGTTCGGGAGCAGTCGGCGCCGGAAGCGTTTTTCCGGATCGACGACGAGCGCTGTTGCATCGAGTGCATGGGCCAGCCCCTGGAGCTGGCGCGCTACGAGTTCCGGCTGCTCGGGCTGCTGATCCGGCACCCGGGCCGGGTGTTCAGCCGCGAGCAACTCATGGAAAGGGTCTGGGAGGAGCCTGATATGAGCCTCGAGCGCACCGTGGACACCCATATCAAGAACATCCGCCAGAAGCTGCGCCAGGTGGCGCCGCAGCGGGAGTTTATCCACACCCACCGGGGCCTCGGGTATTCCCTGCGGGAGGACGGGTGAAGATCTCCATCGCGACGCGCATCTTCTGCGCCGTGCTGCTCAGCGCCGGGCTTGGATTTTACGTGCTGGTCGACTGGATCGGCGATGGCATGACGCCCCTCTTTCGGGAGCTCACCGAAGAGCCGCTGGTGGAAACCTCCCGGATTCTGGCCGGGGTTGCCGCGGCCGGGGTGCGCGACGGGGAACTCGATGTTGCCCTGTTGCGGCGGGCCATGCAGGAGGTGGCCGGTCAGGAGTTTGCCGCCCGGATCTATGGGTATACCAAGCGCCGGGTGGACAGCCGGGTCTACGTCACCGACGTTGCCGGCCTCGTGCTCTTCGATTCGGACGGCGGCCGCGCCGAAGGGCAGGACTATTCCCGCTGGAACGACGTGTTGCTCACCCTGCGCGGCGAGTACGGCTCGCGCACTTCACGCGCGCAGGCCGATGACCCGGGCTCGAGCGTCATGTATGTAGCTTCGCCGATCATGGCCAGCGGCCGACTTGTCGGGGTGTTGTCGGTGGGCAAACCCACCGGTGCGGTCAATATGTACGTGGAGGCTGCCCGGGGCAAGCTGCTGGTGGGCGGCGTCCTGGTCTTTGCGGCGGTGGTGGCGCTCACCTTGCTGCTGGCCAGCATGATCACCCGCCCCCTGGAGCGCCTGGCGAGACACGCCAAGGCGGTGGGCAGGGGCGAGCGCAGCAGCCTGCCGCCCCTTGGCAGGAGCGAGATCGGCGACCTGGGGCTGGCCTTCGAGGAGATGCGCACCGCCCTCGAAGGGCGGAAGTATATCGAAAAGTACGTCCAGAACCTCACCCACGAGATGAAGAGCCCGCTGGCCGGCATCGTCGGCGCCGCCGAACTGCTGCGCGAGGAGATGCCGGCCGGCCAGCGCCAGCGCTTTCTCGACAATATCCTGCACGATGCCGGGCGGCTGCGGGAGCTGATCGACAAGCTGTTGCTGCTTGCCGCCCTGGAAGGCAGAAAGGAGCCGGCCGGGCTGGAGCCGGTCCGGCTGGGCGAGCTGGCGGTGGCCATCGGTGCGCGGCTGCTGGCTGTCGTGCCCGGCAAAGGCTTGCAGTTGCGGAGAAGCGGTGAAAAGGACGTTGTTCTTTCGGCCGAACCGTTTCTGGTCGAGCACGCCCTGGCCAATATCCTGCAGAACGCCATCGACTTCAGCCCCCCGGGTGGCACCGTTGAAATCGACATCAGCCGGAAGCCGGACGGAGTGCAGCTCGCCGTGAGCGATCAGGGCCCCGGGCTGCCGGATTACGCCCTGGAGCGGGCCTTCGAGCGCTTTTTCTCTCTGGAACGGCCAGGCGGCGGGCGCCGAAGCTCGGGCCTCGGGCTCTGCCTGGTCAGGGAAGCCATGCTCCTGCACAACGGCACGGCGCGCCTCGAAAACCGGCACACCGGCGGCGCCAGCGCCATCCTTTTCTTCCCACAGTAGCCCGCTTCCTGCGTTTTTCATCTTTTGATCACCGCCATTTCACATAGACTTCACATCTCCTCGCTATCCTGGTGGCAGGAAAAGGCTGCGGGCAAACCCGCCTGCGGCAACACAACGGAGAGAGGTGGCTGCTATGGAAAAAACCGAAGTGGTGGTGAAGAAAACAGCGGAATGGTTCGGCAGCTCGGTGAGCGTCAAGATAGCCGTCATCGGCTTTCTGCTCTTTGTGCTGCTGATCCCGGCTTCGATGGTCAAATCATTGGTCGCGGAGCGGGCTCAGCGGCGGGACCAAGTGGTCGGCGAGCTGAGCGGCAAATGGGGGGCGGGGCAGACCGTCAGCGGCCCGATCCTGACCGTGCCGTTTAGGAAACATCTGACCGACAACCAGGGCAACCCCACCGGCCAGGTGATCGCCCACATGCACTTTCTGCCGCAAAAACTCTCGATCGACGGCGTGCTGCAGCCCGAGGTGCGGTATCGCGGGATCTACGAGGCGGTGCTCTATACGGCCAGGCTGCGCCTTTCCGGCTCCTTTGCGGCGCCGCGCTTCACCGAACTCGGCGTGGCGCCGGACGACATCCTCTGGTCCCAGGCCACCCTTGCCGTCGGTCTTTCCGACCTGCGCGGCATCCGGGACGGGGTTGAGGCCTCGGCCAACGGCAGTCCGCTTTCCTTCCAGCCCGGCACCGAGTCGCCGGACCTGCCCGGCTCCGGCATTCATGCGCGGCTCGACCTGAGCGGCGGGCAGGAGGACTTCGCCTTCGAGCTCGGCATCGAGCTCAACGGCAGCGGCGAGATGTTCTTCTCGCCGGCGGCGGAGACCACTGCGGTGTCGTTGCGCTCCGACTGGCCGGCGCCGAGCTTTACCGGCGCCTTTCTGCCCGTCGAGCGAAGGATCGACGGGCAAGGATTTCAGGCGGACTGGCAGGTACTGCACATGAACCGCAATCTTCCCGGGCAATGGAGCGGCAGGAACGTAACCCTCGAGGCCGACTCTTTCGGGGTCCGGCTGTTCAGCCCCACCGACGTCTACCAGAAGACGACCCGGACCGTGAAGTACGCCGTGTTGTTCATGGTGCTTACCTTTGCCGCCTTCTTCCTGGCCGAGATCCTCAGCCGCCGGCGGCTGCATCCCGTCCAGTACCTGATGGTCGGCTTCGCCCTGGTGCTGTTCTACACCCTGCTGCTGTCGGTTTCCGAGCATCTCGATTTCGACCTGGCCTATCTGTTCTCGAGCCTGGCCACGGTGGGGCTGGTGGGCGGCTATGCCCGGGGGATTCTCGGCGGCAACCGCCAGGCCGCTTTCATCCTGGCCACCCTCGGCCTGCTCTACGGCTATCTCTACATCGTTCTGCAACTCGAGGACTATGCGCTGCTGATCGGCAGCCTGGGGCTGTTCGGCTCCCTGGGCCTGGTGATGTACTTTACCCGTCACCTCGATTGGTATGCGGTGCGGGTGGGGGAGGAAAGCAAGCAGGTTGCTCTCGAAAAAGAGTGAAAAAAAAGTTGGCGCCGGCAGCGGCGCCGGGGTACACAGTGAAGGAAACCCGGGAGACGGCCACAGGGTTGGCCACGGCCCTTGCCGGAGAGGAGCGGAACGCCGATGACGAAAACATTTCTGCACGTGGGCTGCGGGCCCAAGCGCCAGGGGGAGACCACCCGGGCCTTTGCCGGCGGCGGCTGGCAGGAGCGGCGGCTGGATATCGACGCCCAGGTCGGGCCCGACATCATCGGCACCATGACCGACATGCAGGCGGTGGCCGGCAATTCGGTGGATGCCGTGTATTCGAGCCACACCATCGAGCATCTCTATCCCCACGAGGTGCCGAAGGCGCTTGCCGAATTCCGCCGGGTGCTGAAGGACGACGGCTTTCTGGTAATCACCTGCCCCGATCTGCGGGCGGTGGCAGAGCTCGTCGCCGCCGACCGCTTGACCGAGCCGGCCTACGTGTCGCCGGCCGGGCCGATCGCGCCGCTTGACATCCTCTACGGCCACCGGCCGGCCCTGGCCGCCGGCAACCTCTTCATGGCGCACCGCTGCGGCTTCACGCGAAAGGTGCTGGTCGCCACCCTGCGCCGGGCGGGTTTCGCCTCCATGGCGGTGCGGCCGCGGCCCGCTCCCTTTTTCGATCTGTGGGCGGTGGCCACCAAGACGCCGGTGGCGGTGGAGGCCCTGCGGGAGCTGGCCAGGGGGCACTTTCCCTGAGCCTTTCTTTGCACTTTGGCCTGCCCTGGGGTAGGATTTTGCAGAGTCGGTTCCTGCCGGTCGGCCTTCCGTTGCGGCTGGCTCCATCTCGTTTCCCCTTGCCCAGGAGGAGCCCTCCCATGCTGCGTCGCTTGTTTGCCCTGTCGCTTCTTTTCGGACTGGTTGTCCCCCTTTCGAACGCCGCCGCGGCCGAGGAGCTGCGCTCCACCCTCGCCGACCAGCAGGAGGTGGCGGTGACCATCTACAACGAGGATCTGGCGCTCATCAAGGACAAGCGCCGGCTCGTTCTCGGCAAGGGCCCGAACACCCTGGCCTTCCGCGAGGTGAGCGGCCGGCTGCGGCCGGAGACGGCGCTCTTGAAAAGCGTCAGCCACCCGGGCAAGCTTGCGGTGGTCGAGCAGAACTTCGACTTCGATCTGCTGACCCCCGAGAAGATGCTCGAAAAGTACGTGGGCGAGGAGGTGCAGGTGGTGCGCACCAACCCGGCCTCTGGCGAAGAGAGCGTTGAGAACGCCACGGTGCTGGCGGCGGCGAACGGCACCGTGCTGCGGATCGGCGACCGTATCGAGACACAGGTGCCGGGCCGCCTCATCTTTCCCAACGTGCCGGCTCATCTGCGTGACCGGCCGACCCTGGTCATGGAACTCGAAAGCGCAACCGCCGAGGCCCAGGAGGTGGAGCTCAGTTACCTCTCCGGCGGCCTGGGCTGGAAGGCCGACTACGTGGCCGAGCTCGACGCCGATGACAAAAAGCTCGACATGAACGGCTGGGTGACGCTGACCAACACCAGCGGCGCCACCTACAAAAACGCCCGGCTGCAGCTCATGGCCGGTGATGTCAACGTGGTGCGGGAGATGATCGAGCCGCGCCGCAAGTTCATGGCCGAGGACACCGTGGCCCTGGCCGGCGCCCCTGCCATGGCCGAGGAACAGCTCTTCGAGTACCATCTCTACACCCTGCCGCGGCCCACCACCATCCGCGAGAACCAGACCAAGCAGGTGGCGCTGCTCGCCGCCGCCGGCGTGCCCTGCAAAAAGGAGTTCCTGCTGCGCGGCGCCGAGTACTACTACCAGGGCCAGCACGGCGAGCTCGGCCGCAAGCTCAAGGTCGGGGTCTTTCTCGAGCTTGCCAACCGCAAGGAGAACAACCTCGGCCTGCCGCTGCCCAAGGGCGTGGTGCGGGTCTACAAAAAGGATGCGGCCGGTGCCGTGCAGTTCGTGGGCGAGGACGCCATCGACCACACCCCGGAGAACGAGACCGTGCGCCTGAAGCTGGGCGACGCCTTTGATGTCACCGCCGACCGCACCCAGACCGATTTCCGGAAATTGGCGGGCACCGGCCGCTTCGATTACGTCTTCGAAAGTGCCTACCGGATCGAGCTCAGGAACGCCAAGGAAGAGAAAGTCACGGTGCGGGTGCTGGAGCCCATGCCCGGCGACTGGCAGATCGTCGAGGAGAGCCACGAGCACGCCAAGGAGAGCGCTTCGGCCGCCTCCTGGCAGGTGGTGGTGCCGGCCAAGGGCGAGGCGGAGCTCACCTACCGGGTGCGGGTGCGGTTCTAAGGGATGGCTGCTGTCAACGCTGTGCGGATCGGGGTGGTGAGCGACACCCATCTGATGGCGCCCACCGAGAGCCTGCGGCTTCGGGTGGAGCAGGCCTTTGCCGGCATAAACACCATCTTCCACGCCGGCGACCTCACCGACCTGGCGGTGCTCGAGGCCTTCGGGCCCCGCACCGTGTTTGCCGTGCACGGCAACATGTGCGACGCCAGGAGCCGGAAGGCCCTGCCCGAGAGCCGGGTGATCGAGCTCGGTGGTTTCTCCTTCGGCCTTGCCCACGGCGCCATGTGCCCGCGCCACTCCATCGAGCAGTGTTTGTGGAACCACTTCGGGCCGGTGGATTGCATCGTCTACGGCCACACCCACCAGCCGGTGTGCCGCCGCTCCGGGCCCATGCTCTTCGTCAATCCGGGCAGCTTCACCGGCGGCAGCCGTTACGGGGCGCCGGCCACCTACGGGGTGATCGAGGTGGGCCAGACCCTGCGGGCCGGGATTTACGAGATCCGTTGAAACTTGCGGCGGTTTTGCCGCGGCCCTGGTCCCGCGTTTCTTCGTCTCTCGTCCTCAAAGAGTGAAAAAAATGAAAACTCTCTGGACCCCGTGGCGCATGGCCCACGTCGGCGGCGAGGCTGAAAGGGTCTCCGGCTGCCTGTTCGAGGCCGACCTGGCGGCCGGTGCCACCCCCGAGGCCCGGCGCCGCCACCTGGTGCTCTTCCGCGACCACCAGGTGGTGGTGTTCCTCAACCGCTTTCCCTACAGCAACGGCCACCTGCTGGTGGCGCCGGCACGCCACCTGCCCGGGCTGGCCGATCTCGAAGCCGGTGAGAACCTGACCCTGATGGCCATGCTGCGGGAGTCCACCGCGATCCTCCAGCGCCACCTGCGGCCGGACGGCTTCAACATCGGCTGTAACCTGGGCGCGGCGGCCGGCGCCGGCATCCCCGAGCACCTCCACTTCCACCTGGTGCCGCGCTGGGCGGGCGACCACAACTTCATGACGGTGCTGGCTGAAGTCCGCACCATCCCCGAGCATATCGAGGCGACCTACCAGCGGCTGCTGCCGGAGTTCGCGGCGCTGGCCGGCGAGTTGACAGGCTGACAGAGGCTGGCAAGCCGAAAAGCCCGATAACCGGAGAGCTGCCGAAAGCTGCCGGCAGAAAGAATGCCTGCCAGGGCTTGGTTGCTTCCGCCTTTTCGGGTATGGTCGTTTCTTCCCTTTCTAAAAAAACGGCAGGGTGTTCTGCGGCGGGTACGGTATAATGGCCCACCGAAAACAGGCGGCGTGCTTGCCGCCCGAATTATAAGTCTGCGAGCCTGCCGCTTGCCAGCCGGCCAGCCTGAAAAAATGACCAAACCGATGAAACTGACCCCCATGCTCCAGCAGTACCTGGAGATCAAGGCCGAGCACGAGGACGCCATTCTCTTCTACCGCATGGGCGACTTCTACGAGATGTTCTTCGACGATGCGGTGACCGCCTCCAAGGTGCTGGGCATCACCCTCACTTCCCGGAGCAGCAAGGACGACGAGAACCGCATCCCCATGGCCGGGGTGCCGTTCCATGCCGCTTCAAGCTATCTGGCCAAGCTGGTGCGGGCCGGCCACCGGGTGGCGGTCTGCGAGCAGATGGAGGACCCGGCCGAGGCCAAGGGCCCGGTGCGGCGCGAGGTGGTGCGGCTGGTCACCCCAGGGGTGACGCTTGAGGAGCAGCTTCTCGACGACAAGAGCAACCGCTATCTGGCCGCGATCTGCCGGCGGCCGGGCCGGCGGGGCGAAGAACCTCTGTACGGCGCCGCCTTCCTCGATATTTCCACCGGCGAATTCCTGGCCACCGAAAGCGGCGAGGCCACCGCCATCACCGACGAACTGGCCCGGCTCGCCCCTTCGGAGCTTCTGGTCGACGAGGAGGACGGCGACATCGAGCGCCTTCTGGTGAACCCGGCCCGGGTCTACCTGCCGGCCCTCTGCCTTACCCGGCGGCCGGCTCGCACCTTCCTGGAAGACGCGGCCCGCACCACGCTTCTCGAGCATTTCAAGACCATCAACCTGGCGGGCTTCGGCTGCGACCATTTTTCCGCCGACATCGACGCGGCGGGCGGCCTGCTCGCCTATATCCACCACACCCAGCGGGGCACGGTGGAGCACGTCGAGCGGCTGCAGGCCCTCGACCTCGACGGGGTGCTGGTGATCGACGACTCTTCGCGCCGCAACCTCGAGCTGGTGCAGACCATCGTCGGGGCCCGGCGCGAGGGCTCCCTGCTTGCCGCCCTCGATCTCACCTCGACCCCCATGGGAGCACGGCTCCTGAAGCGGCGCCTGCTCTTTCCCCTGCGTGAAGTAGCGCGCATCGGGCGCCGGCTCGACGCGGTGGAGCGCTTGCTGGAGGATCCCGATCTGCGGAGCCGGCTGCGCAACCAGCTCGAGGGAGTCTACGACCTGGAGCGCCTCAACAGCCGGGTGGTGCTGGGCAGCGCCAATGCCCGGGACCTGGTGGCCATGGGGGCCTCGCTCGGGCAGTTGCCGCCGCTCGTCGAGATGCTGGCGTCTTGCGGGGAGGAGGGATTGCTCGCCGAAATCGGCGCTTGCCTTGACCCGCTCGCCGAGATCCGCGAGCTCATCGGCGGCGCCATCCGCGACGACGCACCGGTCACCCTGCGCGACGGCGGTCTCATCCGCGAAGGGTATCATGAAGAGCTCGACGAGCTGGTCGCCATCCTGCGCGACGGCAAGAGCCTGATTGCCGGGCTCGAGGCCAGGGAACGGGAGCGCACCGGCATCGGCAACCTGAAGATCGGCTTCAACAAGGTCTTCGGCTACTATCTCGAAGTGAGCCGCGGCCAGCTCGGCAACGTGCCCGACTACTTCATCCGCAAGCAGACCCTGGTCAATGCCGAGCGCTTCATCACCCCGGAACTGAAGGAGTTCGAAAACAAGGTGGTGGGCGCCCAGGACAAACGGCTCGAGCTCGAATACCGGCTGTTTACCGAGATCCGCGAGCAGGTGGCGGCGGCGAGCAGCCGCGTGCTCGCCACCGCCGCCCAGGTGGCCCGCCTCGACTATCTGCTGTCGCTCGCCGAGGTGGCGGCCCGTTACCGGTATGTGCGCCCCCGGGTGAACGACGGCGACGCCATCACCATCGTCGAGGGGCGGCACCCGGTGATCGAGCGGGCCCTGCCGCCCGGGCGCTTCGTACCGAACGACCTGCACCTCGACCAGTCGAGCGAAGAGGTGCTCATTATCACCGGCCCCAACATGGCGGGCAAGTCGACGGTGCTCAGGCAGACGGCGCTCATCGTGCTGATGGCCCAGATGGGCTCCTTCGTGCCGGCCGAGAAGGCGGTGATCGGCGTGGTCGACCGGATCTTCACCCGGGTCGGCGCCATGGACGACCTGCGGCGGGGACAGTCCACCTTCATGGTGGAGATGAACGAGACCGCCAATATCCTCAATAACGCCACCGACCGCAGCCTCGTCATCCTCGACGAGATCGGCCGCGGCACCTCGACCTACGACGGCCTGGCCATCGCCTGGGCAGTGGCCGAGGACCTGGTCTCCAAGAACGGCCGTGGCGTGAAGACCCTCTTTGCCACCCACTACCACGAGCTCACCGAGCTGGCGCTGGCCGAAAAGCGGGTGCAGAACTACAATATCGCGGTACGGGAGTGGAACGACACCATCATCTTTCTGCACAAGCTCATGCCCGGCGCCACCAACCGTTCCTACGGCATCCAGGTGGCGGCCCTGGCCGGGGTGCCGGGCCGGGTGGTGGAGCGGGCCCACGAGATTCTCAGGAACATCGAAAAGGGGGAATTGAACCGCCAGGGCGAGCCGCGGATCGCCGCCTCGGCAAAGGATGCGGGCCGAAAGGGCAAGGGCCGGGGGGCGGTCTCGCGCCAGCTCTCTCTCTTTGCTGCGGAACAGGACCCGGTGCGCGACAAACTCGCCGCCCTGCAGCCCGATCGGCTCTCGCCCCTCGACGCCCTGCGGCTGCTCTATGAACTCAAGGCAGCGGTCGATGCGGAATAGGCGCCGCGGACTTGGCCGCCATGCCTGGCAGCTTGCGGAAGGGCGGGGCGTTGGTATATGATGAGCGGGTCATCCTGGCCCCCTTTCCGGAGCACCTCCTTCATGGCGGCTCGCCGGCCGGAGGGATCTTCTTCCGGTAGCGGGCCGGCATCATCCACGAGCAGGTACACGGTGCACGAAGTTTTTTTCCCCGCCGGCAGGCGGCAGCAATCGAGAGACAAAAAAGCCGCCATTCTGGCTGGCGGCCTGCTTGTTTTCCTGCTCTGTCTCGCCGTTTTCTGCTGGCCCCGACCTCTGCAGGCGGCGCCGGCAAATCCCCTTGAAAAAGAATACACCCGGGCCAAGGCCGATTTCGAGAAGCTGCGGGTGGACGACGCCCAGGGCGCTTACCGCGCCAACTGGGAGCAGAACGCCCGCCGCTTCCGCACCATCTTCCTCGGTTCCCCCAAGGGCTCGGACATCAGCGCCAGGGCCCTCTTCATGCTGGGCCGCGT
This sequence comes from Desulfobulbales bacterium, assembly GCA_041599275.1. GTDB lineage: Bacteria > Desulfobacterota > Desulfobulbia > Desulfobulbales > BM004 > JBFHWX01. The sequence continues at coordinate 28,378 of JBFHWX010000007.1, read as the reverse complement.
CTCCTACGAGATGCATACCCTTTTCCAGCTGCGCACCGATCTCGAGGAGGCCCTGGAGTATTTCCGGGACGTCACCCTCATCTTTCCCGAGCACCGCTTGGCCGACGACGCCCTCTACCTCAGGGGGTACATCCATCTGATCGCCAAGAACGACCGCATGGGCGCCATCCCCTATTTCACCCAGGTGGTGGAGCGCTACCCCAAGGGCGACATGGCACCCGCCGCCCGCAAGCAACTGGCCGAGCAGGGCGTGGTCATGGTATCCGGCGCCGCCGGAGTCGACCGGGCGCCGGGCCTGGCCCAGGTGGAGCCCCTGAAATACTGGTCGACCAGCGATTACACCCGGGTGGTGGTGCAGCTCTCCGGCCCGGCCAAGTACGGAGTGCAGCTCCTCGAGGGGGTGGGGGACATGCCGCCGCGGCTGGTGGTCGATTTCGGCGGTTCCGTCATTCCGCCGGAGTCGAGCCGCACCATCCCCATCGGCGACGGCCTGCTCAAGCGGGTGCGGGCCGCCCAGTACAGCCGGGACACGGTGCGGGTGGTGCTCGACATCGACAACATCGTCAAGTACAAGATCTTTTCCCTGCAGGACCCGTTCCGGGTGGTGATCGACGTCAAGGGCCTGGGCAGCAGGCCCGAACTGGCCCAGCAGGCTGACCAGAAAGAGTCTTCCCCCGGCCAGCCACCGGTCCTTGCCCCCAACGGCCGCGAGAAGCGGCGGGTGACCTCCGGCGTTCCTGTTCCCCAGGCGCCGGGGGCGGCGCCGTCGCAACCTTCGCCGCCGGTGCCGAATCTGGGGCCGCCCTCCCTTGCCCAGCAGTTGGGGCTCACGGTGCGGCGCATCGTCATCGATCCCGGCCACGGCGGCAAGGATCCCGGCGCCATCGCCCCCAACGGTCTCAAGGAAAAGGACGTGGTGTTGGCCGTGGCCAAGATCATGGCCGCAAAGCTCCGGGAATCCCTGGGCGCCGAGGTGGTGCTCACCCGCAGCGAGGATGTCTTCCTGCCGCTGGAGGAACGCACCGCCATCGCCAATACCCGAGCGGGCGACCTGTTCATCTCCCTGCATGTCAACGCCGCGCCGTCGCCGGATCTGCTCGGGGTGGAGACCTACTACCTCGATCTCGCCTCCGACGAGGCCGCCATGCGCCTGGCCGCCCTGGAAAACGCCACCACCACCCACAAGATGAGCGACATGCAGGCGATCCTCGCCGATCTCTTGAACAACGCCAAGAAGGACGAGTCGGCAAAGCTCGCCCAGAGAGTGCAACTCGCCATGGCAGGCGGGCTCGGCCTCAAGAACCTTGGAGTGAAGAAGGCGCCGTTCTACGTGCTGATCGGCGCCCAGATGCCGGCGGTGCTCTCGGAGATGACCTTTCTCTCCAACCCCGGCGAGGCGGCGCGCCTTACCGATCCCCGTTATCTCGAGACCCTGGCCCTGCAACTGGCCACCGGCGTGTCGGGCTACGTGCGGCAGGCGGAGGTGGCTTTTTTGAGGTAGGGGAGAAGGGAGAAGGGAAAAGGAAGAAGGGAGAAGGGAGAAGGGAGAAGGGAGAAGGCAAAAAAAAGCCCGGAGAGAGGTTATCTCTCCGGGCTTTTTTGGTGTTGCGACAAGAGCGGCTTATTTTTCGGGCTTTGCTTCGGGCTCCCGGCCCTTGCGGAGGTCTTCGCCTTCGAGGTAGCGGCGGATCGATTCGGCGGCCACCTTGCCCTGGTAGACGGCCTTGGCCGCGGTCTGTGGCCCGAGCACCGCGTCGCCGCCGGCGAAGACCCATTCCACCGAGGTCTGCAGAGTGAGTTCGTCCACCTCGTAGGTGCCCCAGCGGGCCAGCGCCAACGATTTGTCCGGGTCGACCGTGTGGTCGACGTCCTGGCTGATCGCCGGGATGATGGCGTCGGCCTCGATCATGAAGTTCGAGCCCTCCATGGGCACCGGCCGGCAGCGGCCGGAGGCGTCGCATTCGCCAAGCTTCATGCGGATGCACTCGATCTTGGTGAGCCGGCCGTTCTCGCCGTGGATCCGCTCAGGAGCTGCGAGGAATTCGATTTTGACGCCCTCTTCCTCCAGGTGATGGATCTCGGCGGCCGCCGCCGGCATCTCGTCCTTGCCACGCCGGTAGAGGATGAAGACCTTGTCGGAGCCCTTGCGGAGCGCCGTGCGGGCCACGTCGATGGCCACGTTGCCGCCGCCGACCACGACCACGTTGGGGCCGAGGTCGAGGTCTTCGCCGAGGTTCACCCGCCGCAGGTAGTCGACTCCGTGCATCACCCCGGCAAGTTCCTCGCCGGGAATGCCGAGCTTGCGGCTGACATGGGCCCCGACGCCGACAAAGACTGCGTCGTAGCCCTCGTTTTTCAAGTCTTCGAGGCTCTTGTCGCGGCCAATGGTGACGTTTCTGACGATATCCACCCCGCAGCTCTTCAGCGCCTCGAACTCGGCGCCGATGATGTCCCGCGGCAGCCGGTAGGCGGGGATGCCGACGGTGAGCATGCCGCCGAACTCTGGCAGGCTCTCGAAGATCGTGCAGTGGTACCCTTGGTGGGCGAGGTAGTAGGCGGTGGTCATGCCCGCCGGTCCGGAGCCGACGATGGCCACCTTCTTGCCCTTGGGCATGGCGCAGGGCCGGGAGATGTCGCGGCCGTTTTTCACCATCCAGTCGACCAGGAAACGCTCCAGCATGCCGATGGCCACCGCCTCGCCTTTCTTTTTGCGGATGCAGGCCCCTTCGCACTGGAACTCATGGGGACAGACCCGGGAGCAAACCGCCGGCATCGAGCTGGTCTCCCGGATGGCCCAGTAGCCTTCCTCGAACTTGCCCTGGCGGAGCAGGTCGATGAAGCGGGGGATGTCGTTGTGGATGGGGCAGCCCTCGTCGCGGCACTTCGGTTTTTTGCACTGCAGGCAGCGATTGGCCTCCCTGATCGCGGTTTCTTCGTCGAAACCGAAGGTCACTTCCTCGAAGTTGGTGACCCGGTCGGCCACCGCCAGTTCCTTGGGGTACTGGCGGGGAATTGCCATGCGTTCCTTTGCGTCCATGTGTTCCTCCTGCGTGTAAACAATAAGTCAAAACGTAAATGGGTCCGGCGCTTGGGCCCCCCCTCTCCAGCGGTACCGCAATGTGGGAGAACAGTGTAGGGTATTCACTTACAGGATGCAAGCGAATGAGAAAATCCCGCCGGGAGTCCGGGCAAGAAAAAGGCCGTCCATGAAGATGGACGGCCTTTTGCAATGTACGAAGAGAGAATCGTCAGGACGGCTGCTTGGCAACCTTGAGGCGGGCCAGGGCCCGCTGCATGGCCGCTTCGGCCCGTACCCGGTCGATCTTTTCCTTCTGGCTCAGGGCCTCGGCAAGCCTTTTCTCGGCCCGTTCCTTGGCCCGCAGAGCGCGGTCGACGTCGATGTCGCCGCCTTTTTCAGCGGACTCGACGAGGAAGGTGATCTTGTTGTTGGACACCTCGCAGAAGCCGCCGCTCACCATGAGCTCGGTTTCCTTGTCGCCAACCTTGTAGCGCAGGGTGCCGATCTTGATGGTGCTCAGAAAGGGTGCGTGGTTGGCCAGCACACCGAATTCGCCGGCGTAGCCGGGAGCGGTGACGATATCCACTTCCTCGCTGATCGCCGCACCCTTCGGGGTGACCACTTCCAGTTTGATTTTGTCAGCCATGGTAGCCGTCTCCGTACTGGTTCGCTTGTCTTATCAGGCTGCTTCTTTGGACTTGGCTGCCTTGGCGACTGCTTCTTCGATGCCACCCACCATGTAGAAGGCGGTTTCGGGCAGATCGTCGTGTTTGCCTTCGAGGATCTCTTTAAAGCCGCGCACGGTTTCGGCAACCGGCACGTACTTACCTTCCATGCCGGTGAAGACCGCGGCGACGGTGAAGGGCTGGGAGAGAAAGCGCTGGATCTTCCGGGCCCGGGTCACGGTGAGCTGATCTTCCTCGGAAAGTTCGTCCATGCCGAGAATGGCGATGATGTCCTGCAGATCCTTGTACTTCTGAAGCGTTACCTGGGCGCCACGGGCCACCAGGTAGTGCTCTTCGCCAACCACGTTGGGGTCGAGAATACGTGACGTGGAGTCGAGCGGATCCACCGCCGGGTAGATGCCGAGCTCGGCGATCTGGCGGGAGAGAACGACGGTTCCGTCGAGGTGGGCGAAGGTGGTGGCAGGAGCGGGGTCGGTGAGGTCGTCCGCAGGCACGTAGACGCACTGGACAGCGGTGATCGAGCCCTTGCTGGTGGAGGTGATCCGTTCCTGAAGGCCGCCGAGATCGGTGCCGAGGGTCGGCTGGTAACCAACCGCCGAGGGGATACGGCCGAGAAGGGCCGAAACCTCGGAGCCTGCCTGGGTGAAGCGGAAGATGTTGTCAACGAAGAAGAGCACGTCCTGGCCTTCCTCATCGCGGAAGTACTCGGCGGCGGAGAGACCGGTGAGGGCAACGCGGGAGCGGGCGCCCGGCGGCTCGGTCATCTGGCCGTAAACCAGAGCGGCTTTCGGCAGAACGCCGGATTCCTTCATCTCGTGGTAGAGGTCGTTGCCTTCGCGGGTCCGCTCGCCAACACCGCAGAACACCGAGATACCACCGTGGTGCATGGCGATGTTGTTGACCATCTCCATCATGATAACCGTCTTGCCGCAACCGGCGCCGCCGAAGAGGCCCATTTTGCCGCCACGGGGGAAGGGCACGAGCAGATCGATGACCTTGATGCCGGTCTCGAGCACCTTCACCTCGGTGTCCTGCTCGGTGAAGGAGGGCGCGGGCTTGTGGATGGGCCGGGTTTTTTCGGCGCTGATGGGGCCGAGACCGTCCACCGGGCGACCGACCACGTTCATGATGCGGCCGAGCGACGGAGCGCCCACCGGGATCATGATCGGCGCGCCGGAGTCGCGGGCTTCCATGCCGCGCACCAGACCATCGGTCTGGTCCATGGCCACGCAGCGCACCACGTTGTCGCCAAGATGCTGGGCAACCTCGATGACCAGATTGTCAGCGTCGTTGTTGATCGCCGGGTTGCTCACCATGAGGGCGCTCATGATGGCCGGCAGCTCGGTCGAGAATTCGACGTCCACGACCGGACCGATAACCTGAATGATCTTGCCTACGTTCCCAGCTGTTGTGTCTGCACTCATTTGGCTTCAAGCCTCCTCAGCTTCAAATTATGGAGTATCGATGAATTTCGTGTAGTCCGTCCGTTAGCCCCGCAAGGCTTCGGCACCGCCGACGATGTCCATGAGTTCGGCGGTGATGCCGGCCTGCCGCGCTTTGTTGTACAGGAGCGTGAGCTGGTTGATCATGTCCTTGCAGGCGCGGGTGGCGTTGTCCATGGCGGTCATCCGTGCCGCGTGTTCGCTGGCACCGGTTTCGAGCATGGCGTGGTAGACCATGACGTTCATGTAGAGCGGCAGCAGAACGTCCATGATCTCAGTGGGGCTTGGTTCGTAAATATAGTCGCCGGTCGCTCCGGAGCTCTCGGCTCCCTCGGTGGAGGGGGAGACCGGCAGCAGCTTTTCGGATGCAGGCTGCTGGGAGGCGACGCTCATGAACTTGCCGTAGGTGACGATCACTTCGTCGGTGTTGCCGGCCAGAAAGTTGGCGGCCAGGTCCTGGGCGATGGCGCGGGCGTTGAACATCTGGAAGTTGGCCATGATGTCGGTGTAGGCCTTGCGGACCACGCCCTGCTTTTTGTAGTAGGAATTGGCCTTCTTGCCGACCGCGACAATGGAAACCGTCTTCCCCTCGGCCTTCAGCTTCTTGATCATCCGGTCGACGGTCTTGAAGATGTTGGCGTTGAAGCTGCCGCAGAGGCCACGGTCGGAGGTGACCACCACCAACTCGACGTTCTTCACCTCCCGCACCTCCATGAGCGGGAACTGCCCGCTGGCCATGGAGCCGGAGAGAGTGGTCATCGCCTGGCTGAACTTCTCGGCGTAGGCCCGGAAATCTTCCATTTTCTGCTGGGCCCCGCGGAGCTTCGCCGCCGCCACCATATTCATGGCCTTGGTGATCTGTGAAGTCTTCTTCACAGCACCAATTTTGACTTTGACTTCCTTTAGACTTGCCATTGGTCTGCCTTTTTACGGGTGAGTGTTAGATGCCCTTGGACGACTTGAAGCCCGCGGTAAAGGAGGTCAGGGTATCGCGCATGAGCTGCTCGAGTTCCTTGTCGATCTCCTTCTTGTCGCGGAGCTGGTCGAACACCGCCGGGGCGGAGGACTCGACATGTTTGTAAAGGGCGTCTTCGTACTCGGCGAGCATGGGCACCGGAATGGTGTCGAGGAAGCCGCGGGTGCCGGCGAAGAGGATGGTCACCTGTTTTTCCATGGGCAGCGGATTGTACTGGGGCTGCTTGAGGATCTCGACCAGCCGCTCACCGCGGGTGAGCTGGGCCTGGGTGGCCTTGTCGAGGTCGGAGCCGAAGCCGGCAAACGCCGCGAGCTCGCGGTACTGGGCGAGATCGAGGCGCAGGGTGCCGGCCACCTGCTTCATGGCCTTTACCTGGGCGGCGCCGCCGACCCGGGAGACCGAGAGACCGACGTTGATCGCAGGCCGCACGCCGGCGAAGAACAGGTTGGGCTCGAGGTACACCTGGCCGTCGGTGATCGAGATAACGTTGGTCGGGATGTAGGCCGAAACGTCGCCCGCCTGGGTTTCGATGATCGGCAGGGCGGTCAGCGAGCCGGCGCCCAATTCGTCGTTCACCTTGGAGGCGCGCTCCAGGAGCCGCGAGTGGTTGAAGAAGATGTCGCCGGGGAAGGCCTCGCGTCCCGGCGGCCGGCGCAGAAGAAGCGAAAGCTGGCGGTAGGCGACGGCCTGCTTGGAAAGATCGTCGTAGATGATCAGGGCGTGCTGGCCGTTGTCGCGGAAGTATTCGCCCATGGCGCAGCCGGCAAAGGCGGCCAGGTACTGCATCGGCGCCGGATCCGAGGCGCAGGCCGCAACCACGGTGGTGTACTCCATGGCGCCGTGCTTGCGAAGCGCTTCGACCACCAGCGCCACGGTGGATTTCTTCTGGCCGATGGCGACGTAGATGCAGTGCACGTCGGTGTTCTTCTGGGCGATGATGGCGTCGACGCAGAGCGCGGTCTTGCCGATCTGCCGGTCGCCGATCACCAGTTCGCGCTGGCCGCGGCCCACCGGGGTCATGGCGTCCACCGCCTTGGAGCCGGTATAGCAGGGCTCGTGCACCGACTTACGGGCGATAACGCCGGGGGCGAGCACTTCGATCTTACTGAAGTTCTTGGCATTGATCGGGCCCTGGCCGTCGATCGGGGCGCCCACGGCGTCAACCACCCGGCCTTCCATCTCGGGCCCGACCGGCACCTCGGCGATACGGCCGGTGCGCTTGACGATGTCGCCTTCCTTGATGCCTTCGACGTCGCCGAGGACCGCGCAGCCGACGTTGTCTTCTTCCAGGTTCAGGGCAAGGCCAAGGATGCCGCCCGGGAACTCGAGGAGCTCCATGGCCATGCAGTTCTGAACGCCATGCACGCGGGCGATACCGTCGCCCACCGAGATGACGGTTCCGGTCTCGCTCAGATCAACTTTGCTTTCGTAATCTTTGATCTGGCCCTTGATGATTTGACTGATTTCTTCAGCTTTGATCTGCATTTGCCTATTCACTCCCCTTAATGGATTCGTTCAAACCCGCAAGTTGCGTTTTGATGCTCCCGTCCAGTACAAGGTCACCCACCTTGGCAATCATGCCGCCGATGATTGCGGGGTCGACTTCGGTCGTGAGAATCACCTTTTTCCCTGTAATTTTCTCGAGGGTCGCCTGCACTTTGGCCTGCAGGGCCTCGCTGATTTCCGTTGCCGTGGTCACCGTGCCGCGGGAGACGTTTTCGCTCGAGTCCACCAGCTGCTGAAAGACCTCGGCGATCTCCGGCAGGATGGCGGCCCGCCGCTTCTGCTGCACGAGCCGCAGGAAATTGCCGAGGGTCCGGTCGGCGCCCACCGCCTGGATCAAGTGGTCGAGCACCTTCTCCCGCACTTCCTGGGGGTAGAGGGTGTTGGTGAGGGCGTCCTTGACTTCCGGCGCTTCGATGTAGAGCGCCGCCAGCTCGCCGAGGGCGATGGAGTAGTCGCTGAGCCGGTCCTCTTCCTTGCCAACCGCAAAGAGCGCCTTGGCATACCGTTTGGCTACGATCGTCTGTTTCACTGTATGGCACCCACCTTTTCGAGATAGTCTTCGACCAGCTTCACCTGATCAGCCGGCTGCAGGTTCTTGGTGATCAGCTCTTCGGCCATGGCCACCGCCTTGTTGGCCACTTCCTCGCGCAGGCTGGCCTTGGCCACCGCCAGTTCGTGCGTGATGGCCATTTCCGCCTGGCGCTGGATGTCGGAGGCGGCGCGGGTGGCGTCGTCGATGATCCGCTGCTTTTCGAGCTGGCCCTGGGCTACGGCCTGCTCGATGATGGTGCCCACTTCCTGCTCGATCTGGGCAAGTTTCTTCTCGTATTCGCGGTAGGTGGCGTCGGCTTCGGCCTTCTTGGCCTCGAGCTCCTCGAACTGCTGGCGGATCTTGAGCTGGCGGCCGCCAAGGGCATTGGCAACTGGCTTGGAAAGGAATTTGACCAGGATGACGACGAGAGCGATGAAGTTCAGGGTCCGCCAGAGCAGATCCATCAGCTTCTCGTGGGAGAGGGAACCGCCTTCGCCGCCGGAAGAGGCGTAGAGGGTGGAGGCGGCGAGCACCAGGCCGATGGTGAGGCAGGTGGCGGCCGCTTTGGACCAGTTCGTGTTGCGCAGCTTCATGGTTAGATCGACCTCCCCAGAATTTTGCCCGCCATGTCGGCGGCGAAGCCTTCAACCTGGGCCTGCAACTGGGTGCGGGCCGCGGCCATCTCCTCTTTGATCGCCTTGAGCTGGGCGTCCTTGCCGGCCGCCACTTCGGAGCGGATGGCCCCCAGGCTCTCGTTGGCTGCCGCCTGCCCTTCGGAGCGGGCCGCCTCGAACTTGTCCTTGGCGGTGCGGCGGGCGTCGGCGAGCTTGCGCTCGATGTCTTCCTGGCGCAGCTTGGCGTTCTTGTTGAAGTTGTCGATGTCGCTGCCGAGGGCCTGGAGCTTTTTGTCGCGCTCGGCGAGGATGGTGCGGATGGGCTTGTACAGGATGGCGTTCATGATCACAATAAGAAACAGAATATTGATGATGTGAATCACCATGGTCTCATCGATCGTTATCATCCTTCGTCAACTCCCCTGGAAGTGCATGGTTAGCCATTCATTTTTCGAAATGCCTTTTTCTGCGGTACTTTCTGGCCATTTACTGAATGACGGTTCATGATCTAGCCGTGTTTATCTACTGCATTGATCCTGGCCTGTCAATTTTTTTTTGCCCCCTGCCGGTGCGGCAAATCGGCTCCTTCTCAGGCCAGCATGGAGGAGACTATCCCGGGCACCGCGGCCAGGGCTTCGGCCAGTTTGTCGGGCATGGTGCCGCCGGCCTGGGCCATGTCGGGGCGGCCGCCGCCGGAACCGCCAACCAGGCCTGCCACCTGCTTGACGATGTTGCCGGCCTGCAGGCGGCCGGTGAGGTCCTTGCTGACCATGGCGAGCAGCGTCACCTTGTCGCCGGCGGTGGCGGCGCCCAGCACCACCACCCCCGAGCCCAGCTTGTCCCGCACCCGGTCGCCCACTTCGCGCAGGGTCTTGGCGTCTGCCACCGGCATGTCGGCGGCCAGCACCCGGACGCCGCCCACCTCCGGGGCGGAGGCGATGAGGCCGTCGAGGTCGGCGAGCGACAGTCTGGCGGTGAGGGTCGCCACCTGTTTTTCGAGCTCTTTCTGGCGGCTGAGAAGCTTCTCGAGGCGGCTTGCAAGCTCGTCGCGGCCACTTTTCAGGGTGGCGGCAAGGCCGTCGAGCTGTTCCTCGGCCTTGCGGAAGCGGGCAAAGGCCCCGGGGCCGGTCACCGCCTCGATGCGCCGGATGCCGGCGGCGATGCCGGTTTCGGCAATGATCTTGAAAAGGCCTATTTCGCCGGTGCGGCCCACATGGGTGCCGCCGCAGAGCTCGCGGCTCACCGCGCCGATGCCCACCACCCGCACGGTGTCGGCGTATTTCTCGCCAAAGAGGGCGGTGGCGCCGGAGGCGATGGCCTGGTCCCGGGAGAGGAGCTCGGTGCCGACCCTGGTGTTGGCCCGGATTTCCCGGTTGACCGTATCCTCGATGCGGGCCAGATCCTCGGGGGAGATCGGCGAAAAATGGGTGAAGTCGAAGCGCAGCCGCTCCGCCTCCACCAGCGAGCCGGACTGCTTGACGTGGTCGCCGAGCACGGTTTTCAGTGCCGTGTGCAGAAGGTGGGTGGCGGTGTGGTTGTTGGCGATGGTCTGCCTTCTCCCCTCGGCCACCCGCAGGCTCACCGTCTCCCCCACGGCAAGGAAGCCTTCGGTGATTTCGGTTTCGTGCAGCACGATGCCGTCGCCCACGGTGATGGTGTCGCGCACCAGGCCGCGGCCGTTGGCGCCGATGACCTCGCCGGTGTCGCCGGTCTGGCCGCCGGACTCGGCGTAGAACACGGTCTCCGGGCAGAAGAGGGAAACGGTGGCGCCGGCCGCGGCTTTGTCCACCGCCTCACCGCCGGCGTCGATCAGGCCGGCGACAGGTGACTCGTTGCGGTGGCAGTCGTAGCCCACGAACCGGCTCTTGTGCCCGGCGTCGGCCAGGGCCTTGATGCCGGCAGAAAGGGCGGCGAGCCCACCCTCCTTCCAGGACTGCTTGGAGCGCTGGCGCTGCTTTTCCATGGCCTCGGCAAAGCCCGCCTCGTCGACCCCGATTCCCTTCTCCATGGCGATGTCGCGCACGATGTCGACGGGAAAACCGAAGGTGTCGTAGAGCTTGAAGACGAAGGAGCCCGAAACCCGGTCCGTGCCCGTGGCCCGCAACCGTTCGATTTCCTCCTGCAGCATGGCGAGCCCGTTATCGAGGGTCTCGCGGAAGCGCACTTCCTCGTTGGTGGCCACCTGATCGAGCAGGGTGGCGGCTTCCCGCAGGTGGGGGAAGGCAGGCGCCATCTTCTCCACCACGCCGGCGGTGACCGCGGCCAGGAAGGGCTTGTCGATGCCGAGGTACCTGCCGTAGCGGATGGCCCGGCGCATGATGCGGCGCAGCACGTAGCCGCGGCCCTCGTTGGAGGGCAGGACGCCGTCGGCCACCAGGAAGGCGGTGGCGCGGGCGTGGTCGGCGATCACCCGCATGGCGATATTGTGCTGGTCGTTTACTCCGTAAGGCTTGCCGGTGAGGGCCTCGAGCCGCTTGACGTGGTCGGCGAACAGATCCGAGTCGTAGTTGTTCTGCTTGCCCTGCAGCACCGCGGTGATCCGCTCGAGCCCCATGCCGGTGTCGATGCTCGGTTTGGGCAGCCTGGTCATGGTGCCGGCTTCGTCCCGGTAGAATTGCATGAACACCAGATTCCAGAGCTCGAGGAAGCGGTCGCAGTCGTTGGGGCAGCCCACCCGGCAGTCCGGCGCCCCGCAGCCCACCTCGGGGCCCTGGTCGATGTGGATCTCCGAGCACGGCCCGCAGGGCCCGGTGTCGCCCATGGCCCAGAAGTTGTCCTTCTCGCCCATCCGCAGAATCCTGCCTTTCGGCAGATCCTCCACCTTTTCCCACATGCCGTAGGCCTCGTCGTCGTCCTCGAAGACCGATACCCAGAGGCGCCGCGGGTCGAGGCCGAGCTCCCGGGTGAGGAACTCCCAGGCGTAGTGGATCGCTTCCTCTTTGAAATAGTCGCCGAAGGAGAAGTTGCCGAGCATCTCGAAGAAGGTGTGGTGGCGGGCGGTGTGGCCGACGTTCTCGAGGTCGTTGTGCTTGCCGCCGGCCCGCACGCAGCGCTGGCAGGTGGCGGCCCGGCTGTAGGGGCGCTTCTCCTCGCCCATGAACACCCGCTTGAACTGGACCATGCCGGCGTTGGTGAACAGAAGCGTCGGGTCGTCCTGGGGCACCAGGGAGGAGTCGGCGACCACGGCGTGGTCTTTGGCGGCGAAGTACTGAAGGAATTTGCTGCGGATGTCTGCTCCGGTCATGGTCGTGATCGCTTGTGGCTGGGGTTGTTATGAAAAAATGAGTGGACTGGTGGCAGGGCAAAAAATCTCGCCCTGCCGTTTCAACGGCTCCCATGGGATTTCCCGGCGGGGAGCGCGGCCAACCCTTTTATTTCAGGTGTGGCAGCATGGCCTTGAAGGCGGGGGAGCCGGCCCGCTGCAGGAGCTCGTAGATCACCATCTCGCTGGGGCCGACCTCGGCGCCGAGGAGCGCCAGGCGCTGCAGGGCGGCCTTGGCGTTCTTCTTGTCCCGGGAGGAGACCGCGTCGCTCGTCACCCAGGTGCGGTAGCCGGCCCGCAGCGCCCCGCAGGCGGTCTGGTAGACGCAGATATGGGCCTCGGCGCCGGTGAGGATGAGGGTGTCCACCTTCTTCGGCAACCGGTCGAGTTCGGCCCGCACCGCGGGATTGGCCAGGGCATTGAATTCGAGCTTGTCAGGGCAGGGGGTGGCGGCCAGCAGTTCGGCGAGTTCCGGCACGAAGGGACCCAGGCCTTTTTTGTATTGGGTGGTGGCGATGACCGGCAGCTTCATGGTCTGAAAGCAGCGAACAAGCAGCGCCGTGTTGCGGGTTACCCTGTCCGCCTTGTGGATCGCCTGCATGAGCCGCTCCTGGGGGTCGATGACCATGAGGCAGCAGCGTTCCGCAAGAAGGGGATCGAGATGGGGGTTCATTCTGTTTTTCTCCCTGTTTCTCCGTGACAACATTAGCTGGTGCACTGAAATAAACTGAGTCTTTTATCGCTTTTCCCGGTTTCTTGCAAGAGCCGAATTGACCGCAGGGGGCCGGCCCCTTTCCTGCGGGCCGGGCCGTGATCTTCTCTATGGGAGGCCGGTGGCGGCGGGAATCCTTCCTGGAAAAAAATAAAAAGAGTTTGAAGGGGCGGGGCGATGGAGGTATATCAACAGTCAGGGCGGCGGCCGCCCGCCTTCTTTTTTTTGCGGTGGCTCCGAGTTGCCTGACACATCCCGCCGTTTTCGGCAGGGTCATCGAATTTTTCGTTCATGATGGTGCGCCATGCCCGGAGGGTTACGTCTGCTCGTGATTACCGACCCCCGTTACCTGGAGCACCAGACCGGCAGCGACCACCCCGAAAGTCCGGCCCGCCTGGAGGCCGTGCTCCGCGGCCTGGCGGCCGCGCCGCTTGCCTCCCGGCTGACCAGCGGCCGGTCGCGGGCCGCCACCTGGGAAGAAGTGGCCGCCTGCCATGACGAAGCCTATCTGTACCGTTTTGAAGAGGCTGCCCTTGCCGGCCGGTCGTTTCTCGATCACCCGGACAACGGGCTCTGTCCTGAATCGTACGGGGTGGCCCTGCTCGCCGCCGGCGCCGGTCTGGCCGCGGTGGATGCCCTGGAGGCGGGGCGGGCCGGGCACGTCTTCTGCCCCGTCCGGCCACCGGGCCACCACGCCGAGCGCAACATGGCGCTCGGTTTCTGTTTCCTCAACAACGCGGCGATCACCGCCCGTTACTGGCAACGGCGGTATGGCCGGCGCCGGCTGTGCATCATCGACTGGGACGCCCACCACGGCAATGGCATCCAGGCCGCTTTCGAGGAGGACCCGGAGGTGTTCTACATCAGCATCCACGAGCACCCGACCTTCAGTTTTCCCTCCACCGGTTATGCCGACGAGCGCGGCAGCGGCGCCGGCTTCGGCGCCACCCTCAACATACCCCTGCCGCCGGGTGCGGACGACCTGCAGGTGCTTGCCGCCTGCGAGGCACAGATTGCTCCGGCCCTCGCGGCCTTCCGGCCCGAGGGGCTGATCGTGGCCGCCGGCTTCGACGGCCACCGGCTCGACGACATGTCGGGCCTTGCCTATAGCACCGACCTGTTTCGCCAACTGGGCCGGTTGACGGCGGCATGGAGCAGCAGGCATTGCCCCGGCCGGGCTCTGTCGCTGCTCGAGGGCGGCTATCACCTGGAGGCCCTGGCCGATGGGGTGGCGGCCTACCTCGAGGGGCTTCTCGAGACCGGTCCTCCACCGGAGCTGGAGCAAGTTTCTTAACGGGAGAGCGCGCCATGTACATCCGTCGCCATATGCAGAAACCGGCCCGCACCGTGGGCCCGGAGGACAACATTGCGGCCGCCCGGCGGCTCATGGAAGAAGGGCATTTCCGGCATCTGCCGGTGGTGGACAACAAGGGGCTGCTGCTGGGCATGCTCAGCGACCGCGATCTGCGCTCCGCCTCTCCCTCCTCCCTGCTCGCCGGCAAGGACAGGGAGAGCGCTCTCGAAAAGCTGTCCTCGACCCCGGTGGCGGCGGTGATGAGCACCCGGCTCAGCACCCTGTCTCCGGACGCAACCCTCGACGACGCCCTGCTCCTGCTCGACCGCGAAAAGGTGGGTTCGCTGCCGGTGGTGGACGGCGACGGCCGGGTGGTGGGTATTTTTTCGGTCCGCGACCTGATGCGGGCTTACCGGCAGCTCTTCGGGCTCGGCGAGCGGGGTTCGGCCCTGGTCACCGTGCTCGATGACGGCCGGCCCAAACCCTTCACCCGCATCGTTCAGGCCCTGGAGGAACGCGACATCCCCTTCACCCGGCTGGTGCACACCGCCGCCGATGAAGAAGGGCTGGGCCGCATTTTCGTCCGGGTTCACACCCTCAACCTGAGGGCGGTAAACAAGGCCCTGGCCGATGCCGGTTTCAGCCTCGAGAGACCGGCATCGGGCGCTTAACGCCTTGTCCAGAGTGCAACGGAGAAGAGATCATGCTGGAAAGCCTGTTTTATCCGGAATCGGTGGCGGTGGTGGGGGCCTCGCGCACTCCGGGCAAGGTCGGCCACGACATCCTGGCCAACCTGCTGGGCGGCGGCTTTCAGGGCAAAATCGTGCCGGTCAATTCGCAGAGCGACGAGATACTCGGCCTGCCCTGTTGCAAGAGCCTTGCAGACTGCAAGGATTCCATCGATCTGGTGGTGATCGCCGTGCCCCGGGACTCGGTGTGGGAGACCCTGCGTTCCTGCGAACGGGTGGGCGCCCGGGCGGTGGTGGTGATCACCGCCGGTTTCAAGGAAAAGGGCGAGGAGGGGGCGGCGCTCGAGCGGCGCATGGCCGAATTCTGCCGCAACCGCGGCATCCGCCTGCTCGGCCCCAACTGCCTCGGGCTGATCAATACCGGGCACCGCCTGAACGCCTCCTTCGCCGGCTCCATGCCGGAAGCCGGTCCCATCTCCATTTTTTCCCAGTCCGGCGCGCTGTGCACGGCCATTCTCGATCTGGCGGCGCTTCGCAAGATGGGGCTCGCCAAGGTGGTGTCCATCGGCAACAAGGCGGAACTCTCCGAGGTGGACCTGCTGCGCGCCCTGGCCCGGGACGGCCAGACCAAGGTGATCGTCGGCTATCTCGAGGACATTTCCTCCGGTGACCATTTTGTGAAGGCGGCCGAGGAGGCATCGGTCCTGAAGCCGGTGGTCATTTTAAAAAGCGGTACCACCACCGCCGGTTTGCGGGCGGCGAGCTCCCACACCGGGGTGCTGGCCGGGGCGGATACCGCCTACGGCGCCGCCTTCAAGCGAAGCGGCGTGATCCGGGCAGACAGCTTCGACGCCCTGTTCGACGTGGCCTCGGCTTTTGCCTACCAGCCCCTGCCGCGGGGCAAGCGGCTGCTCATCATCACCAATGCCGGCGGCCCCGGCACCATGGCCGCCGACGCCGCCGAGAAGGCCGGGCTCGAGGTGGCGGAGCTCGACAACAATACCGCCACCGCGCTGCGCGCCCGGCTGCCGGCCGCCGCTTCGGTCGGCAATCCCATCGATGTTCTGGGGGATGCCGACCCCGAGCGTTACGCGGCGGCCCTGGCCGCCGCCCAGGACGATGCGGCGGTAAACGCGGTGCTGGTGCTGCTCACTCCCCAGGCCATGACCCGGCCGGTGGAGACCGCCCAGGCGCTCATTGCCGGCATGCGCGGCGACAAGCCGGTGCTCACCGCCTTCATGGGCGGCCAGGGGGTGCTGGAGAGCCGCAACGTGCTGGTCGAGGCGGGGTTGCCCACCTACAATTCGCCGGAGCGGGCGGTGGCGGCGCTCAAGGCGATGTGGGAATACGCCGCCTGGCGGCTCCGGCCGCCGCGCATGGTGACCCGCTTTCCGGTCAACCGCCGGCGGGTGGAGCGGATCATCACCCGGCGGCTGCGGTCGGGTATTTTTCAACTGGGTGAGGTCAAGGCCAAGGCCATTCTTTCGGCATACAACTTCCGCATCCCCGAGGGGTACCTGGCAACCAGCGCCGAGGAGGCGGTGGAGGCGGCCGAGCGCATCGGCTTTCCGGTGGCCATGAAGGTGGTTTCCCCCGACATCGTCCACAAGTCGGACATGGGCGGCGTGCGCCTCGACATCGTCAACAGCTCGGCCGCGGCCGACGCCTTCGATCTCATGATGCTGAGGATGAAGCAGCGGGCTCCGAACGCCTCCATCGAAGGGGTCTACGTCGAGAAGATGCTCGACCGCGGGCTGGAGGTGATCATCGGCATGAGCCGCGACCGGCAGTTTGGCCCCATGCTCATGTTCGGCCTGGGCGGCATCTTCGTCGAGGTGATGAAGGACGTCACCTTTCATCTGGCCCCGATCACCGAGAGCGAGGCCGTGCAGATGCTGAAATCGACCCGTTCCTACGCCATCCTCGAGGGCCGCCGCGGCCAGAAGGGAGTGGATCTGGCCGCCATCGCCACCGGGCTGCAGCGGATCAGCCAACTGGCCACCGATTTTCCGCAGATCGCCGAACTCGACATCAATCCCTTCATCGTCGGCGAACCCGGCACCGAGCCGGTGGTGGCCGACGCCCGCATGACCCTGCAGGAGGTGAAGGCATGAACGACAGGGTTGCCGTGTCCTACGACCCGGACTGGCGGCAAAGGTACCGGGACATGCTGGCCAGCCCGCGCGAGGCCCTCGGCCGGGTGCGGCCCGGCCAGCGGGTGTTCGTCGGCACCGGCTGCGCCACGCCCACCGGGCTGGTCGAGGCGCTGGCCGCCCGGGCCCGGGAGCTGGCCGATGTGGAGATCGTGCATCTGCTCACCAAGGGGGATGCGCCCTACGCCGACCGGGCGCTCACCGACAGCTTCATCGTCAAGAGCTTCTTTATCGGCTCCAACATCCGCGGCTTCATGCAGGAGGGCCTGGGCGACTACACGCCGATCATGCTCTCCGACATCCCCAGGCTCTTCGAGTCCGGCCGCCTGCCCCTCGACGTGGTGCTCATCCAGGTGACGCCGCCCGACGAGCGTGGCAAGGTGAGCCTCGGGGTGTCGGTGGACATCGTCAAGTCGGCGGCGGAGAACGGCTCCCTGGTGATCGCCGAGGTGAATCCCCGTATGCCCTGGACCATGGGCGACAGCTTCATGGACATCTACGACCTCGATCTCCTGGTGCCGGTGGACCGGCCGCTCATCGCGCGCGGCCAGCATGAGCCGGCCGCCACCCTGCGCGATATCGGCAGAAACATCGCGGCGCTGGTCGAGGACGGCGCCACCGTCGAGTTCGGCATCGGCATCATCCCCCAGGCATTGATAGAATTTCTGAAGGAAAAAAAAGATCTCGGCATCCACACCGAGATGCTCACCGACTCCATCATCGATCTCGTCGAGGCCGGAGCGGTCACCGGCCGCCGTAAGACCCTCGACCGGGGCAAGATCGTCACCAGCTTCTGCATGGGCTCCCAGAGGCTCTACGATTTCGTCGACCGCAACCCGCTTTTTTCCTTCCGGCCCACCTCCTATGTCAACGACCAGCATGTGATCGGCCGCCAGTACAAGATGGTGGCGATCAACATGGCGCTGGAGGTCGATCTCACCGGCCAGGTCTGCGCCGATTCCCTGGGCAGCCGTTTCTATTCGGGGATCGGCGGCCAGGTCGACTTCAACCGGGGCGCCGCCCGCTCGGCCGAGGGCAAGGCGATCATCGCGCTGCCCGCCACCGCCCGGGGCGGCACAATCTCCCGCATCGTCACCAGGCTTTCGCCCGGCGCCGGGGTGGTCACCACCCGCGGCTCCGTGCATTACGTGGCCACCGAGCACGGCGTCGCCTACCTGCACGGCAAGAGCATCCAGGAGCGGGCCCTGGCCATGATAAGCATCGCCGCGCCAGAGTTCCGGGAACAACTTCTCCGAGAGGCCATCGAAGCGAAGTACATCCGCGAGGAGATGCGCGACGTGGAAGGCCGTTTCTATGTGGGGTCCCAGGAAATGAAGACCACCATGCTGCTCGACGACGGCACCCAGGTCAATTTCCGGCCGGTGCACCCCACCGACGAGCCCCGCATGCGCGAGCTGCTCTACCACCTCTCCCAGGAAACCCTCTACTACCGCTTCATGACCCACGCAAAGCGCTTTGGTCACAAACAGATCCACGATTTCGTCTATATCGACCACCGGCGCGACGTGGCCATCGTCGGCACCGTGCCCGAGGCCCACGGCGAGGAGATCGTCGCCGTGGGCCGCTATTATCTCGATGAACGGACCAACCGGGCCGAGGTCGCCTTCGTCATCCACGACGACTGGCAGAACAGAAAGATCGGCACCTTTCTCTTCCGCCACCTGGTGACCCTGGCCAAACGCAGCGGCATTTCGGGCTTCACCGCCGAGGTGCTGCGGGAGAACAAGCGCATGCAGTCGATCTTCAACAACTGCGGCTTCACGGTGAAGAGCCAGCGGGAAGACGACGTCTACAGCTTCCAGATCGATTTCTGACCACGGCGCGGCGGCCGGCGCCGCCGCTTTCCGCCGTGGCCAACGAAGAATCAGCCGGAGCTCCCAACCAGAAGGAGACCGGCGCACCTGGGGGTCGAGCCATGGACCTGACCGCAGCGGTGACCTATCCCGCGCTCATCAGCAGGATTCTCAACATCATCAACTCCACGGTGCTGGTTTTCGACTCGGCCCAGAGCATGAGCTTTGCCAACAGCCGGGCCGCCTTTATGCTGCGGGCCACCCTTGCCGAACTGAAGGGCACACCCCTGCGGGAGCTCTTCATGCCCGATGACCGCGAGATCTTTCTCGGCAATATCCTGCAGCTCACCCGCGAGCGCCAGGAATACGAAACCGAGGCCATGCTGCTCCGGCGCGACGGCTCCTCCTTCCTGGCCCAGGTTTTTTCCTTTCGCCTCACCTGGGACGGCGAGGAGTGTCTGGTGGTGACCGTGCACGACATCTCGCAGATGAAGGAGCTCGAGCGCACCCTGCGCTACACCGAACGCATCGCCTTCCTCGGCTGCATGCTCGACGACATCAGCCACCAGATCAGGAACCCGGTGCAGATCATCGGCGGACTCGCCCGGCGGATCGGCGACAACCATCACTACGAGGAAAAGCACCTGGCCACGATTCTCGAGCAGGCCGGGCGGCTCGAGGCCCTGCTCGACACTTTGAACGATTTCATCAAGCTGCCCCGGCCGCGGCTGGAGAAGGTGAGCCTGGAGGCACTCCTGGGCCAGCTCGAAGAGCGCCTGGCGCCGGTGGCCGCCCGGGCCGGCGGCCGCCTGCAGCTGGTTTGTGGCGACGGATTGGGAGAGGACACCGTGTTCATCGATCCCGAACTCCTGGGCATCGCGGTGGAGGCGGCGGTGGTCAACGCCTGCGAGGCCTATCCCGCCGACTGGCCCGACAAGGTGGTGGAGATGCGGCTCTTCCGCACCGAGGAGGCCGAGTGGCCTTACGCCCTCAAGGTGGTGGACCGCGGCTCCGGCATCCGGCGCCAGGACCTGCCCAAGGTCTTCGGTCACTTCTTCTCCCGCAAGACCCGGCACCTCGGCATGGGCCTGACCCTTGCCCGCCGCATCCTCGAGGAGCAGGACGGCGACGTGGCGGTGGAATCGGCCGAGGGCCTGGGCACCAACGTCATCTTCTACCTGGTGAAAGAACGGCGGCGGGCGATCCGGGTGAGCCGGCTGTGAGCTGGACTGGCAGGCAAAGAAAAGCCGCCGACACCTTTCCGGTGCGGCGGCTTTTTCATTGGGCGGCGCAGGGTGCAGCCGGAGGGCTCAGCGGATTTCGATGCCGTTTCCGAGCAGATGGTTCTTTACCGTTTCGATGGGCACCTCGCGGCGGTGGAAGATGCCGGCGGCCAGCGCCGCCTCGGCGGTGGTTTTTGAAAAGACCTCGGAAAAGTGCTCTGGTTTGCCGGCGCCGCTGGAAGCGATGACCGGAATGGTGACGGCGCTCTTCACCATGTTTATGAGCTCGGTGTCGAAGCCGGAGTTGGTGCCGTCGCGGTCGATGCAGTTGAGGAGAATCTCGCCAGCCCCCAGTTCCTCGCAGGCCCGGGCCAGTTCCCAGGCTCCCACCTCGCGGCCCTCGCGGCCGCCTTTGACGGTGCACTGGTACCAGCAGAAGCGTTCGCCGTTGGGGCCCGGGATCTTGGTTTCGATGGTCCGGTGAGTGACGGCTTCAGGAGCGGCCACATAGACCCGGCGCGGGTCGATGGAGATCACCACCGCCTGGGCGCCGTACACCCGGGAGATCTGTTCGATGGAGGTTTTGCCGGTCTTCTCTCCGGTGCGCAGGTACTCCTCCACCGCCGCCACCGCGTCGCTGCCGATGGAGATCTTGTCGGCGCCGGAGCGGAAGTATTCCGCCGCCACCTGGAGGGCCGGGTGATAGATCCCGTCGGAATCGGTGTATTCGCGGATGCCGCCGCCGATGGTGAGCGGCACGAAGACGTTTTCCGAGGTCTGCCGCAGCACTTCGAGCATGGGTTGGTCCCGGAGCGGGCAGTCGCGGAAGGCGGTGATGTTGAGGAAGGTGATCTCGTCGGCTCCTTCCTCGTAGTAACGGCGGGCCAGTTCCACGGGTTTGCCGAGGTTGCGCACCTCGCCCTTGTCGCGCACGTCGTATTGGTCGCCCTTGGTCACCACCAGGTCGCCGGCGTCGTTGCTGCGCACGTCGAGGCAGGCGATGATCCGCTTGGCGAGCCGGGTGGGCGCCGCCGGCGCGGTCTTCGCCGAAGGGGTTTCGTTCATGCGGCCTTGGAGAAAGTTGCGGAGCAGGCCGAGCCCCGCTTCGCCGCTTTTTTCCGGATGAAACTGGCAGGCGGCGACATTGCCTTTCTGCACGGCGCTCACGAAATTTTCACCGTAATCGGTGGTGGCGAGCACCCAGTCCCGGTTCGCCTCGCTTTCCTCGGCCCGGAACGAGTGCACGAAGTAAAGCTTTTCGCCGCCGTAGCCGGCGAACAGGCCGGTTTCCTTGTGCAGGGCCACCCCGTTCCAGCCGATGTGGGGCACCGACAGGGCGCTGTCCGGAAAACGTTTTACCCTTCCCTTGATGAGCCCCAGCCCGGCAACGCCAAAGGCCTCGTCGCTGCCTTCGAAGAGAGTCTGGAGGCCGAGGCAGATGCCGAGAAAGGGGCGGTCGGCGCGCAGGTAGTCGAGCAACGGCTCGATGTAACCGCATTCCCGGAGCCGGGCCATGGCGTTGCCAAAGGAGCCGACCCCGGGAAAGATGAGTTTGTCGGCGCGGCGGATGTCTTCGGGTGAAGCGACGTCGCGGACTTCGAAGCCCAGCTTGCCGATGGCGTTGCGTACGGAACGGACATTGCCGGCTCCGTAATCGAGCAGGGTTATCATGCTGTATCTCCGAAAAGATAAAGAGGGCCGCAAGAAAAAAAGCCCTGCCGCGGAGGCAAGGAGCGGGAAAAGGCCCGGTGATTTGAGGGTGCAATGGTACGGAACAACGAACGCAGGCCAAGATAGCACGGAACGCCTGCGGCAACAAGAGGGGAAATGCGGCGGCAAAGGGCGGGAAGCGCCCCGGCCATGGGGGAGGCCGGAGCGCTCTTGAGGATCGATCAGTAGCTCGGGTAGTTCTGGGGGTAGCCACCCTGCTGCGGGTAGGACTGCTGCTGGGGATAGCCGCCCTGCTGGGGATAGGTCTGCTGGGGATAGGTCTGCTGGGGCGGCGGGGCCTGGTAGCCCTGCTGCTGGGCGGCCTGAGAGGGCGCGATCTTGATCTCCACCCGCCGGTTGCGGCTGCGGCCGGCCTCGTTGTCGTTGGAGGCAATGGGCATGGACTCGCCGAAAGCCATGGTCTCCATGCGGGTCGGGCTGATGCCGCGCTGCACGAAGAGCTCGCGCACCGCCTCGGCCCGCCGCCGGGAAAGATCCTGGTTGTACGATTCGGAACCGACGGAATCGGTGTGGCCTTCGATGCGGATGACAGTGTCCGGGTACTGCTGGAGCACACCGGCGATGCGGTCAATTTCCGAATAGAGGCCGGGGCGGATGACAGTGGAGTTGGTGTCGAAGGTGACGTCGCCCTTCAGGCTGATGGCCAGCATGTCGCCCTGGCGGGTGACGTTGGCCGCCTCCGAGGAGGCCAGGGCGGCGCGCATGTCGCGCTCCTGGTTGTCCATCATCTTGCCGACTCCGGCACCGGCGAGGCCGCCCACCGCGGTGCCGATGGCGGCACCGATCAGGGTGCCCTGGGTGTCGCGGCCGATGGCCTGGCCGATCAGGGCGCCGGCGGCGGCGCCGCCGGCGGCACCGTAAAGGGCGCCTTTCTGGGTCTTGGTTTGGGGAGGAGTGGCGCAGCCGGCAACAGCCAGCGTGCAGCAGAGCAGACCGACGGACAGCGTTTTCTTCATGGCGGAACCTCTCTTTTCAGGGTGGATTGTTCTGTTGCTTTTCGCGTGTTGGCCAGGAGCCGACCTGTGGCTTGAACAAAGACAATAGGTCTCTGCGGTCCGAAAAACAAGAAGGCGCAAGGGTGAAGGCAAGGAGCCGGCATTCTTGTGGCAGGCCACCGGTGGCGACTCATCTTTTTCTTCTTACCATGCACTTTTGCCTTTGACAATACGAGGCTGCTGCCTTCGTCGGCTATCGGCGGGCCGGGGTGGGGTGACATTCCAGTTGTCAGCTTTGAAAAAAGCAGCTAGGCTGACGGCTTGCTTGAAGAGACGCACTTCCTGGAATCCGTCAGCGCCGCGAGGGCGGCGCAGGCAAGCGACCGGGGGAGGTGCCGGCCGCGAGGCGGACCAACTTTTCGTTTTTCTCTAAACGATAGAAGCCTGTTGCCGTCTTGGTTGGCTTGTGCCGGCCCAGGCGGTGCCTGGCCGTTGGGCGCTCGAGAAGTTGTCGCGGATCCGAAGTGCTGTTGTTTTCCTTTCGTCTGCGGTCCCTGGAAAGGGCTTGACAGATGCAATTAAAGAATTAAGTTAATTTCTGAAAAGATTGGGGGCGGTATGCTCGAACAGAAAGTCGAAGAAGTCTCGGCCCTGCTGAAGGCCATCTCCCACCCCCTGCGGCTCAAGATCCTCTGTATGCTGCAGGACGGCGAGCTCACCGTGGGCGATATCCAGCAGGCCGTGAAGACAACCAATGCAAACGTTTCCCAGCATTTGAGCATTCTGCGCAACCAGGGCGTGATCGACTCGCGCAAGGAAGCCAATTTCATCTACAACCGGATCGCCGACAGCCGGGTGGTGGAGCTCATCAACACCATGCAGAGACTGTTCTGCTGAGCTTCTCCCGGCGGCGCGGTCCCGCCCGCAAGGGTAAGGAGACACACCCATGACCGTCAACGACTGGATCCACGTGATCGCCGGCCTCTTCATCCTCGCAAGCCTCGCCCTTGGCACCTGGGTGCATCCCTACTGGTATTTTTTTACTGCCTTTGTCGGCGCCAATCTCTTTCAGTACGGGATCACCAAGTTCTGCCCCATGGGCATCATCCTCAAAAAACTTGGGGTGCCGGAATCGAAAGCCGGCGCCTGCTGCCCCTCGAAGTAATCTTTTTCTCCTCGCTGCGGGCCGGTCGGCCCGCAGCTTCTTCTCCCTTCTCCCTTCTCCCTTTTTTCTTCTCCCTTTCCCCTCAGATCGGCAGAATCTGCACCTCTTCCTGCACCGGGTGGTAACCCTTCAGAAAGTGGCCCTGGCGGCCGTCCAGGGCCACAGGGTCGCCGAATCGGATGGTGTGGCCGTTTATCTCGCAGTACTCGAGGGATTCGTAGACCTTGAGATCCTTGCAGCCCACCACGCAGGTCTTTTCGAGCTGGGTGGCCACCACCGCCGCGTGGGATGTGTTGCCGCCGCGGGCGGTGAGTAGCCCCTCGGCCATGGAAACCTCTTTGATGTCCTCGGGCACCGTGTCCTGGCGGATGAGGATGAGCGGCGTGCCGGGGTCCTCGCGGCGCAGGCGGGTGATGTTGTCGGCGGTGAACACGGCGCGCCCTGAGAGCGCGCTGCCCGACACCCCCACCCCCTTGCCCAGCAGATCCCGGTGCAGGCCGGCGTCGGTAAAGACGTTGAACCGTTCCTGCTTCTTGATGGTGATCATGTCCCGGGTCTGCAGAATGAAGAGGTTTTCTTTTTTCGGTCCCTCGAAGGTGAACTCGATTTCCTGCGGGTTCCACTGCTTTTCGTAGACCAGTTCCCGGGAGAGAGTGAGAAGTGTCTCGTAGATTTCCGGGAACCGCCGTTCAAGGGAGTTGTCCGGCGAGCGGCCGTCGATTTCCGTCTGTTCCACCGAGATCGGGTAGGTGGTGACCAGGCCGCTGACGATGTCCTCGCCCTGGTCGCCTGGCGCGTAGTCGCCCCAGAGAGCGACCCGCCGCACCTTGCGGTAGGGGTGGGCGGTGAACAGCACGCCGCTGCCGGACTCCGGCCCCAGGTTGCCGTAGACCATGGCCTGGATGATCACCGCCGTGCCCCAGGCGTCGGAGGCGTCCATCAGCGCCCGGTAATCCGTGGTTTTCTTGGCGTTCCAACTGGCGAGCACCATTTCGGCGGCGCCGATCAGTTGCAGCCAGGGGTCGTCGGGGATGCCGATGCCCACCGCCCGGATCGCCTTCTGGTATTCGAGCGCCAGCTCCTTCATCTGGGCGGGGGTGAACTGGGCCTTCACCTTTACCCCGTGCCGGTTCTTGGCGGTGTCCATGAGGAGCTGGAAGTCCTCCCGCACCATGCCCTTGGTCATCGCCCAGCTCTGCAGAAAGCGCCGGTAGTTGTCCCAGGCCAGGTACTCCTTGCCGCTCGTGCGGACGAATTCCTCGACGATTTCTTCATTGAGCCCCACGTTGTGGATGGTGCTCATCATGCCCGGCATGGAGATGGCGGCGCCGCTGCGCACCGAGAAGAGCAGGGGGTTTTCCGGGTCACCGTAACAGCGGCCGGTGATCTTCTCGATTTCGGAAATCGAGTGGCGGATCTGTTCCATGAGCTCGTCGCGGGCCCGGCTGAAGGAGTTCACCACCGGCCAGCAGCGGAAGATCTCGGTGGTGATGATGAACCCCGGCGGCACCGGTTTTTTGTCCGAGGCCAGCACTGTCAGGTTGTGGCCCTTGTTGCCGAGGAGAATCAGGTTGGCGGTGCGAGCGTTGCGGTTGTGCAGAAAGCTGATGGCCCGTTCCGGGTTGTAGGTCATCAGCAGGTCGAGGCTTCCCTCATCGAGCAGGTCGCGCTGGCTCTCGAGCGTCGTGCGGATGCGGGTGATGAAGTTGTCCAGGTGCTGGAGCCCGAAGGTGGTGGCGATCAGGTGCCGCAGGAAGGTCTCCGAGAGCCGCTGGCTGGAGGCCGCCGGCTCGGCTTTGTCCCACAGGTGGCGGTACTGGGGCAGGAGCTGCTGCAGGGCGCCGATCTGCGGGATGATGATCGACAGGTTGTTCTGGTGGATGTTGGTGTAGTAGGCGTAGATCACGTCTTTTACGCCCTCGGAGAGGCCCCGGAAGATGTCGAGGTACTGGCTGTAGGAGAAGCGCTTGATGCCCAGCGAGCTCGACAGCATGGACAGATAGGTGTCGAGCCGCCGGCTGGTGATGCCGTCCACTTTGAGGGCCCGGAGGTAGATGCGCAGGCACTTGATGATGCGGATGAAGGTGGCCCGGGTGATGAAAGAGAGGTTCACCGTGTCCGGCAGTTTTTCGAGGTAGATGTTGGCCAGGTTCTCGAGCCGGAAGGAAAGCCCCAGGGCGTCGAACTTGCGTTCCCGGTAGCGGCCGTACACCGAGGGGATGTCGACGGCGATGTGGCGCTTGTAGTAGATGTCCTCCTGGGCCTCGAAGGTCTGGTCGGAGAGGATGATTCCTTTGAGCTTCTCGAGATGCTCGAGCAGCGCCTGCAGGCACTGGTGGGTGTCGCAGATCTCGAGGTCGACGAGCAGCTGCTCCATCTCCGGAAAGCCCATGTGGATCGCCTGCTGGAGCTGGAGGCGCAGCTCCTGGTGGCCGAGGTTGTACTTCTGGTGGAGAAGTTTGTACATCTCCACCAGGCGGTCGAAGCGGTTGCGCTCGCCGGCCGGGATATCCTCCTGGCGGTCGAGGAAGTTTCGGCGGTGGGATTCGTCCCAGGAGAGCAGATCCTGCACCCGGTAGAAGTCGGGGTGCTGGAAGAGGCGGCCGACCAACTGGTTGAGCTCGTCGATGTAGGGCCCTTCCGTGGCAACCTGGGAGAGCACCTCCTCGGGCAGATAGGGAGCGAGCAGCCGCTTGTCGCGACTGTGCCAGAACTCGACGATGGCCTCGATGAAGGTGACGATCAGATTGCTGCTCTCCACGTGGCTTTGCTTGCGGAGAAAGTGGATGAGCAGGTCGCGGCGCTTATGGGTCTCGTCGAGTTCGGTGGAGACGTCGCGCAGGATGCCCTCGGCGCCGATCTCGTTGAAGAAGACCGGCATCAGTTTGGCGAACTGCTTGAACAGGTTGTAGATCGGTTCGATGGGGTGGTTGAGCAGCAGGGTTATGTCGCGCTGGAAGAGGTCGGTGTCCTTGACGCAGGTGCCGGTCAGCATGATGTTGATGATCAGCGCCGAAAACAGAGTGGAGCACCACTTGGGCTCCTGCATGATGAGGTTCAACCACACCCGGATATTGGCCAGGTGCGCCGGGTTGGCGATGGGCTGCCAGTCGACGTCGACCCCGGAGACGTTGGCGTGCTGGAAGCCGAAGCGCACCGTCTCCCAGAGAAAGGCCTCCACCAGCCGCGAGTTGTTGCGGCGGAAGACCTCGGTGCCCAGCACCTGGATGCACTGCAGTGAGGTGTGGGGGTACTTGCGGACGTTCAACTTCAGGAGCTGGAAGGTGGTGAGCAGGAAGCGCTCGATCTCCTCGAAGGTCTGCTGCTGGATGAGGTGGACCAGGGAGCGGTTGATCTCCCGGAGCGTCTCTTCGTGGATCAGCGCCAGCCCCGGGGTCTCCATGATCCGAAAGAGAAAGAGGAGCTTTCTGTTTTCGGCGAAGCGGTCGCCGGCGGCCTCGGCCACTTCGGCGGGGTGCTTTTCCACCAGTTTTTCCGGCACTTCCTTGTAGAGCCGGACGATTTCGATGTGGTTCGGCAGGGCGAGGAGCTGCTCCAGGGCCTCGGCGCCGTTGCCGCTTATTTCGATGGCCTGCAGCTCGGTCATGTGCTCGGCCAACCGCTGGTGGGAGATGGCGGCAAAGAGCCTGCCCGCCTCCCACCCTTCGCAGATGTCGCCGCACTCGGCGGCGAACCAGGCCAGGGGATCCTTTTCGGCCAGCCAGTAGGAATAGTTGCACTCGAGGATGCGGCTCAGGAGCCGCGCCGTGGGGGTGCAGTCGAAGCCGGTCTCCGCCGGCAGCTGGCGGGAGAGCGTCAGGAGGCGTGCGGCGATTTTCTTCATCGGGTGGTGGCCCTGGACGAGACGAAGAAGCGTCGTTTCGTCAAGCTCCAGGAGGCGGTCGAAAAAGGCGGCGAGCTCTCCGGCATGGCTCTGCAGCTGGAGCGGGGAGAGGCTTGCCGCGGTCTTCTCGACGTAGGCCAGCAGCGCCTCCATGCTCTGGGCCCGCAAATCTTCCTTGCGGCCGCTTTCGGCCAGGGCCTGCAGAAAGATGGCGGTGAACTGGCGGAAGGCCTGGGGGCCGCGCTGGTGCTGCAGGTAGTGGCCGATGTTCTTCAGGACATGGGCCCGCAGCCGGGGCACGATGAGCCCCCAGTTGCGGAAGGGATGGCTGATTTCGAGAAGCAGTTCGCCCAGGGCGTTGCGGATGCCCCGGAAGCGCTCCACCATGTCGAGCAGTTCCTGGTGCTCCGGCGAGATGGCCAACGAGTCGATGGCGGTCTCGGCGAGATTGGCGCGCAGGGCGTCGGAATCGATGGGGGTGCTGGCGTCTTTTCTGCTGTGGTCCTGCATGGGGTCGGGCTCTGAAGAGACGGGAAAAAAAGGGGGCGGCGCGCTGCCGCCCCTGGGGCATCCGGTGGTCCAGCCGGCCTGCGGCAGGGCTTAGAGGGCCTTGTTGGCCTCCATGTGGAGGATGAGATCGAGCACCCGGTTCGAGTAGCCCCATTCGTTGTCGTACCAGGCCAGGATCTTCACCAGGTTGCCGAGCACCTTGGTGGAGCCGGCGTCCACCACCGACGAGCGGGGGTCGCCCTGGTAGTCGATGGAAACCAGCGGCTCGTCG
>JBFHWX010000006.1:0-43958 GCA_041599275.1 Desulfobulbales bacterium | reverse complement strand
GGTCAGGGCGCACGACAAAGAAACGTACAAGCAGTACAGGTAGGCAGGAAAGAATGGTGCTTATTCCTGGCCGAGAGCGACCACCTGCACGGTGATGTCGGCGGACACCTGGTAGCCGCACTTGACGGAGACGGTGGTGTCGCCCAGTTCCTTGATGGGGTCGGCCAGCATGATGTTGCGCTTGTCGACTTCGATACCGAGAAGCGCCAGCTTCTCGGCGATGTCACCGGTTGTGACCGAACCGAACAGGCGGTTTTCGGCGCCCACCCGCTGTTCGATGGTGACCGTGTTGCCGGCGATCTTTTTGGCAAGGGCTTCGGCCTCGGCGCGTTGTTTGGCGCGGCGGGAGGAGATCGTCTGTTTCTCCTGCTCGAGAACGGTCAGGTTGCCGGCGGTGGCCTCAACGGCCATGCGGCGGGGAGCCAGGTAGTTCCGGAAATAACCGGGCTTTACCTTTACGACGTCGCCTTCTTCGCCAAGATTGTCGATGGTTTGTTTCAAGATGATCTGCATGATGACCTCCGATCGGACATGCTCTGATACGATGTTGCCAGGCTGGAAGCGAGGTTCAGCCGGGCTGTGTATCTGTTGTTCTCTTTGTATTATTGTAAGAAATATCTGTTCACCGCTAAACCGGTGTTTTCCTCATTAACGTCAAATCTACTGCCGTTTCTCGGCTCACTCCGGGCTCGGCCGAGGGTTGAGACGCCGAAAATCCGCCCAGGTGTCCACCAGGCCGATGGCGGCGACCAACAGCAACCCGTATGCCTGCAAGCCCATCAGGGTGTAAACGAACAGGCGTACAATCCGTGGCATGTTCCATCTGTGCAGGCGGTCCACCACCACGGCGAAACCCTGCTGCAGGTAGAGAAAGCCCAGGACCACCAGGCCGTTAAGGGCCGTTGTCTGTCCCTCTTCGGCGGAGAGCAGCAGACCGGCCAGCACCGCCACCACCGCCCAGACGAACTGGTCGGGCAAGCGCCAGAAGCGAAACGGGGGCCAGGGCGCCGCTTTCGTGCCGGTGCGGCCGAGGAGCCAGTTGCCGAGGACCATGTTGACCCAGGTCGTCTGCAGTACCGCGACGCAGAGCAGAGCGGGCAGAATCCGCGGTACCGTGGTGCGCATGGCTTCGAGGGCGGCCTCCAGACTCCGGGCGGTCTCCGCCGAAAGATCGCCGCGCTCCAGATAATACCCCCTGGCCGCCTGGAACCCTTGGTCGAGGGAATCCAGAATGGCGGGGTAGGGGTTGTCGCTGCCGCCCATCAGGGCCAAAAACAGCAGAGCCCAGGCCGAGAGCAGCATGAGGCTGCCCTGCAGCCCAGCCCGGACCGGGCCTGAGCCGTTATGGGCGGCGGCGGCCAGAATGGCTCCCGCCGGCACCAAGCTCAGCCCGAAAAGTACGGCTCCGCCGAGTCCCGCCCCGGTGAGCAGAGCGGCGGCCGCCACCACCAGGAGAAGATGCCGGATGCCTTGCCGTATCCCCTGCCTGAGCAAGGCGTAAAAAACCGCCGCCGGAAGAAGGAGCGAGAGCCACCAGAGGAGATCTGGAGCGGCCGCCGGCAGCAACAGGCAGAGAAAGACGCCGGCAAGGGCAGGCAGCCGATGCCGGTGTGTGGTTTCGCCCTGGCTCTCCATGTCAAAGGCCCGGTGGCAGGGGAAAGGCCCCTGTCTCGCCGGTTCTGCTACAGCTGGGTCGGCCCGGCGTACGGCATCAGGGCGATCTGGCGCGCCTTTTTGATGGCGTCGGTCAGTTGCCGCTGGTGCTTGGCACAGTTGCCGTAGATCCGGCGCGGGATGATCTTGCCGCGCTCGGTGACGAAATTGCGCAGGGTGCGGACATCCTTGTAATCGATAACCAGGCTCTTGTCGGCACAGAACCGGCAGACCTTCTGGCGGGGGAAGATTCTCTTGCGTGCAGCCATTGTCTTTATCTCCATGGAACCAATCGCTCGGGCCGCCTTTTTCAGGAAGCGGCTATGCCCTTGGGTGCGGCATAGGTGAAGAGCGATTGAAAATTATCGTGTGGATATTTTGCGAAAGAAAGCGAGGGGGTGAACTCAGTCGTCACCATCCTCCTCCTCTTCATCTTCGCTGGCCTTCTTCTCGGCGGCAGCGGCCGCCTTGCGCGCCGCCTCGGCGATCACCGCCTCGGGGTCGCAGGAGTCGGCCAGCTTGACGGTCATGTACTTGAGGGCGGCGTCCTCGATCCGCAGGATGCGCTCGAGTTCGGCAACGGCCGCCGGAGTGCCGGCGTAGTCGAGGTGGACGTAGTAGCCCTGGGACTGCTTGTCTATAAGATAGGCCAGTTTGCGCAGGCCCCAGGCGTCCCGGGTGATGAGGGTGCCGCCGTCGCCGGTGATGATGGAGCAGACCCGGTCGCTGACCGCGGAGATCTGTTCTTCCCCGGCATTGGGGCGAAGGATGAAGATGGTTTCGTAACGACGCATGTTTCCTCCTTGTGGACATATGCGGCCCCTTGCCATGGTGGCAGGGAGCAAGAAGGTTGAAGGCGGCTATTCCGCCGGTGAGAAGAGTTCCCGGTACCCGTCAGTGTGGGTGAAAGGCAGGGCAGGGGAACATGAAAATAAGCGGGCAAGTTAGCATGAAGCCAGTTTCCGTGTCAATCTCTTTTTCCGGTTGAAAAGAGCCGTCGCGGGGCCGGGGCTTCATTTGCGGGACTTTTGCCAACGGGAAAGCATCTCGTCGAAACCAAGGCTGCCGAGCTCGAGGTTTTCCTGCGCCAGACCGTGTTCCATTTTCTCGAACCGGTCGATGAATTTTTTGGTGGCGGACTGCAGGGCCTCTTCGCAGTTGATGTCGTGCAGACGGCCGAGGTTGACCGCGGCAAACAGCAGATCTCCAAGCTCTTCCTGCATGCTGGCCTTGTCGCCCATGGCTGCGGCGTTCTGGAATTCAAGAAGTTCTTCCTGCAGTTTCGACTCAACCGCGCCAGGGTTAGGCCATTCGAAGCCGGTGCGGGCGGCGCGCCGGGAAACCTGCTGGGCCCGGGCAAGGGCCGGCAGACTGCGGGGAATGGAGGCGAAGCGGCCGGCTTGGGTGTTACTGCGCTCCTCTGTTTTGATCCGGTCCCAGCTCTGTTGCAACTCGGTCTCGGTGGTGGCCTGGTCGTTGCCAAAAACATGGGGATGGCGGCGGATCATCTTGGCGGTGATGGTATCGAGGGCCTCGGCAATGGAAAAGACGCCCCTTTCGGAGAAAATCTGGCAATACAATATAATGATATAGATCAGGTCGCCGAGCTCGCCGCAGATGGCGGCCGGTTCCCCGGTGTCGAGATCCTCGAGGAGTTCATGGGTTTCCTCCAGCAGGTATCTCTTCAGGGACTCGGGGGTCTGCTTGCGGTCCCAGGGGCACCCCTGCTCAGAGCGGAGTGTGGCCACCAGTGAGACGAAATCTGTGAATTTTTTGGCTGCGTCGGTCATAACTGGTAAATATCCCGTGGCTGGTGGTGTGGTAATGGCATCGGCAAGGGGGCGCGGGATGCTTGCTCCCTTTCAAGTGCTTGGTGCCGCGTTGAGGCGTTGGGTCAAGAACAAAGCGGCCGGCTATGCCGGCCACAGGTTTTTTGAGATGCGCAAAAGGGCCAAAGCAAATGGCTTTTCGGCGGACAGGCGGCAACCCAGGGTTCTATACTCCATTGCCTCAGCAAAGTAAACGAGCAGGGCGAAGTTTCGGTGTTTTTGGGAGTCGCTCTCAGGAAGGAAAGGAGCGGGAAAATGTGAGGAGTTGTCGGATTTTTCTTGAGCTTTTGCTTGTTAGGTGTTAGATTGCGGATGTAGCGAGCGTTGTTCGACTGACATTGGAAAGGAAGCCGGACAATTTTCAGTTTAGGTGCCATGGATGTGCCACAGAGTGGTGCTGCGTTTCTTGGAGGAGGCGCGCATCGACAGATCAGTGTGTGCTTTTGTGGCGGTTGTGAAGTGTCAACGGCAGGAACCGTGACAGTTTCCCCAAAGTATGAGGTGTTATGATGTTGAAGGTCAAGAACGAAGGATGTAATTGTGGCAAGCAGGCAACCGAGGAGAAGGGCAATGACAAGAAGATGCAGAAGCTCCTTCTCGAAAAGCACAAGGATATTGCGCGGATAGACCAGGAGTCCAAGCGGACCCATGGCTGGTACGTGCGTGTCCGCTACTATGGAAAGACCTATTCGAAGTTCTTCTCCGACCGCAAGTGCGGCGGCAGGTACTCGAGTCTGCTTTCGGCCTTGGCCTGGCGCGACAAGACCGAGGCCAAGCTCGGCAAGGTGCGTACCGACAAGCACATTGTCACCATCAGCAACAGCAAGACCGGCGTTGTGGGCGTTCGTCTCAACGAGAAGCTCAACCGCTACGAAGTGAGCTGGGTCACCCCCTCGGGCAAGCAGGGCAAAACCTCTGTTTCCATTCTCAAGCACGGCAAGGACGAAGCCTTCAAGCGGGCTTGTGAGATCAGAAAACAGAAGGAAGCCCAGCGGCTCGCCGCCGGCTGATTCCTGTTTCTCGGTTAGCCCCGCGGGGCCGGCCATGATATGTTTTGACCGCCGGGTGAACCGCTTCTGGTTCACCCGGCTTTTCTTTTTCCCACCGGACCGGTTACCCGGGGAAGAGTTGTTTCAGGGTGGGAAAGAGGAAGCCGAGCACTCTTGTCCGTTCTCGTTTTTCCTTGACAAAAATGATCACTGTTCGTTAAATGCCTTGTTCATCGTGGCGGTCGCGGGAGTGTCCGTGGCCTGCCCCTGATAAATTCATCTTTAGGCAATATCTATTAAAGGCCGGCTTGTCACAAGTGGTCGGCCGCATGCTCTAAACAGCGGTTCTGGGAGATCAATTCATGTACGCAATCATTCGCACTGGCGGTAAACAGTATCAGGTCGCTGCCGGCGACCGTCTTCGGGTCGAGAAGCTCAACGGCAATATCGGAGATACTGTCGCGCTCACCGACGTGCTGGCGGTGGTGGACGGTGAAAACGCCACTTTCGGGAAACCGATGGTGGATGGGGCCAAAGTCAGCGCCCGCATCGTCGAGCAGGACAAAGCGAAGAAGGTTCTTGTCTTCAAGAAGAAACGGCGTCAGGGTTACCGGGTGAAGAAAGGGCATCGCCAGATGTTCACCGGCCTCGAGATCACCGAGGTCTCGGCCTGATTTTCCCCTGGTCCTGGGTGGTCGCTTTGCAGAGCTGCCACCGGCAGCCTTTCACATTTTTCATCTTTTGAGGTTATCGATATGGCTCATAAGAAAGCAGGCGGCAGTTCACGGAACGGCCGCGACAGTGCCGGTCAGCGGCGTGGCGTCAAACGTTTTGCCGGCCAGGTGGTTCGTGCCGGCAACATCCTCGTACGGCAGTTGGGCACCAAGATCCATCCCGGCAAGAACGTTGGCTGCGGCCGCGATTATACGCTCTTCGCCAAAGTGGACGGCGTCGTGACCTTTGAAGATTTCGGTCGCGACCGCAAACGGGTCAGTGTCTATCCCGTAGAATCCGCTTCTTAATTTTACCGCTCCGGGACCGGTCTTCTCTGACCGGTCCCGGAGTCGGTTCTTCATGCTGATGCCGGGAAATGCCGTTCATAGACGAAGCAAAATTTTTTGTTAAGGCGGGCGACGGCGGCAGAGGCTGCGTGAGTTTCAGGCGCGAGAAGTTCGTGGCCAAGGGCGGCCCGGATGGCGGCGACGGCGGCGACGGCGGGGATGTGATCCTCGAGGCTTCCAGACGCCTGCACTCTCTCATCGATTTCAAATACCGCTCTCACTTCCTGGCCAAAAGCGGCAGCAACGGCAGCGGCAAGAAGATGCACGGCCGCAACGGCGCCGACTGCGTGGTCAAGGTGCCGTTAGGCTCGGTGATCAAGGATGCCGAGACCGGCGAGGTGTTTGCCGACCTGGCGGCGGACGGCGACCGCTATATTGCCGCAGCCGGTGGCCGGGGCGGGCCGGGCAACTGCCATTTCGCCTCGGGCCGCAACCGCACTCCGCGTTTCGCCGGGCCCGGCACCCCGGGTGTTGAGCGTTGGCTCAGGATCGAGCTGAAGCTTCTGGCCGACGTTGGCCTCATCGGCCTGCCCAATGCCGGCAAATCCACTCTTCTCTCCAAACTTTCCGCCGCCAACCCGAAAGTGGCGGACTATCCCTTCACCACCCTCGAGCCGCAACTTGGCGTTCTCCACCTGGCCGAAAACAGGCCCTGCATCATCGCCGACATCCCCGGCCTCATCGAGGGCGCCCATGACGGCGCTGGTCTTGGTCACAAGTTCCTCAAACACGTCGAGCGCACCCGGGTGCTGCTGCATGTGGTGGACGCCGCAAGTCACGGTGCCGAACCGGTGGCCGATTTCAAAACCCTCGAGAACGAGCTCCGAGAGTACGATGAGCTCCTGCTCCAACGCCGCCAGCTCGTGGTGCTGAACAAGATCGACCTGCTGGCAAGTGACGAGGCCCTTCGCGCCCTGGAAGGTGAGTTCGCCAAGCTGGGGGTCGACACCATATCCATTTCGGCGCTCAACGGCGAGCACCTCGAAGCCTTGAAGGGAAAAATTGAAGAGCTGCTGCAGGAGCCCGAGTCCGCCGACGAACCCGATAATGGCGCCACTGACAGTGTCGAGCCATGAATTTTTTTGCCCGATGTGAAAATCTCGGTTGGGTCTGCTTCCGAAAGGAGAGCCGCCATGATGCTTGAGCTTGCCGCCGATGAGGCGGTGCGTTGCCGCCTCGATCTTCTGCAAAGAGCGCGCCGGGTGGTGGTCAAGGTGGGCAGTGCCGTGCTCACCGCCGAGAGCGGGCTCAATCTCGAGGTGATCGAGGCTCTGGCCAACGAGCTCTGCCGCTTGCAGGAGCGGGGGCTCGAGGTGATTCTGGTCTCTTCCGGGGCGGTGGCGGCCGGCAAGAAGCGCCTTGGCCTCGGCCCCAACCGCGATATCCCGCTGCGCTCCAAGCAGGGAGCCGCGGCGGTGGGTCAGAGCGCCCTCATGCGGGCCTACGAGGACGTTTTCGAGAAAAACGGCACCAAGGTTGCCCAGATTCTGCTCACCCACGCCGATCTCTCCCACCGCGACCGCTACCTCAACGTGCGCAACACCATCCTCACCCTCCTCGAGTGGGGGGTGGTGCCGATCATCAACGAGAACGACACGGTTTCGGTGGAGGAATTGCGCTTCGGCGACAACGATACCCTGGGGGCGATGATCACCAACCTCACCGAGTCCGATGTCTTCATCATCCTCACCGACGTCGACGGCCTCTACACCGGTAACCCCCATACCGACCCCGAAGCGCGGGCGGTTTACACGGTGGACAAAGTGGACCGCGAGGTCGAGGCCATGGCCGGCAACGTGGTCGGGCTTCTGGGCACCGGCGGCATGCGCTCCAAGATCCTGGCCGCCCGAACGGTCGCCACCCGCGGCGGCAGTTCCTTTATCGGTTACGGGCGCGAACCCGCCACCATCAGCCGGCTGTTCGCCGGCGACCAGGTGGGCACTTTCTTTCTGCCCCAGCAAGAAAAGATCCAGAGCCGCAAGCACTGGATCGGCCACGTTCTGCGGCCCCAGGGTTACCTGGTGATCGATTCCGGCGCCTGCCGGGCTTTGGTCGGAGGCGGCAAGAGCCTTTTGCCCTCGGGAATTCTCGAGGTGCGCGGCAGTTTCGGGGTCGGCGCCGCGGTCCATTGCCTGGATGAGCAGGGCGGGCTGGTGGCCGCTGGCCTCAGCAATTACGGGGCCGCCGATCTGGGCCGTATCAAGGGACGGAAAACCACTGAAATAGTAGAGATACTTGGATTCAAAGACAGCGACGAAGTGGTGCACCGGGACAACCTGGTGCTGCTCTGAGAGGGAGAACACCATGAACGTACAGGAAACCATACTGGAGCTTGCCAGACAGACCAGAAAGGCGGCCCGCCGGCTGGCGAGCCTGCCCACCGCCACCAAGAACAACGCTCTTGAGCGGATGGCGGTGCTGCTCGACGAGCGGCGGGATTTCATCCAGGCCGAAAACCAGAAGGACCTGGAAGCCGGCCGCGCCAAGGGGCTGTCCAGCGCCATGCTCGATCGCCTGGAACTCTCCGGCAAGGTGATGTCCTCGATGATCGCCGGCCTCCGAGAGGTGGCGGCGCTGCCCGACCCGGTGGGCGAGGTGGCCGAGATGGCGAAACGGCCGAGCGGCATCGTGGTCGGCCGCATGCGGGTGCCCCTGGGGGTGATCTGCATGATCTACGAGTCGCGGCCCAACGTCACCGTGGATGCCGCCGCCCTCTGCCTGAAAGCCGGCAACGGCGTGGTGTTGCGGGGCGGTTCCGAGGCCATCCACTCGAACATTGCCCTGGCCAAGGTGCTGCAGGAGGCGCTGGTTGCCGAGAACATCGATCCGGCGGCCATCCAGGTGGTGCCCACCGCCGACCGCGAGGCGGTGAACGTGCTGCTTACCCTCGAAGAGCAGATCGACCTCGTCATCCCCCGGGGCGGCGAGGGACTCATCCGTTTCGTGGCCGAAAACAGCCGCATCCCGGTGCTCAAGCATTACAAGGGGGTATGCCACGTGTTCATCGACCGTGACGCCGACCTCGACATGGGGGTCAATATCGTGATGAACGGCAAGGTGCAGCGGCCCGGGGTCTGCAACGCCCTGGAGACACTTCTGGTGCACCGCGACATCGCTCCGACCTTTTTGCCCAAGGCCGCCGCCGCCCTTGCCGGCGCTGGGGTCGAAATCCGCGGTTGCGCCGCCACCCGGCAGATCCTGCCGGAGGTGGTCGCCGCCACCGACAGCGACTGGGGCTGCGAGTTTCTCGATCTCATTCTCGCCGTGCGGGTGGTGGATTCCTTCGATGCCGCCCTTGACCACATCGACGCCCACGGCTCCCAGCACACCGAGAGCATCGTCACCAGCAACTACTTCAATGGCCAGCGTTTTCTGCGGGAAGTGGACGCTTCCTCGGTGATGGTCAACGCCTCCACCCGGTTCGCCGACGGCGGCCAGTACGGGCTCGGCGCCGAGATCGGCATCAGCACCACCAAGCTCCACGCCTATGGCCCCATGGGGCTCAACGAGCTCACCACCCGCAAGTTCATCGTCTACGGCGAAGGCCAGGTCCGCGGCTGATCCGCGATGGCCGGAGCGAGGCGATACCGCGGCCGGGTCGGCATCCTGGGCGGCACCTTCAACCCCGTGCACCGCGGCCACCTGGCCGCGGCCACGGCGGCCCGCCAAGCCTTTCAGCTGGATACCGTGCTGTTCATCCCCGCCGCCCTGCCGCCCCACAAAACCGGGCAGGGTATCGTTTCCTTTGCCGAGCGGGCGGCCATGCTCGAACTTGCCCTTGCCGCTGAACCCTCCTTCCGCATCGCCACCCTGGAAGCGGAGCGGCCCTATCCCTCCTATACCATTGATACCCTGGCCGAACTGCACCGGCAGGCCGAGCCCGGCTGCCGGTTTTTCTTCATCATCGGCTCCGACGCCTTTGCCGAGATCGGCACCTGGCGGGCCCATCACCTGTTGCTGGAAAAGACGGATTTCGTGGTGATTGCCCGCAGCGCCGATGCCTTTGCCAAGCTCGCTTCGGTGGTGGGGCGGGCCTACCCCGCCTACCGGCCGGCGGCCGACGGTTCAGGCTGGCTTGGGCCAATGGGCCAGGGACGCATCCGCTTCCTCACCATGGAGCCGGTGGCAGTGTCCTCCACCATGGTCCGGGAACGGCTGGCCAGGGGGGAAACCATCGACGAGCTGGTGGGGCCGGCGGTGGCCGGCTATATCCGGGAGAAGGGACTTTACCGGAAGAGTTCCGGTTAGGGATCAGGCCGGTGTCTGGTCGCAGGAGTCCAGGTAAGCGTAGGCCGAGTGCTTGTGGATGGACTCGAAGCTTTCCACCCCCACCGAATACCAGGTGATTTCCGGCCGTGCCCGGACCAACTCCGCCACCCGCCGCACCACGTCCTCGACGAACATCGGGTTGTTGTAGGCCGCCTCGGTGACGTGTTTTTCGTCGGGCCGCTTGAGCAGCGCGAAGACCTCGCAGGACACGCCGCTCTCGATGATCTCGATGAGATCCTCCACCCAGATGAAACGCCGGAAGGCGATGTTGAGGTTCACC
Organism: Desulfobulbales bacterium; assembly: GCA_041599275.1. Taxonomy (GTDB): domain Bacteria; phylum Desulfobacterota; class Desulfobulbia; order Desulfobulbales; family BM004; genus JBFHWX01. The sequence goes on along the minus strand of JBFHWX010000006.1, from coordinate 33,877 downwards.
TCGCCACGCTGGTTGTGGGCCCCCACCTCGCTGATCTCCTTGGAGCACGGGCAGAGGGTGGTGACCGGCACCCAGACCGAGATGATGAACTCCTCGTCGGGCCCGGCGCCGCAGGAAAAGCGGCAGGTGTACTCCATGAGGCTGGCGGTGCGGGAAACCGGCGCCCTCTTCTCGATGAAGTAGGGAAAGGTCATTTCCACCCGGGCCGATTCGGCCTGCAGCCCTTCCTGTACCTCAGCCACCAGGCGGGGCAGGATCCTGACGCTCATCTCCTCCTGGTACTTGTCCAGCGCCGCGAGAAAGGTGGACACCGAGGAACCCCGGTGCTCGCTGGGCATTCTGGCGTGCAGGGTGATGCTGGCCACTGTCTCCTGCAGGCCGCCGCCCTTTTCCCGAACCGAGATCGGGTACTGGATGTCCTTTATGCCGACTGTCTGCAGCTTGATCATGACGTTTTCGGTATTCTTTGCTCTTGCGTGGTGCGCTTATGAACCAGCGGCACGGGTCGGAGACCACGGCCGAGGCTGCCGGCTACTATACCGGAAAGCATTCTTGTTTCAAGCAAATTCGTTGTTGTGGAGGAATGGCAAAGTGGCCGGGAAAAGGGATTACACAAAAACTTCGACCCGGCCGTCCCGTTCCCGGGCCCGCAGGCCGTGGGCCTGAAGGACCAGAAAAAGAGGGCGGCCGAAGGCGAAGAGTTCGTGGGCCCGGGGCAGGAGGTGGGTATTCTCGGCCTCGATCCGGAGGCTGAGGTCGGCGGCGACCATTTGGTTCAGGCGCGCAAGCAGGTGGCCGCCGCGGTCGTTGCCAAGTTGGCCGATGAGTTGGTTCACTTCGGGCCAGGAGCACTCCGCCTCGTGGCGGTGCAGCAGCCCGGCGAGCGCTGAGCCGGGCTCGATAAGGTCGAAACGATCGAGGGGATCGGTGCCGATGGCCTCGAGCAGCGGCGCCGGCTTCCAGCACATGAGAAGCGAGCATTCCATTGGGCGGCCGCCATAGATTGCGCAGGAATTCGACTCTTCGACCAGAAACCGGCAGCTCCAGCTGCCTCCTCTGCCGTTTATCTTGAGAAGTTCACGGGTTACTGGTTGGTAGCGGTTTGAAGCCGGATCAAAGGCGGTCTCGCCCCGGCGCACGGTAACAAGATCGGAGCGGCTCAGAGAGCCGCCGGTCGCCAGCAGAGGCCGGTCGACGCCGTGCAGGGCGGGGCCGCCACGGCGGCAGCAGGTGGCGCAGCGCTGGCAGGAGGAAAACGGCAGGGATGTTGCGGGCGGCGGCACGGGGTCGGGTCCTTCAGCGGGCCAGGTGCAGGATCTCGGCGATCACCGCGGCCGGGTATTCCTCGCCCATGCCCCAGAGTTTTCCCAAAGCGGCAGCGTTTTCGGCAATTTTGGAGATGTCGGTGGCAGGGATGCCGGCCCCGGCAAGGGTCACCGGCGCGCCGATCTTCTGGAACCAGTCGCGGAGTCCGGTTACCGCTGCCTCGCCGTTGGCGGCGTTGAAGATATGGCGGGCAAAGCGCTCGAACTGTTCGGGGCGGCGTGGCCGGTACCACTGCATCCAGGCCGGGATGACGATGGCGAGCCCGGCGCCGTGGGGGATATCGTAGAGAGCGCTCAGGGCATGCTCGATCATGTGGTTCGGGTAGTTGAAGGAACCGATGCCGGCCACCGGCAGGCCATTGAGCGCCAGGGACGCGGCCCACATGAATTCGGCCCGGGCCTCGTAGTCGGCGGGCGCCTCCAGGATCCGCTCCTGGGTGCTTATCACGGTGTGGACGATGTTCTCCACCAGCCGGTCCTGGAGCCGGCTGCCCGGCGCCTTGGTGAAATAGCCCTCGATCACATGGGCGATGGCGTCCACCGCACTGTAGGCCGAGTACGCCGGCGGTACCGAAAAGGTGAGCTCCGGGTTGAGGATCGACACCCGGGGGTGGGTGTGGAGGGAGGTGAGGCTGTATTTTTGCCTGGTTTCCTCGTTGGTCAGTACCGAGTTGCCGTTCATCTCGCTGCCGGAGGCGGCCAGCGTCAGGACGGCGAACACCGGCAGAGCGCGCTCGACCTGGCGGCCGAGATAGTATTCCCAGAGATCGGCTCCGGACAGGACGCCCACGGCGATGGCCTTGGCCTCGTCAAGCACCGAGCCGCCGCCCACCGCCAGGACCACATCCACCTTTTCACGGCGGGCGAGCTCGATGCCCTGGCGGGCGTGGCTCAGCACCGGGTTCGAGACCACGCCTCCCAGCTCCACCGCCTCGATGCCGGCGGCTTCCAGGCTTTTCATGATCCTTCCGTGCAGGCCGGAGGTGAAGATGGATTGCCGGCCATAGAGAAAGAGGACCCGGCGGATGGCGGCGGTCTGCAGCTCGGTGCCGATCTGGGTCTCCCGGCCGCGGCCGAAGATGATCTTGGTCGGGTTGTGGAAAGTGAAATTATGCATGGACTTTCTCTGCTCGTGGGCCCTGGGCCGGGATTTCGGTTTTTCGGGAAAAAAGATAATCAAAATCGACTTGGCCGGGCTTTGCAAGTTTTTCTGGACCGCCCGAACCGGCGGTCGCGCCCTTTGCCGGCACACCGGTGTAGGTATTTTTCGTACCGTGGAATGGGAGTTGTTTTGATTGTTTGATGAAGAGAAAAAATATATAATAACACGCTGGTTGCTGTGTGGAGAATGGCCCCTTCGGATGGGGTTGGTCTGGTCTTTCTCGTGGCGGTTTTGGAGGATCGCCCGGGAAGGAGAAGCCTTAAAAAATCAGGATGAACCGCGAGCGGAGGACGACCATTTCTATGAAAAACCTTTCCCTTACCGCAAAGATCTTTGCGCTCTGCAGTATCGCCATCGTTATCTTCAGCGGCCTTACCCTGTGGATGTACGGCAATACCGGCCGCAGCCTCGAAGAAGAGCGCTGCCGCGAGCTGCAGTACCTGGTCGACTCCGCCTACTCGGTGATCGACCATTACGTGCAGCTCGAAAAGAGCGGCGCCCTGAGCCGGGCGGAGGCCCAGAAGGGAGCCATGGACGTTTTGCGCTCCGTGCGTTTCGACGAGACCAACTATTTCTGGATCAACGACATGACCCCGAAGATGGTCATGCACCCGATCAAGCCCGAACTCGACGGCCAGGATCTTTCCGGTTTCGCCGACCCCAACGGCACCAAGCTGTTCATGGAAATGGTGGCGGTGGCCAAGGCGAGCGGCGAGGGCTTCGTCCATTACGTCTGGCCCAAACCGGGGATCGATAAGCCGGTGGACAAGGGCTCTTTTGTCAAGCTGCAGCCGGACTGGGGCTGGATCGTCGGCGCCGGCCACTTCATGGATGACGTCCGGGCCCAGATGCGCCAACTGCTTCTGCTCACCCTCGCAGGTTTTGGCCTGGCGGTGCTGCTCACCCTGGGCGCCGGCTATTTCGGGGCCCGTTCCATCGCCGGCCCCATCCAGCGGGCCATGCAGATGATCGAGGAACTCGGCCGCGGCAACCTCGACATCCGGCTGCGCCTCGAGCAGAGGGACGAGGTGGGACGGCTCGCCAAGGCCATGGACGCCTTTGCCGACAGCCTGCAGTTCGAGATCCTCACCGCCTTCGAGAAGCTGGCCAAGGGCGACTTCACCTTCGCGGCCCAGGGTTTGATCAAGAAACCCCTGACCCAGACCAACGAGATGTTGAACGACATAATGGGCCAGATCCGCTCCGCCGGCCAGCAGATCACTTCCGGCGCCCTGCAGGTCTCCGAGAGCAGCCAGTCCCTGTCCCAGGGCGCCACCGAGCAGGCCAGCTCCCTCGAAGAGATCACCAGCTCCATCACCGAGCTGGCCGCCCAGACCCGGATGAACGCCGACAACGCCGCCCAGGCCAACCACCTTGCCGATCAGGCCAAGCAGGCGGCCTCCCGGGGCAACCAGCAGATGCAGGACATGACCCGGGCCATGGATGACATCAACCAGTCGAGCCGTGACATCTCGAAGATCATCAAGGTGATCGACGAGATCGCCTTCCAGACCAACCTTCTCGCCCTGAACGCGGCGGTGGAGGCGGCCCGGGCCGGCCAGCACGGTAAGGGCTTCGCGGTGGTGGCCGAGGAGGTCAGAAACCTTGCCGCCCGCAGCGCCAAGGCGGCTCGGGAGACCGCCGCCCTCATCGAAGGATCGGTGGAGAAGGCCGCGGCCGGCGCCGAAATCGCCGGTGCCACCGCTTCCGCCCTGGCCGAGATCGTCAGCGGGGTCACCAGGATGTCGGATCTGGTGGCGGAGATCGCCGCTTCCTCCAACGACCAGGCCCAGGGGATAGCCCAGGTCAACATCGGGCTCGACCAGATCGATCAGGTGACCCAGCAGAATACCGCCAACGCCGAGGAATCCGCCGCCGCCGCCGAACAGTTGTCGAGCCAGGCGGTCTATATGCAGGAGATGATGAACCGCTTCGTTCTCCATCGCCAGGCAGCCACCGGTAGCGGATCCTCCCGGTTTACTGCCGGCAGAAAGGCGGCGCCCGCTGCGGTTGCTTTGCCTCACAAAGCTGGCGCTGCCGCCAAGCCGGGCAACCGGCCGGGGACAGCCGGCAAGACAGGCGGCAGCAGGAACGGCTGGGGCGCCGCCGCTGCTCCCTCGGAAACCATCGCCCTGGATGACGAGGAGTTCGGCAAGTACTGAGCAGCACCTGTCATTGGAAAAAAAACCGCCGCCTGCCGATTTTTTCGGCAGGCGGCGGGTTTCGTTAGTGGCCAGGAGGGCTGTCTTTAGCCCCTTATCAGTTTTCTTGGTTTCAGCGCAACAGGTCGAGCACCGTTTCCACCACCCGTTCGGCGGTGAGTCCGAAACGGCTGTAAAGCTCCGGTGCCGGCGCCGAGGCCCCGAAGTGATCGAGCCCGATCACCCTGCCGTTGCGGCCCACGTACTTGTGCCAACCCATGCTGGCGCCGGCTTCCACGGCCACCGCTGGCACCCCCTGGGGCAGCACGGATTCCCGGTAGGAGGCGGGCTGCCGGTCGAAGAGCTCCCAGCAGGCCATGTTCACTACCCTGGCATCGATATTGCGCCCGGCAAGCAGCTCGCGGCCGGCAAGGGCGATGTGCACCTCGGAGCCGCTTGCCAGGAGCAGCACACCGGGCTGACCAGCACTGTCGGCCAGCACATAGCCGCCCTGACCGATGGCGGCGGCCGGCGGAAAACTGTTGCGGTCCAGGGTGGGCAGGTTCTGACGGGTGAGGGCGAGCACCGTGGGACCAGTGGTGTTGGTAATTGCCAGCCGCCAGGCCTCGGCGCACTCGTTGGCATCGGCCGGCCGCAGCACCAGAAGATTGGGAATGGCCCGCAGGGAGGCGAGCTGCTCGATGGGCTGGTGGGTGGGACCGTCTTCGCCAAGCCCGATGGAGTCGTGGGTGAAGACGTAGATCACCTGCTGCTTCATGAGGGCGGCCATGCGGATGGAGTTCCGCATGTAGTCGGAGAAGATGAGGAAGGTGGCGCCGTAAGGAATGAAGCCGCCGTGCAGGGCCATGCCGTTTAAAATGCCGCCCATGCCGAATTCCCGCACTCCGAAGTGGATGTTGCGTTCGCCGCCGGATCCGGCCTGGAAGCCGCCCTCGCCGTCGATGAGGGTCTTGGTGGAGGGAGCAAGGTCGGCGGAGCCGCCCATCAGCGCTGGCAGCCGGCGGGCGATACCGTTGAGCACCTGGCCGGAGCTGACCCGGGTGGCCTTGCCCTTGGCGTCCGGGCCAAACACGGGGAGCTCGTCGTCCCAGCCGGCGGGCAGTGTGCCCGAGAGCCTGGTTTTCAGTTCGGCGGCCAGTTCCGGGTGGTTTTTTTCATACCGCTGCCAGGCGTTCTGCCAGCCGGCCTCGGCTTCGGCGCCGGCCGAAGATGCCTGCCGGAAGTGGGAAGCCGCCTCGGCCGGGACATAAAAGGCGGGCTCCCCGGGCCAGCCCAGGTTCTCTTTGGCGAGCCGTGCCTCTTCGGCGCCCAGGGGCTCGCCGTGGGCTTTGGCGGTGTCCTGGCGGTTGGGGGAGCCAAAGCCTATGGTGGTGCGCACCGCGATGAGGGTGGGCTTTGTCTTCTCCTCTCGTGCTTCGGAAAGTGCCCGGTCGATGGCGGACAAGTCGTTGCCGTCGGCCACCTCCAGCACCTGCCAGCCGTAGGCGGCAAAACGCTGCAGCCGGTCTTCGCTGTAGGCCAGGTCGGTGTGGCCCTCGATGCAGATATGGTTGTCGTCGTAGAGATAGATGAGCTTGCCGAGGCCAAGGTGGCCGGCAAGCGACCCGGCTTCATGGGAAATGCCCTCCATCAGGTCGCCGTCGCTCACGATGCCGTAGGTGTAATGGTCGATAATCTCATGGCCCGGCCGGTTGTAACGGGCCGCCAGGTGCTTTTCGGCGATGGCCAGGCCGACCCCGTTGGCAAAGCCCTGTCCCAGCGGGCCGGTGGTGGTTTCCACCCCTGGGGTCTCGCCGTGCTCCGGGTGACCGGCGGTCTTGCTGCCCCATTGCCGGAATTTTTTTATCTCGTCGAGGGAGAGGTCGTAGCCGGTCAGGTGCAGAAGGCTGTAGAGCAGCATGGAGCCGTGGCCGGCGGAGAGCACGAAGCGGTCGCGGTTCCACCAGGCGGGGTTCCGCGGGTTGTGGCGCAGGTGGCGGCTCCACAGCACGTGGGCCATGGGGGCTGCGCCCATGGGCAGGCCGGGATGCCCCGAGTTGGCCTGGTTGATCGCGTCCACCGACAGAAAACGGATGGTGTTGACGCATAATTGGTCGAGATCGGATGGAAATGTCGGCATGGCAACCTCTCGGACGGGTGTATGATGGGCGGCGTGGGCGAAGGAACAACAACCAGCAGATAATGCCCGTTTTCGGTCGAACCTGCAAGGAGATATGGCCTGGCGACAGGCCCCTGGCTCAGTCCTTCTTGAAGAGGAAGGAGAAGTCGGCGGGTTCCTTCTCGTCGGCCACGCTGGCGACTTCCGCCGCCCGCCGTGCTTCTTCCTGGGTTAAAAGGAGGCGCCATTTTTCGAACTGCTGGCGAAAGAGCCTGGCGGGGGTCTCCGGACGGGCCAGGTAGGGCAGGATGTTCTCCTCTACCTGAGCGCGGAGCTCTGCCAGCACCGCCTCACGCTCGGCAGCGGCGATGAAGTTCCGCTCTTTGACCGAGGAGAAAAAAAGTTCCCCGCCAAACCGCTCGCGCACCGCGCTGGCCAGATTCTGGTCGGCAATGCCCTGCCACATGGCCTCGGTGGCAGCCATCCTTGCCTCGCAACGCAGCCGGACCAGCCAGCGGCCACCGGAAAGTTCCCTGGAATCGTCGGTGAGAGTGAGGCAAAGGCCGTTGGCCAGGTGTTCGGTGCTGATTTCGGGCATCACTTCGGGTTCCTTTCTGTTTTCGTTTGGGCCGGGAAATGGGCAGGTTCCCTTATTAACGCGGCGTGCCCCGAAGTCAACGGGTTTTTGGGATGTTTCTTCTGGGGGGCTCCCCCTGGCCGGCCAGCAGCCGGCCCAGTTCCCCGGCGTCGGTGGTCGGCGGGTGGCACTGGAAGCCGCTGCAGAGGTAGGCGGTGAGTAGTCCCGACGGGCTGCGTAGACCGGCGGTGTGCGGAGCCAGGCGGGCGACAGCATCGTCTTCGCCCTCTCTTTCCTTGTAAAGAAGCCGGGGCACGGTTGGCGCGCCGGCGCGAACCGCGGCCAGCAGCTCCCGGCCCTGGGCGCTGTGCCGGTCGCCCACCAGTACCAGCAGGGGCGGCTCCGCCAGGACCTCTTCGAGCCCCAGAAGAAGCCAGGTGAAGCCGTGGGGGTGTTCCAGCACCGTGGTCCCGAAACTGTGGCGCAGCAGCCTGGCACGCTCTGCAAGTTCTTGGCGGCCGGTGAGGCGGCCGAGCTCCAGGAGCACCAGATGTGCCATGGAGTTGCCCGAGGGAATGGCGCCGTCGTAGCATTCCCGGTTGCGGAGAAGCAGCGTCTCGGTATCGCTGGCGGTGCCGAAGAAACCGCCGGCTGAATCGTCCCAGAAGAATTCGAGGAGGATGTCTGTCAGCCGCTTTGCCTCCAGGAGATAGTCCTCCTTCAGGGTGGCCTGGTAGAGCTCGAGGAGCCCCCAGGCGAGGAAGGCGTAGTCGTCCAGCATGCCCGGCACCGCCGCTTCGTTCTGCCGCCAGCGGTGCAGCAGCCTGCCGTCTTTGTCCACCAGGTGGGCGCGCAGAAAGGCGGCCGCCTTCTCCGCCATGGCCACGGCCTCTTCGAGATCGAGCAGCAGCCCGGCCCGGGCCAGGGCGCCGATGGCCAGGCCGTTCCAGTCGGTGAGCACCTTGTCGTCGAGGTGGGGGTGGACCCGTTGGTTGCGGTGGGCGAGAAGCCGTTGGCGGATAGCCTCGAACCGCTCTGCCTCTTTTTCCGTGAGGGGAGCCGAGAGATGCAGGATGTTGGCTCCCGAACGGATGCCGCTGGCCTCGTCGGCAAAGTTGCCTTGGGGCTCGGTGCCGAAGGAGCGGAAGAGAAAAGCGGCATCGTCGCCTTCCAGCAACGAGCGGAGCTCTTCTTCGGTCCAGACGTAGTACTTTCCTTCCTCGCCTTCGCTGTCGGCGTCTTCTGCGGTCAGCAGGCCGCCTTCTGAACCGGTGAGCTCCCGCGCCAGGTAGGAGAGGATTTCCGCCGCGGTCTGCCGGAAGAGCGGCTCGCCACAGGCGGCATATGCTTCGCTGTAAGCCAGAAGCAGCATGGCCTGGTCGTAGAGCATCTTTTCGAAATGGGGCAGAAGCCAGCGCTGGTCCGTGGAATAGCGGTGGAAGCCGAACCCCACATGGTCCCACAGCCCGCCGAGCCGCATGGCGGAAAGGGTGCGGCAGCTCATCTGAACGGCCTCCGTTCGTCCGGCGCGAACCCCATGGCGCAGAAGAAAGAGCAGGCTATGGGGGGAGGGGAACTTGGGAGCCTGGCCGAAACCGCCGTACCGCTGGTCGAAATTTTCGACAAAATAAGCGAAGGCCGCGGCCCCTGGTTTTTCGTCCTCCACCGGAGCTGGTTTCTCCAGGGCCATGCGCTGCAGGGAATCCACCACGGCGCTGCCCGAGTCTTCCACCTCGCTTCGCCGGCTGCGCCAGATCTCGGCGACCCGCGGCAGGATCTGCACGAGCCCCGGTCGGCCTCCGCGGTTTTCTTTCGGGAAATAAGTACCGGCGAAAAAGGGCTTGCGTTCCGGGGTCATGATCACGGTGAGCGGCCAGCCGCCGGAGCCGGTGAGCATGGTGCAGACCGACATGTAGAGGGAGTCGATGTCGGGCCGTTCCTCCCGGTCCACCTTGATGCAGACGTAGGACTCGTTCAAGAGTGCCGCCACCTCCGGGTCCTCGAAGCTTTCCCGTTCCATGACGTGGCACCAGTGGCAGGTGGAGTAGCCGCTGGAGAGAAAGACCGGCTTGTCCTCGGCCCGGGCCCGGGCAAAGGCCTCGTCGCCCCAGGGCTGCCAGTGCACCGGATTGGCGGCGTGCTGCAGCAGATAGGGGCTTTTTTCGAAACGCAGCATGTTTTGGTGTTTTTCGGTGGACATAAGGCGATCTCCTGAAGTTTCAAGAAGCGCAGAGGAGGGGAAAGAGGACAGGGGGAACTACGGGCTCATTTTTTTTCCTGCACACCGTGCAGGGCAATGAAGCGTTCGAGGAGCTCACGCTGCTCGCCGGTCAGCTCACCGAATTCGATGTGGCGCCGCCGCATGGGCAGGCTGCCGAAGGTGGGGCCGCTGGTGTCCCGCTGGTCGGAGACGGTGCGGAACGGGATGTTTTCGAGCTGGATGCCCTGACCGGTTACCAGCAGGGACAGGTGGGAATGGGCGGTCTTTTCTTCCTGTCCGAGGTCGAGGTAACGGACGATGAGGCCGCCCATGCTGATGTCTTCGATGCGGCCCAGGGCGGAGGGGCTCGGGGAGAGCACCGAAAAGGCGTCTTCCCCGGTGCGGTAGCGTTTGTGCCGGCGGCGGTCCTGTTTGTCGTTCATCTCTTTCCGGTCCTTTTTTTCTGGTGAAGTCCCGAAGAAGTACAGTACCATGTTCGCCGGCCAAGGCAACCTCCTGTTTTTTCCCGCTTCCCGGTATTCGGCCTGGCGGACGGGTGGTGGCCGTCGCCCTCTTTTCCTCAAGGAGTTGAGATGCGCCGTTTGCTTGCTGATTTCTGGCCCGCCATGCTCATGATGGCTCTCATTTTCTGCCTCTCCTCCCTGCCCGGCAGGAGTCTGCCGGAGCCGGCCTGGGATAACCTCGACAAGCTGGTGCACGCTCTGGTTTACGGGGTGCTGGCAGCAGCCTTTCTCCACGGCCTGGGGCGCCGGCAGAGTTCCAGGAAGCCACCGGCCACCGCTCTTCTGGCCGTTTGCCTCACCCTGCTCTACGGCGCCAGCGACGAGCTGCACCAGTTCTTCGTGCCCGGCCGCTCCACGAGCCTGGCCGATTTGGCGGCAGATGGAGTTGGAGCCATGCTGGCGGCGGTTGCCTGGTACGTGTTAGACAAAAAGAAACCCGCCGTTCCCAAAAGGGAAGCGGCGGGTTGCGAAGGCGGTTGAAAAAAATCGTCTCAGCGCTGCAGCACCCGGGCGATGTCCTTGGCAAAGTAGGTGAGGATGATGTCGGCCCCGGCCCGCTTGATGGACAGCAGCGTCTCGTACATCACCTTTTCCTCGTCGATCCAGCCGTTGGCCGCCGCCGCCTTGATCATGGCGTATTCACCGCTCACGTGGTAGGCGGCGATGGGCAGGTCGAATTCCTGGCGCAGCCGCTGGATGATGTCGAGGTAGGCCACCGCCGGCTTGACCATCAGGATGTCGGCTCCTTCGTCCACATCGAGGGTGGCCTCTCGCAGGGCCTCCAGGGCGTTGGCCGGGTCCATCTGGTAGCCCCGCCGGTCGCCTTCCTGGGGAGCGCAGTCGGCGGCGTCGCGAAAGGGCCCGTAGAAGGCGGAGGCGTATTTGACCGCGTAGCTCATGATCGGCAGGTGGTCGAAGTTGTTTTCATCGAGGGCCTCGCGGATGGCTGCCACCCGGCCGTCCATCATGTCCGAGGGAGCCACCATGTCGGCCCCGGCCTTGGCGTGGGAGAGGGCGGTGGCGGCGAGGATCTCGAGGGTGGCGTCGTTGTCCACCTGCTTTTCGAGAAGCACGCCGCAGTGGCCGTGGTCGGTGTACTCGCAGAGGCAGACGTCGGTGGAGACCACCAGCTCCGGCGCTTTGTTCTTGAGTTCCTTGATGGCCCGCTGGATGATGCCGTCCTTGGCATGGGCGCCGCTGCCCATGGGATCTTTCTTGTCGGGCAGGCCGAAGAGGATGACCGAATTGACCCCCAGCGCCAGGCATTCCTTGGCCTCGCGGCCCAGTTGGTCGACGGTGACCCGTTCGATGCCGGGCATGGAGGCAATGGCCTCCCGCTTGTTTTTGCCGGGCATGACGAAGAGGGGATAGATGAACTGGGCCGGCGACAGGTGGGTTTCGCGGATCAGGGCGCGGAGCGCTTCGTTTCTGCGGAGCCGGCGGGGGCGGTAGTCGGGGAAGACCATTTTTCTGTTCTCCTTTCGGCCGGAGCGCCGCGTGGGCGGCCGCCGGCATGGGGTTGACCGGAACCGGCCGCTGTCGGCGGCCAAGCGCTTATTTACTCTCTGTAACAGCTTTTGACAAGGTCGTTGATGAACCGTTCCGGGTCGTCGATGGCCGCCGCCGGCACCGAGAGTTCGTGCAGGTCCTTCTTTTCCCGCAGCAGTTGCAGGCCGTATTCAATCTTGGCAAGAAGCGAGGCGCACAGGGATTCGATTTTCTCCCGGGCCAGGGGCTGCTCAATGGCCAGGATACGGTCGACGGCCTCCTCGCTGAAAAAGACCGCCACTCCACTCTTCTCGGAAATCTTGCGGCCGCAGTTCCTGATCTCCTCGACCTCGGCGATCAGCAGATCACAGGCCTCGCCGGTCTCCATGATGTTCTCCTGGCAGAGCCGGGCCATGAGCTGGAGCCGGGCGGCAGTGGCCTGCACCCCGTGGCGGGCGAGATAAGCGGCCCGGGAGGCCCGCAGGTAGTCGGTGAGGTGGCTTCTTTCCTCGGCGGCCAGTTCGGCGCACAGGGTCTCTTGGCGGCTCTGCTCCTCCACCGCCGAGAGCAGTTTTTCGAGCGCCGCCGGCGGGTTTTCCACAAGCTTCGTGTCCACCGCCAGGAAGCGGATGTCGGTGGACGGCAGCTTTTTCTCAAAGCCCATCAGGGTGCGCTCCATGACGCTCACCAGGCCCCGGGCACCGGTCTTTTCCTGGTGGGCGAGGCGGGCAAGGAGCCGCAGGGCATTTTCGGTAAACTGCAGCGAGATGCCGTAGGCCAGAAAGTCGATCTTTTTGCCGATCACCACCGGGCTATTGGGGTTGCCGAGGATGAGAAAAAGATCGTTTTCCGAAAGCTCGTCGAGCACCGCCACCACCGGCAGCCGGCCGATGAACTCGCTTTCGAAACCGAACTCGATCAGGTCCTCGGCCCGCACCTGGCGCAGATAGCGGCTTGCAGCCCGTTTGGAAACCACCTCGCCGCCGAAGCCGATGGCGCTCGACTGCACCCTCCGTTTGATGATCTCCTCGAGCCCGGTGAAGGCGCCGCTCATGATGAACAGGATGTTCCGTGTGTTCACCACCCGGTGCGGCCGTTTGCCGGTGGCCCGGTAATGTTCGATGGCCTCCACCTGGCTGATCGGGTCGTGGGGCACCTTGAGGTCGACCTCGGTCTCTTCCATGGGCTTCAAGAGCGCTCGCTGGACACCGGTGCGCGACACGTCGATGCCGATGCGGTTCGGTGAGGCGGCGATCTTGTCGACCTCGTCGAGGTAGATAATGCCGTACTGGGCCGCCTCGATGTCGTCGTCCGCCTCCCGCACCAGGTCACGCACCAGGTCCTCGACGTCGCCGCCCACATAGCCGGTCTCGCTGAACTTGGTGGCGTCGCCCTTGATGAAGGGCACCCCGAGCTTGCGGGCGATGAGCTTGATCAGGTAGGTCTTGCCGACCCCGGTGGGTCCGATCAGCAGGACGTTGTTCTTGATCAGCCCCTCGGTGCGTCTGGCTTGCAAGGGGTGGGCCTGGGCATGGCGCACCCGGTTGAAATGGGTGCAGATCTTGGTGGCCAGGATGGCCTTGGCCTCGTCCTGGCGGATCACGTATTCGTCGAGAAAGGCAGCGAGCTCCTCGGGCTTGGTGTTGAACTCGAATTTTTTCTGTTTTTCCTGGCTGCGGCCGGCCTTTCCCTCATCCTCGGCGGCCATGGTCTGGGGCGAGATGATGCGGACCTGGGTGCCGTACTTCTTGGCCAGGTAATCGCTGATCTCTTTTTCGAGCTCCTTCTGGCTGGGCAGGCTGGTGGCGGGGGGCTGCATAATCTGCCTCCTGGTGGTGCGCAGGGTGCGGGTTCAGGAACCGAAGAGCTTGATCTTCTTGTGCAGGTGGCTGCGCTCGAGACCCAGGAGCTCGGCGGTCTGGGAGACGTTGCCATCGTTCTCGCCGAGCTTTACCCGCAGGTATTCACGTTCGAATTCCCTTTTCGCCTCCTTGAAGTTGTCGATGCGGAAAGGCCGCAGCAACTCGGGGTCGGCTGCCGGCTGGGCGGTCTGGGAAGCGGGGTCGAGGAAGAGAGCGACGGTTTCGGCGCTGATCTCCGGCTCGGCGGTCATGATCACCAACCGTTCCACGAAGTTCTTCAGCTCCCGCACGTTGCCGGGCCAGGCGTGGCTGGCGAGGAGCGCCAGGGCGGCGGCGGAGAAGACCTTGCGGCCCAGCCCCTTGAGGGAAAAATCCCCGAGGAAGCGATCCACCAGCAGCGGGATGTCTTCACGCCGTTCCCGGAGCGGCGGCACCTGGATGGGCACCACGTTCAGCCGGTAGTAGAGGTCGGCCCGGAAGGAGCCGTGCTCGATCTCCTCTTCCAGGTTCTTGTTGGTGGCGGCCAGCACCCGCACGTCCACCGAAACGGCGCGGCCGCCGCCCACCCGCTCGAAGTTCTGTTCCTGCAGGATGCGAAGGATCTTGGCCTGGGTCTTGAGCGACATGTCGCCTATTTCGTCGAGGAAGAGCACTCCGCCGTCGGCCTGGTCGAACTTGCCCCGGCGGCTGCTGGTGGCGCCGGTGAAGGCGCCTTTCTCGTGACCGAACAGCTCGCTCTCGATGAGTTCCTCGGGGATGGCGGCGCAGTTGATTTCGATCATCGGCCGCTCGCTGCGCAGCGACTGGCGGTAGATGGACTGGGCCACCAGTTCCTTGCCGGTGCCGTGCTCGCCGCGGATGAGCACCCAGGCGTCGGTGGGCGCAACCCGGGCGATCTGCTCGCGGAGCCGCACGATGGCCGGCGAGATGCCGGTGATCTCGGGCGCCCGGAGGCTTTTCTGGCGCAGCAGCCGGTTCTCCTCCTCGATCCGTGAAAGGTGCAGGCCGTTCTTGATGGCCAGGACGATCTTGTCGTAGGACAGCGGTTTCTCGATGAAGTCGAAGGCACCGCTCTTGGTGGCCTGGACCGCGGTCTCGATGGTGCCGTGGCCGGAGATCATCACCACCGGCAGTTGCGGCCGGCTCTGTTTGATGCGGCGCAGGGCTTCGAGGCCATCCATGCCGGGCATCCAGATGTCGAGCAGCACCAGATCGATGGTCTCGGCGTCGAGGATGGCCAGCCCCGCCTCCGCCGATTCGGCGCAGATCGGGTGAAAGCCCTCATCGGAAAGAATGCCGGACAGGGATTCGAGAATGCTGCGTTCGTCGTCGATGACCAGGATCTGTTTGGACATTTTTTTCAGGTGGCTCCCGATGACAGGCTTCCCAACCGGGCGGACCTGGCCTTCTTTCGGGAATTGAGGCCGTTGCTCGGCGTAACCAGCCAGCCGCGGAGGAAAGGTTGTGCTGCTTCGAAGCGTATATGTCGTGGAACTCGGTTCCTCATGAAGCCAGGTCTGGCACTGGTGCAGACCGGGACAGACCGGGCCGGGTTCATGCCGATCCGGACCCAGCAGGGAGCGGAACCGCGAGGAAAGCCGGCCATCGGCTCAGTTGGGGCTTTCGTAGAAGATGTAGGAGGTCGAAAAATCGCTGAACTCGAAATAGACCTTCTTCTCGCCCGGGTCGGCGATGCCGTTCAGATTGGCGTCGAGGATGCCGTAGCCGAACCGGTAGGGCCGGTCCGCCGACCCGCTGGTGGCCGAGGCGGTGGACAGCTTGTCGATTTTCAGAAAGCGCTTGACCAGCTTGTCGCCGGCATAGACCTCGAGCACGCCGTTGGTGCCGGTCCAGTTCTGCACGGCGCGGCCCAGCTTGTTCTGGGTCTCCTGGGTGCAGCCGGCGGCGGCCAGAGCGACAAGCAAAGCGAGGGCCGAGAGGGCTGGAATGTTCTTCATGTCGTGTCCTTGTGAAGGGGAGGCGGCCCCTTGGTCAGCCGCCATGGAGTTTCTTGTACTTGTCCTGCAGGGCCGCGAGGATGTCGAGGTAGGCTTCCCGGCTTTCCAGATTGCCGGTGGCCCGCAGCTCGTCGAGGCTCGAGGCGATGAACGGCCGGATGTCGAGGCCGTAGCGGTTCAGGTTCTGGTCGTTGGCGCGGTCGAGGACCAGCACCGAGTAGTATTTGACCAGGGCCCGGAGCCGGGATTCGCGCCGGAACAGGTAGGAGCGGCCACCCAGGGTGTTGAGGAAGAACCCGGCGTATTCGTAGAGCCCGGCCAGCGGCAGGTCGAGGGACACGTCCCCGGGCGGGCAGCTGGAGGCCATTTCCGACCAGGTGTAAAACAGCGCCATGGTCTCTTCGATGGTGGCCGACTCCCGGTTGAGCAGTTCCCGCAGAAAGAGCAGGTCGTCCTTGCCCAGAACCCGGAAGAAGAAGGCAGCGTTTTCGACGATGGTGGCCAGGCTGTCCGTCTCCCGCACCACGGTGGGCGTCCGGGCAAAGAGCTTGCCGGCCAGCATGGCGGAGTATTGCTGGGAGTCGCCGACCCCGTGGTCGCGGACAAAGGCGGTCTGGTCGAGCCGTTCGAAAAAGGCGACGATGTCGTCGCGCACCGCCTGGCAGGGGTCGGCCATCTCGCCGACTTCCGGGGGGGCCTCCAGGGGAGCGGGCACCATAAGCTCGGTTTCCCCGACTGGGGCGGGAGTGGCCGCCGGCTCCGGCAGGACCGGGCCAGGAGGAGAAGGAGCCGGCTCAACCACGGCGGCCGGCGGCTCGAGCTGTTGGCCTTCCCACCATTGCCAGCCGAAAAAACCAAGAGCGGCAAGCGCCAGAAGAACCGCGATGATTCCGAGGGTGCGGCCGCCGCCGCCCGGTTTGCTGGGTGCCATGATCGATTCCTTCTCAGTGTTGGTCCGCCGCCTGTGGTGGCCGTGTCGCCAGCGGCAAGGGCCGCAGGGGTCTTACCGCAACTCTAGCCCGCTCCGGGAGGGAAAATCAAACGGAATCCAACCCCGTTCAATACCCGTCGTCGTAGAACGGCTCCCCCATGTCGTCGGCCATGCCCTGTATGAAGCTCGAACTCTCGATGAGAGAGCCGGCGGCCTTGCAGAGGTTGAGGACGATCTCCGACTGGGTGCGGCGGTCGTTGAGGTCCTTGAGGCGCTCCACCTCCTGGGCCTGCTTGTTGATGCTTTTGAGCAGGGTTTCCATGACGTTGTCCATGGTGTCCATAGTGTTTTCTCCTTGGAATTTAATGACAATGGCGGTTGAAAGCCCGGTTTTTCAAACAACAAAGGGTAGCTCGACCACAAATCTGGCCCCCCGGGGGGTGTTGTCCCGCACCCGGATATAACCTCCGTGGTCGGCGACGATGGAGCTGGCAATGGCAAGGCCGAGGCCGGTGCCTGATTTCTTGGTGGAAAAATAGGGCTCGAAGAGGCGCAGCTTGTCTTCGTCGGGCACGCCGGGACCGTTGTCGCTCACCTCGAGGAAGACCACGTTTTCAGCGGGCTCGAGGCGGAGCGCCACCTCCACCGTGCCTTGTTCGTCGAGGGCGGCCACCGCGTTGTCGAGCAGGTTGAAGAGCACCCGTTTCATCTGCTTCGGGTCGAAGGAAAAGGGCGGTGGCGCCTCGGCTCCCCGTTGAAACAGAAAGTGCATCCCTTTGTGCCCCTCCCGGTAGAGCACCAGGGCTTCCTCCACCATTGCCGCGAGGTCGCCGGTTTTTTTCTCCACCGCCGGCATGCGGGCGAAGTTGGAGAACTCGCTCACCAACCGGCGCAGCTCCTCGACCTGGTTGATGATCGTGCGGGTACAAAGATCGAAGACTTCGCCCTCGTCGGCCAGCCGGTCGAGGTAGCGTTTGCGCAGGCGCTGGGCCGAGAGCTGGATGGGAGTGAGCGGGTTTTTCACCTCATGGGCGATGCGCCGCGCCACCTCGCGCCAGGCCGCCACTCGTTGCACCTTTTCGAGTTGGGTCAGGTTGTCGAAGACCAGCACGATGCCAAGGGGGGCGCCCTGCTCGTCCTCGAGCTTGGTGAAGTTGACCAGCAGGGAGAAGGTTTCCTTGCGCACCGACAGCCGGATCGGGCGCTGGATCGAGGTCTTGCCCGAGTTCTCCAGTTCACCGAGAAGGCTCTCGATGATTTTGAGATGCTCCTGCGGCAACGCGGTACGGAAATCCTTGCCCAGGAACAGGCTCTTGTCGATCCGCAAAAGCTCCTCGGCAAACCGGTTGATGGTGGTGATGAGCCCCTGGGCGTCAAAGGAAATGACCCCGGCGGCCACGTTCTGCAGGATGGTTTCGGTGTACTGGCGCCGGGTATCGAGGGCGAGGTTGGACTGTCTGAGGGCCTCGTTGGCCTCTTCGAGCTGTTTTTTGCTGGTGAGCAGGTCGCGGGTCATGCAGTTGAAGGAATCGACCAGCAACCCCATCTCGTCGTCGGATTCCTTGGGCAGCACGAAACCGAGGTCCCCCGCCGCCACCCGGCGGGTGGCCTCGGCCAGCTTGCCTATCGGACCGGTGAGGCCCTGGGCCACGTAGAAACCGAACCAGACGGCGCTGAACACGATGAGCAGGGTGACGATGAGCAGCATCACCAGGAGGCTCGTTTTGATCGGCGTTTTGAGCAGCATGAGCTGGCGGTAGCCTTCGATGCCGCGGGAGATTTTCTGCATCCGCTCGATCTGGGCCTTGGGAATCAGCAGGCTCGCCACCAGGATGTGATCGGGTTCGGCCCCGGAAGAGCCGGGCAGTCGGGCGCCCACCGCAAACCGCACCAGTTCGCCTTCGGGCAGCGGCTGGATGACGAACTGGTCGGGCCGCCCATCCAGGACCTGGCGCAGTATTTCCGTGGGCAGCGCCGGGATCTCGCCGGCTTCGGGGGCGATGGCCGCCGCCCGGGTGAGGTACTGGCCGGAAAGGAGGCGCAGATCGAAGAGTTCGTGGGCCTGGCGCTGGCCATTCAACAGATTTTCGAGCTTCTCCTGCCCGGTGCCCGCCATGACGCTCTTTTCCAGGGCAAGGGCGCTGCTCTGGCCCGCCTGCTTGGCGCGGGCCCGGCCCTTGCGGTAGATGTCCTGGGCCACGTGGAGGGATTCCTGCAGCGACTGCTCGACGGTGGAGTTGAACCAGTAGTCCATGGAGGTGGAAACGAACTGCAGGGCGATGAAGAACAGAAGCGTTGTGGGGATGAGCGACAGGGCGATGAACGACAGCACCAGCCGGGTGCGCAGGCGGGTGCCCAACAGGGCCCGGCGCCGTTCGAAGACGAGCTCCACAAGTTTGCGGAGCACCAGAAAGACCATCAGCAGGAGCAGCAGGGCGTTGACGTTGATCAACAGAAAGACGAGGACATTGCCGCTCACCGGAAACGGCACGGCGTCCAGATCGTAGACCCTGGTTTCCAGATAGGTGAACAGGCCGATGGCGGCCAGGCAGGAAACGATGGCCAGCCACAACCGTCGCTGCCTCTCGATCTTGTTGGGCTCCGGGGTCATGGCCGCGCCCCGCTCAGGAAATGACGGCCTTGCAAAGTCAGGTCTCCATGGCCGTAGCGGGATCTCGGCTGCCCGCCAGAGCTCGTGCATGCCTCGGCGCTGCCGACACCACTCATTTCCGGAGCTCCGTAGGCTCGTTTACCAGTATATCGAGGTCTTTGTTCGGCCATCTCTTGCGCGACGACGGACTCTTTGCGATGCCATCAGTATATGAATTTGAGGGAATGCCAGTCGGTTTCGAAATCCCACAGGGAGGAAAAGGGAATGAGGTAGTGGAAGTAGAGGGGCAGGGTCTTTTTCTCGAGCTTTGCCTTCACCCGCAAGCGGTACGGGGATTCGGGCTGCAACCGCCGCAGGGGCACGGTCATGAAACCGTTTACTTCGGCCATCCACCGTTTGGCCTCTTCGATGTCGGCGGTGGTGGTGGTCCGGTTGGTCTCGCCGAGGCTGACGGAGTATTCTTCTTTCAGGGAATCGTAGCGCAGGGTGTGGGTGAACCGGTGGCTGATGACCTTCTGGTCGGGCCACATCCGGCGCTGCCGGTCGAGTTCCACGTAGAAGGTGAAGGTGGCGGGTATGCCGTTGTTGATGCCGGTGATGATATCGTCGGTGAAACAGTTCTCCAGTTCGAGGTAGAGCAGCAGATCGGTTTCGGAGTTGGTGACGAAGACATTGCCGATCAGCGCCTTGGCCGCCAGCGCAGGGGAGGCCAGCCCGGTGGCCAGCACCAGCAAGGCCAGCAGCAGGTGGCGGAGAGGATGGAGAAGTTTGTAGGAGCGAGAAAGTATCATGATCAGGCAAAAAAGGTAACCCTCCCGCGGAAGGAAAACCCGGGAGACGCTGGCTCGAGGTATTGGCAAGAGCGAACCGGCGGGTCGGTGGCGGGGCTTTCCCTCCGGCCGGCCGCAGGGTTGTTCCAGAATGGTGAAGGACTGTACTTTACTTTTGCGGAACTGGCAAAAATCTTTTACCGGATTTATGGGTAGGCTACCAGGCGAGAGGCTTTGCCACTTGCCGCAGCGGAACAACAAATTTTGCGATCTTCCGGGGCAAAGGGTAAAATAGCATTTTTCCCGTGATGTCGCGGTGGCTTTTTCCGCGCTTCTTCCCCACCCACTCCGCCCTCAGCCCCTGGAAAGTGGCAAACCATGAATCTTCCCGATCTGCGCAAAAAGGAAAACAGGCCGCCTGCCGGCATGGTTCTCGACCTGCCCATGGCCCCTCCCGAGGAGACGGCCTGCTGCGGGCCGCCGGCTTCGCCCCCCAGTTCGCCGGACGAGCGGCCCGGCTATAAACTTCTGCCCTTTGTCGAGTCTTTTACCGAGACTCCGGTGGGGCCGGTGCCACGGGTGAAGCCAGTGCTTGCCTGGCCGGACCTTTTCGGCACCCTGCGGGCCCGCCTGGGCATCGACCGCAACAACTACAAGGTGGCTCCGGGGCTGTACTGCCTGGGCGCGGCGGATGCCGATTCGCCGGTGCTGGTGACCGCCAATTACAAGCTTTCCTTCGATGCCCTGCGCAGTTCGGTGGGCCCGCTCGCCGCCTGGCTGCTGGTGCTCGATACCAGGGGGATCAACGTCTGGTGTGCGGCGGGCAAGGGAACCTTGTCCACCTCGGAGCTGGTGAACCGGGTGCAGGCGGTGGGGCTCGAGCGGCTGGTCCGCCACCGGCGGCTGGTGCTGCCCCAACTCGCCGCCCCCGGTGTTTCCGCCTTCAAGGTGAAGAAACATTCGGGCTTCGAGGTGGCCTGGGGGCCGGTCCGCGCCCATGACCTGCCTGGCTTCCTGGCGGCTGGCAGCCGCTGCGGCGAGCAGGAACGCCGGGTCACCTTCAGTCTGGCCGAGCGCTTGGTGCTGGTGCCGGTGGAGCTCATGCTGGTGATGAAGGCCTTTCTGGTCGCGCTGCTGGTCTCGTTTGTGCTCTCCGGCATCGGGCCAGGTATTTTTTCCCTTTCTGCCATGTGGCAGCGGGGGCTGGCCGCCGCATCGGCCTTCGGCCTCGGCATCGTGGCCGGTGCGGTACTGGTGCCGGCCCTGCTGCCCTGGCTGCCGGGCCGCTCCTTTTTTCTCAAAGGGATTTTCTGCGCCCTGCCTCTCGCTCTGCTGTTTTTTGGCCTGCAGGCGGCCGCCGCCTCTTTTCTGGAAATATCGGCGCTTCTGCTCGCCTGTTGCGCGGTAAGCTCCTACACCGCCATGAACTTCACCGGCGCCACCCCCTTCACCTCGCCCTCCGGAGTGGAGAAGGAGATGCGGCGGGGCATGCCGTTGCAGGCCCTGGCCCTCCTGGCCGCGGCCTGCTGCTGGCTTGCGGCGCCGTTTTTTTTCTGAATTGAGGGAGATTTTTGTGAAAGATTTTCGTTATCTTCCGAGTGTGGCCAGCCTGCGGCTCGATGAAATGCTTTGCGTGGGCTGCGGTATGTGCACCGTGGTCTGCCCCCACGGCGTTTTTGAACAAAACGAGGGCAAGGCGCGGGTCGTCGACCTCGACGGCTGCATGGAATGCGGCGGCTGCGCCACCAACTGCCCGGTGGGGGCGATAGCGGTGAGCCCCGGAGTGGGCTGCGCTTCCTATATCATCAACGTCTGGCTGAAGGGGCGGGAAGAGGCGGACAGGATAGGCTGCTGCTGAACGGTGGGGGGGGTCAGGTAAAACGGATGAGCAGAAACATGCCCAGGAAGATGAGCAACGGGCCATTGGCCAGGTAGACGAAAAAAACCAGGGGATAGCGGCTACCCAGCATTTCCCTGAGCCGTGCCTGGTTCACCAGCTTGGGTATCCAGAAGAGGATGGTGACCGTGCCGCCGAGCAGAATGAGAAAGAAGGAGAGAAGGAAGAGAAAGGTTTCCATCGCTGTCCGTGCCTGCGCTGAAGTACCACGAAATGGGAGTAGAAAAGCCCAACAATCGAAAAGATTTTTTGTGTCTGTACCATCTTTTGTCTTTCTGTGCCAGTGTTTTAATTCCGTTTGACTTCCCACTGCCCGGTGGACTAAGGATGGTATGTGATGGAGCCCGGCGGGCAGCGGCCGGGAAGCCATTTGCCCTCCGCTTTTTTGGTGTTCCGGGGTTGGCTTCGGAACATTTTTCATCCTCCGGCCTGCCGCCGGGGCAAGCTGCGGTCACTTGCAAGGACCGCCCATAAAATTTAGAGACGTTATGCACGACGAGCATCACCCCCGTTTCAATCTCAAGATTTTCCTCATCGCCTCCATTCTTGCCGGCTCGCTTCTCACCTTCCTCGCCACCTACTTCATCACCTCGTCAAATTTCAAAAAACTCTTCCGGCAGCAGGCCGGCGAGGCGGCCCGCGGTATTTCCGGGCAGATCATCGAAACCCTGCCGCTGCTCATGGAGAAGGGCTGGTCGCGCCAGGAGCTCGAGGCTTTCCTGCAACCGCTGCTCGACACCCACCATGATCTGCCCGCCGCGGTGAGCCTCTACCGGAGCCGTGCGGTGGAGGAGCTTTTCGGAAGCGAGGGCGATGAACTGCCGGGGGACGATGTGCTGGGGGTGGCGGCCAGCGGCCAGCCGTTCACCCGGGAGGAGGGCGAACGGGTGGTGCGGGTGGTGCCCCTGGTGGCGGCGGAATCCTGTCTTGGCTGCCACGCCAACGTCACGGCCGGCACGGTGCTCGGGGTTTTTCGGATAGAGTTCGACCTTTCCGGGCCGCTGCGTGAAATCACAAGAAAATCCCTGCTTCTTCTGCTGGCTCTGTCGTTTCTGCCCGTTCTGCTTGCGGCGCTCATCGCCCGCTTTGTCACCTTCAAGATCGACCGCTCCGTTGCCTCTCTTCAGGAGGCCGTCGAAGGGGTCAACCATATCCGCGACCTTGCCAAAATCGAGGACCGCTCCAGCCGCAGCGAGTTCCGGGAACTCGACCGGATCCTTTCCGAATTCAACCATTTTGCCGCCAAGGTGCGGGAGATCGCCATCGACAAGGAGCTTCTCGAGTTCGAGGTGAAGCTCCTCGAGTCCTTCATCATCACCTCCGACGTGGTGATGGATTGGAAGGACCATGTGGGCAAGCTGCTGCGCCAGGTCAACGAGATCATGGACGCTTACGCGCTGTTTTCCATCTTCCAGGTGGGCGACGAGACCTACGACCTCGACATTTTCTGGCGCAGCACCCCCAGCCCGGCCACCCGCGCCCATTTCGACGAGATCGTTCGGCGGCGGGTGGGAGAGCACAGCCGGCTGGCGGTGCTCTCCCAACTCAAAGTGAACCACAACGTGGTGGACTACGGTCTGCCGGAGATCGCCCTCGAACCGCACCAGGTCGAGCTGCAGACGAAATCGATACTGCTCGAATCGCCCCAGGTCGGCGGGGTGGTGGGCATCGGCGTGCATTCCCTGGTGGACGACGAGCCCGGCCGTTCCCTGGTGATCGACTCCATCCTCACCAACCTGATCAACGTCATCGGCTCCATCAAGGCGATCTACAAGCACACCAAGGAGGTGGAGTACTACGCCACCCGCGATCCCCTCACCAATCTCCACAACCAGCGGGTCTTCTGGGATCTGGCCACCAACGAGTTGTGCCGGGCCCGCCGCCATGCCGGTCATTTCGCTCTCCTGATGATCGATTTCGACAACTTCAAGATGGTAAACGACCGCTACGGCTATGCCTTTGGCGACTCCTTCCTGCAGTACTATGCCGGTGTGGTGAAGAGCGCCCTGCGCGACGGCGACATCCTCACCCGTTACGGCGGCGACGAATTCGCCGCCATCCTGCCGGAGGCCGACCACGGGCAGGCCTTTTCCGTGGCCGACCGGATCATGAATTGCCTGCGGGAAACCGCCACCACGGCGCCGGATGGCAAGAAAATCAAGGCCACCGTGTCCATGGGCTTTGCCGTCTTTCCCGATCACGCCGACGATGTGCAGCCGCTCTTTGCCCTGGCCAGCAACATGATGCTCAAAGCCAAGAAGGAGGGCAAGGGCCGCATCGCCATGCCGGCGGCCGACGACATCGTCGAGTTGTTGCGCAGCCGGGAGGAGAAATCCCTCTTTCTGCTGAACGTCATCGAGGAAAAACACCAGGTTATCCCGTTCTTTCAGCCGATCATGGACGTATCCGACGGCTCCATGCCCATGCACGAACTGCTCATGGGTATCGAGCACGGCGGCCGCATCCTGCCCGCCTCCGAATTCATCGACGACGCCGAGCAGATGGGGATCGTCAGCCAGCTCGATTTCATCGTCATCGAAAAAGCCTTTGAAAAGGTGCGGGAAGTGAACTACCAGGGGCTGCTCTTCATCAACCTCTCGCCCCGCTCCCTGGTCCTCGGCGAGTTCATCCTGACCATCACCAAGCTCGCCGCCCGCTTCGGCATCGAGCCGGCCCGCATCGTCTTCGAGATCACCGAACGGGAGACCGTGCGCAACCGGGTGTTGCTCGACCGCTTCGTAAAGGATCTCAAGATGGCGGGCTTCAAGTTTGCCATCGACGATTTCGGCGCCGGCTTTTCGACCTTTTACTACATCAAGCTCTTTCCCGCCGACTACATCAAGATCGAGGGCGACTTCATCCGCAACGCCCCCAGTGACGCCACCGACCGGGCCTTTGTCCGCTGCATCATCTCGCTGGCCCGGGATTTGGGGATAAAGACCATCGCCGAGCAGATCGAGAGCGAGGAAATTCTTGCCACCGTCCGCGAGCTGGGAGTGGATTACGGCCAGGGCTATTTCGTCAGAAGGCCCTCCACCGAGCTGACCTGATTTTTTCAAAATACGTTTGCTACTCTTTCTCCCCAGAGGAGGTTCACCATGAAATTTTCCACCTGCGTGCACCCTTCCGGCACCTTTGTCTACGGCCTGCACCGGCCGCGGTTCAAGGTCGCCAACCTGCGCGAAGGAGAGGCCCGGGCGGTGCTGGGAGTCTGCGACGACGGCACGCTCCATGAGAACAGCGCCAATTTTCCGGTGGGCGACGTGGAGGAAGCGGCCGGTGCGCCGGTGTACGAGATTCCCAATCCGTTTTTCTTTCGGGGCGCGACCTATATCGGCAAGGCCTGGGCCGACCGGGCCGCTGCCGAACCTGGCCGCATCCGGCTGCCGGCTCCCCAGCCGGTGTCCATGCGGCAGGCCCTGGCCCGGGGTCTTGGCGCCGGGCCGGAGGACGAGCGGCTCGAGAGCCTCTTTCGCTCCCTGCCCGGGCCGGTGCGCCTGGCCCTGGCCACCACCTCCACCGACCCCGAAGACCTGGTGCGGCTGGCGGAGCTGAGCTGCGAGTTCGTGCTTGACGATTCCGGCCGGCCAAGCGGCCTGCGTTACCGCCGCGACGATGCCGGCAGGGTGCACCCCCTGGTGCATGACCATGACCTCTACGAGGCGGTGGCCAACAATATCGCCCTGCCCGATCTCTACAAGGAAGTGATGGTGCTGCGGCCCGGGGTGCAGGGCGGAAGCGAGATCGTCGGCGAATGGCCGGCGGACGGGCCCTGGCGTAGCCATGTCTTCGAGTACCTGCGCCGAAATTCCTATATCCCCTGGGGCCATTATGCCGCCAACATGGCAAACGATACGGTGCGGTATGGCATTGACCACCTGTCCCGGGCCGATTTCGAGGCCATGCGCCACCTCTATTACCAGCGGACCTACGTGCGGCTGGCCGAGGAACTGGGGATAGCGGTTCTCAGCCGCTGGCGGCATCTCGACGGCGACGAGCTGGAGAATCTTCGCGGCAAGCTATTGGCGGCGCTGGCGGCGAAGAGCGAAAAGCCGGCCTTCGACGCCACTCTCTGGGGCTGGAATTTCGGCTTCGATTTCGCTCCCAGCGGCTACCGGCTGCACGCTTCCCACCAGCAGGTGCACCAGCAGTACGCCCTGGTGCCGTCGGTCCTGGATCAGGCCCAGAGCACCGCCACCATGACCCCGTTCGCCTGCGGTGACCTGGTGGCTCTGGCCGCCGAGGCCTACAAGCGCGACACGGGCAGCGATTTTTTTGCCGATTATCTTCGCTGCATCCGCGCCAACCAGCGGATGCAGGAGTCGGGGCCCGGCCCGGACAGCCTCGTGGTGCACGAAGACCAGCACGTGGTGCTCTTCGTGCCCAAAGCCCAGACCTCGCAATGGGAGCTGCAACTGATGACCGTGGCCCCGGTGGGCAACCTGCTCGAAGCCGACCGTGCGGTGCGGGCCGCCCTCGACGAGGGCATCGGCCTGGCGCTCAGGGCCCTCACCGGGCTCGGTGCCCGGATGGTGACCAGCATCGAGTTTTCCAAACGGTTTTCAGCCGAAAACACCGGCCAGCGGCTACTCTATTCCTTTCTGCCCCGCCTGCCCCAGTCCCCTGGTGCCTTCTCCGAGGCCCAGTTGCGGTTCATCAACGGCCATTATCCCGAGGATTTCGCCGCCGCCTGCCGCCTGCGCCTGCAAGCCATGGCCGATGGGGCCGGGTATTGATGACCAGTTTGGTGAATCCCGTTTCATGATCGTTGGCCCGCGCGTCCTTCTTCCGGTCGTCTTCAACCGCAACGGGCAGTGGCCCACACCAGCAGGTTCTGCTCGCAAAGTAGGCCTTGACGTGCTATCCTCATGCCTCCTTCGGTGGCCGTCCGTTTTCTGGGCGGGCCGTACCCGATCATTATGAAACTGCGTGCAGCGGGCCGCCCCCGGTCCGGCTGCGGTTTGCTATTTTTCGATTTTTTGGAAACTGAGCCATGACACAGACAGGCTATTTCGGACAGTGGGGCGGGGCCTTCATCCCGGAGGTGCTCTATGAAACCTTCCGGCAATTGAACGAGGCCTACCAAGCGGCCCGCCGCGATCCAGGGTTCTGGGAGGAATACCTTCGCCTGATGTCCAACTATTCCTGCCGGCCAACGCCGCTCACCGCCGCCACCGGGCTCACCGAGCACTTCGGCGGGGCGCGGATCTTCATCAAGCGCGAGGACCTCAACCACACCGGTGCCCACAAGGCCAACAACGTCATGGGCCAGGGGCTGCTGGTGAAGCGGATGGGCAAAAAGCGGGTGATCGCCGAGACCGGCGCCGGCCAGCACGGAGTGGCCACCGCCACCATGGCCGCCAAGTTCGGCTTCGCCTGCACCATCTATATGGGCGAGGAGGACGTCCGCCGCCAGCGCCCCAACGTCTTCTGGATGGAGAAGCTCGGTGCCACCGTGGTGCCGGTCACCGACGGCTCGCGCACCCTCAAGGACGCCATCAACGAGGCCTTCCGCGACTGGGTCTCCTCCATGGACGACACCCACTACGTCATGGGCACGGTCTGTGGCCCCCACCCTTTTCCGGAAATGGTGGCCTGGTTTCAGTCGATCATCGGTCACGAGGCCAGAAAGCAGATCCTCGAGCAGAGCGGCCGGTTGCCGGCCAGGGTCTATGCCTGCGTGGGCGGCGGCTCCAACGCCATGGGGGTGTTTCAGGGCTTTCTGGACGACCCGCAGGTGGAGCTGGTCGGCGTCGAAGCAGGCGGCCGCGGCCTGGCCACCGGCCAGCATGCGGCGCGGCTCGCCGGCAGCGACGCTTCACCCGGCGTGGCCCAGGGCTACAAGACCATGTTTTTGCAGAACGACGACGGCCAGATGCTCGACACCCATTCGGTGGCCGCCGGCCTTGACTACATCGGGGTTTCGCCCATTCTCTCCGACCTCTGGGAAAAGGGGCGGGTGCGGTTCGAGGCGGCCACCGACTCCGAGGTGATGGAGGCGCTGGCGCTCACCATGCGCAAGGAAGGCATCATCCCGGCCCTCGAATCCACCCATGCCTTTGTCCAGGCCTTCAAGGAGGCTCCCCTGATGTCGCCGCAGGAGTCCCTCATCATCAACATGTCCGGCCGCGGCGACAAGGACATCTTCACCATCGCCCATGCCTTCGACGACCCGTCCTGGAAGCGCTTCATCGTCTCCCGGGCCGGCGAGTACGGCAACGCCGGGTAAAAAGGCTTCGGCACGGTTTTTTCACCACAACAGGCAGCACGGGTTTGATACCATGACAGCACTGAACCAGGTAATAGAGGATTCCCTGAAATCCAAAAAAATTCTGCTCATGACCCATCTCGTCCTGGGCTACCCCTCCTTCGAGGTCAACCGCGAGGTGATCGGGCAGATGGTAAAGGGCGGCGTCGATCTGATCGAGCTGCAGATCCCCTTTTCCGAGCCGGTGGCCGACGGCCCGATGATCCTGAAAGCGAACCAGCAGTCCATCGCAGCCGGCACCACGGTGGCCCAATGCTTCGAGTTCGCCGCAGAGATGGCCGCAACCCACTCCATCCCTTTTCTGTTCATGACCTACTACAACATCCTCTACAAGTACGGGGTAAAGAGGTTCATCGAGCGGGCCAAGGCAATCGGCATCACCGGTTTCATCGTTCCCGACCTGCCGCCGGAAGAAGGGGGGGAGTACCTCGAGCTCATGCAGGCGACCGGCCTGGCGCCGATCCAGATCTTCGCCCCCACCAGCACCGACCAGCGCATGGAATTTCTTGCCGAGCGCGGCCAAGGGTTCGTCTACTGCGTGGCGCGGCGCGGGGTGACCGGCAAGAAGACCGATTTCGACGCCGGCTTCGATGAGTACATCGGCCGCTGCCGGAAAAACGCCGGCATGCCCATCGCCGTCGGCTTCGGCATCCGCAGCCGGGAGGACGTGGCCTCTCTCGAGGGCCGGGCCGACATCGCGGTGATCGGCACCGAGACCATTCGGTTGGTGGACAGCCAGGGGCCGGAGGCGGTCGGCCCCTTTGTCCGCAGCCTTCGTTCCTGATTTTTTCCATTTTCCCTTTCTTGAAAAAACGCCGCCGGCTTTTGTGCCGGCGGCGTTTTTTTGTGCCTGGTTCTAATCAAGGAAAACAGGCGAGCAGGAGCAGCAGGGAGAATCAGAAGGCGAGACCGACGGAAAAGTGCATGGCCCAGTCGTCTTCGTTCCGCTGCTTGTCGGCATCGGGGTTGATGGCGAAATCGAGGCGGATGGGGCCGATGGGCAGCAGATAGAGGAAGCCAAGGCCGACGGCGGGCCGCAGATCGCTGAAGAAATCCTCGAGGGTGGTGTCCAGCAGTTCGGAACCCGAGGCGTAGGGCGGTAGCCCCCGCTCGAAACGGCTGCGGTTGGGGGCGATGTTGCCGAGATCGGCAAACAGGGTGGCGCCGAAGTTGGCGGCAAACCGCCGGCGCAGCTCGACGCTCAGGACATTGAAGCCCAGGCCGCCGATGGCCTCGCCGGTGTCGGCCCGGGGGCCGATGCTGGATTCCTGGAAGGAGCGCACGGAACTCTCGCCGCCGTTGAAGAATTTTTCGCCCAACGGCAGGGTGACCTGGTCGCGGCCTGGGACGATGAGGCCGGTGCTGTAGCGCAGGCCAAGGGAGAGTTTTTCGGAAAGCGGCCGGTAATAGCGGTAGCCGGTGGTCAGCCGCAGCAGGCCCACCTGGCTGCCCAGGGCGGCGTCGGCGGTTTCGGCGGCGACGAAGCTCTTGGCGCCGGAAGTCGGAAAAAAGATGTCGTCGCGGCTATCCCAGCTTGCCTGCCCTTTTATGCTGGCGTAGTTGTAGCCGGAATCCGAGTTCTCCGCCGTGATGTCGCCGGTGATGTCGCTCACCGTCGTCATCCGGAAGGTGTAGCCCAGGGTGACGGTGAGCTTCTCGCCGAACCCCCTGGAGAACAAGAGGGAAGAGCCGATTTCCTCGCGGGTGAAGGAAGGCTCTTCCCGGCGCTGGTAGGAAAAAGGCAGGTCGGCCACCACCTCGGTGCCGAGAAACCAGGGGTCGGTGAAACCCACCACCGCTCGCTCGCCCTTCATGCTGACCAGGCCCTCGGTGCGCAGAATGCGGCCGGAACCGCGGAAATTACGGTCCCGGTAGCCGAAACCCAAACGCAGCATCTCGTAGGAGCCCCAGCCCGCCGACATGGAGAGCTCCTTGGCCGGATACTCTTCCAACTCCACCATAACGCGGCGCTCCCCTTCCTCTTCCAGCGGGGCGAGGCTCATGTCAACTTTTGAGAAGAGTCCGGTCCGGTAGAGCCGGTCGAAGCTCTCCCGCATGCGGCCGAGATCATAGACTTCACCCTCCTCGACAACGAGGCGGTTGGCGATGAAGCTTTCCCTGGTCCGTTGGTTGCCGCTCACCTCGATACCGGCGAGGGTGACCCGGGGACCGGGTTCGATGGCAACCTGCAGGACGACCTGGCCGGGAGCGGCGCCCTGTTTCTCGCTGACCGGCGCCGCGGCGTCGGGATAGCCCAGGGTGCCGAGCAGGTCGATGACCTTGCTGCGCAGAAGCACCCGCCGCCGTTTGAAATATGGTTCGCCGCGCAGTTCCGCGGCAATGGAGGCAAGGCCAGCTTTCGCCTCCTCCGGCACGGTGCCGGAGAAGGAAACCTCATGGACCAGGTGGCGCACCCCTTCGTTCAGGGTGAAGGCCAGGGTGACCCGATTGCGCTTTTCATTGAATTCTGCAGGGTGAGCGACAATCTCCAGGTCGCGGTAGCCCTCGGCATGGTAATGGGTCTTGATCTCCTCGAGGGCCTGCCGGACATTGGCCTCCACGTAGAAGAGCTCGCCCCCCAGGTCGAGGCGCAGGCCGCCGGATGCGGAAAAATAGGAGCGCAGGAGTTCCGAGGACATGGCCTTGTTGCCGCTGAACAGTACCGGGTTGACCCGGGTACGGGGGCCTTCGTTGATCATGAAGTCGAGCCGGGGCGCCGGGCCGTCGGGGGATATGTTGTACTCCACAATGGCGAAGGGGAAACCGCTCTTGCGGTAAAGCAGCTCCATCTGGAAGGCGGCGTCGTCGGCTTCGGCCTTGCGTTGGCCAAGGGCTTCGAAGTCGGCCAGTTCCTGGCTGGCGGCTTCGCGCAGGGCGGTTTCGCCGAAGAAACGGTTGCCGGCGAATTCCACATGGTACGGCACAAAGAGGGTGGCCGCCGGTATTTCGTCGGCCGCCGCCGGACCGGGAAGACTGCCACCAAGGAAACAGCCGAGCAGCAAAGCCGCCGCAAGCACGGAAAGGCGGTGGCGGGCCTGGCGGATTTTTCTACTTGAACCGGAAAACAATTTTCACCCCCGAGTTGAAGGCGTCATAGACGTCTCTTTCCGCCACGATGAATAAAACGTCGTCCTCCCGGAAGACGTCTTCGGCCAGGCGAAATTGGGCTTCCACGGTTTCCTCGCCGAGCCGGGTAACGCCGCGGCCGATCTCGAGGCTGAAGCGGTCGAGGATGGTCTCGTCGAGGTCGCCGTTGGTGTTGAACAGTTTGCGCAACATGCCGCGCCCCAGGTAGAGGGCGACGTTCATGCCCCCCTTGCGGGCCGCCGCCGCGGCGGTGGTACTCTTGGGCGGCGTGCCGGTGAGCAGCAGCAGCAGGAGCTCGTCGTTGGGCAGGGGCGGGGAGGAGGACAGGGTCACCGCCGGCTCGGCCAGCGGGCCCTGGACCTGGATAGCGATGTCGTAGCCCTGCATGCGGCTGCTGGCCGCCAGGTCGAGAAGCGGCCGGTCCGGGTCGCTTTCCTGAAAGCGGACCAGGCCGCCGCTTACCTGGATGCGGCCGGCGGGCATGCTGACCTGCATGGGGTCGAGGTAGATCTTGCCGGTGAGCACCGGTAACTCGCCGCTGCCCCCGAGGTTCAGAGCCGGCCGCACCGTGCCCTTGATCACGTTGTTGCGGATGCGGAAGGGGGCGCCGCCGATCTTTATCCGGAATTTTGCCTGGGACAGGGGGGGCTCGGGGATGGAAAAGAGTTGGAGTCCCAGGTCTTCCTCGGGTTGTGGCCGGGTGCCCCGCAACGGCGAGAGGAAATCGAAATCCTTGCTGAAGGCGCCGTCGGTGAGGGAAAGGTCGCCGGCGACCAGCAGGCTGTCCAGGGGGCCTTTTATCTCGAGACCGGTGTCGGCGCGCACTTTCACCCCGTCTTCCCGGTAGAGCAGCAGGTTGGTGCCGTCAAGCTTCAGGGCGAGCACTGGGGCGGCGGAGAGATAGTGCTCCACGGTGCCGGTGAGCCGGAAGGGGGAACCACCCAGTTCGCCGCTGGAATCGGTTATTTCCAGTTTATCCGGAAAAAGTTTGGCGTCGAGGGCCAGGGCCCGCACCGGCGGGAAAGAGGAGGCGGGCCGTACCTCGCCGTTACGCAGGCGGACGGTGCCCTCCATGGCAGGGGTTCTCGGCGGGCCGGAAACGGTGGCGTCGACCCGCAGGGTGCCTCCGAGTCGCCGGACAGCGGGGACGTGCCGGGCCAGCCAGCCGAGGTCGCGGCTTTCAATGGTGCCTTTAAGATCCAGCCTGCCGCCGGCTTCGCTGCGCTGCAGGGCGGCCCGAAAGCCTTCGGCCAGATGCCAGGAGCCTTTTATGGAGGCATCGAGTTCGGGGCCTGCGAGGCGCAGGTCGGCAAGCTCGATGGTGCGGGCGAGCCCGTCGGCGGCAAGCCTTGCCTTCAGACCGAAGGGCCCGGCGGGCAGGACTGTATGCCCCTGGGGTGGACGCAATTCCTTTCCTTCGATCTGCAGCAGGCCATGGGGCTGGTCCCAGGTGCCGGAGAGCTCGAGGCTGGATTGCAGGTTGCCGGCGGCCCGGAATTTTTCCGGCAGCAGCCGGGCAAAGGATTCGAGATCGGCAAGGGAGAGGGTGGCCGAAACCGAGAGCGGGCCGGGCAGGAAGGGATCGGCGGCCAGGGGGTCGAGGGGCAGCCGGCCGCGCAGAGTGACCGCGTCCCCTCCCTGCGCGGCGGCGAGTTCCGATTTTTCCAGGAGAAAACCCTCGCCGCGCTGGTAGGAACCGCGGAAGGTGCCGGCGTAGGTGGCCTTGGATTCCGGTGCCCTGAGGCCCAGCACCGAGCCCGAGAAGGCGGCTTGCGGGCTTTGCAGGCGGCCGGCCAGTTTCAGGTCGAGATCGAGATCGGTGAAGGAGAAATATTCGGTCCAGGCGGTGGGCAGGCCGGCGTGGTCGGTGGTGAGGTCGCGCAGGGAGAAGTTGAGGGCGGACCTGCCGTCGGCGTCGAGCCGGCCGGAACCGTGCAGGGAGCCGACGGGCCCGGCCAGCAGCAGCTCGTCGACCCGCAGGCCGCGGTCCCGCTCATAGACCGCGAGGACCGGTCGCTGCAATTCAGCGAGGGCGAGGCCGTTACGCGCGATACCGAAAGCGGCGATCCGGATATCGAAGCGGCGGTCGTCGGGGCCGCGGTCGACGCTGCCGCTCGAATCCAGCCGCAAACCGCGGCTGTCAAGCAGAAGTTCTTCCACCGTGAGCCGGCGGCCGTCGCTGGAAAGGACAAGGGAGATCTTGTCGAGCGGCCGGCCGCCGTAGGAGCCTTCGGTGAGGGAAGCGACGAGCCTTGCCGTGGGGGAGAGGAGCGGGCCGGTGGCGCTGAGGTGGGCTTCGACCCTGCCCAGGAGGCCGGCCGCGGCGGGCAGCAGTGGGGCGAGATGTTCCGGGTGGGGCAGGGACAGTCCCAGGTCGACGGACTCCAGGGTCTGCTTGCCCAGGTGGTAGGTGCCCCGGCCGTGCACCCGGTTGTCGCGCTGGCGAAGCTCGAAGGTATTCAGGGACAGGATGCCCTGGTCGGCGGTGCCGGTGAAGAGTGCATGCTCGAAGGGGGCCATGCCGCTTGTCCAGCGCAGGTCGGTGCCCAATAGATCGTAGGAGCCGCTGGGTTCCAGGATGGGGCCGGAGAGGGCCACCCGGCCCCGCAGACTGCCGCCGGCGGCAGAGTTGCCGAAGAGGGAAGCCAGCAGGCCGATGTCGTCGGCTTCGAGCAGGAGGTCGAGGTCGATGGCGGTCTGGTCCATGGCAATGCCCGGCGCCGGAAACCGGACTTCACCGCCGGCGAGGGAGAGGGTGCTGCCCTTTGCGGTCAGCTCGGCCTGGGGCAGGGAAATGGTGCCGTCCTTGAAGCGGCCGTGCAGCGTCAGCCGGTGGGCCGGCAGGTCAGCGGTTTGCCCGGGTTCCGTCACATAGACCCGTTCGAGGAGCAGGGGCAGGTCCGTGGAACTGCCAGTGACCAGGTCGCTTTCCAGGTGGTACAGAAAGGCGGCGGGAT